>DDMF01000061.1:1602-1897 GCA_002340515.1 Rhodobacteraceae bacterium UBA2553 | reverse complement strand
GATCGGCAACCCCGGTTTGGTGACCATCCCCACACCCACACCCGCCAGAAACCGAATGCCCTGCCCTGGTTGGCCGATGCTGACGCGCGACAGGATGAGCGCACCATGGGTCACATCCGGGTCGTCGCCCGCGTCTTTGATCACCCCCACCTCGGCCCAGTTCTCGCCGTGACGGGTTATTTCCAACGCGAATTCAGGGGTTTCGCCTTTTGGCAATGTAATTTCAACGCGTTCTGGAAATGCCCCCCCCCACAACCGCTCGATCGCCGCACAAGTCCCTGCGGCGGCACAGGCC
>DDMF01000061.1:0-1593 GCA_002340515.1 Rhodobacteraceae bacterium UBA2553 | reverse complement strand
CTGTGGTCCAGCCACGGCGCAATTGGGGGGCGTCAGGTGATGTCATCCGGGCGACTATAGCCCCGCGACTGGCCGCCGCCAATCACCCTTTCACGCGCTTTGCCAAACGTTTGCGACCAGAACAGACGCAATGCTCCCAATGACTTCGCAGGTTTTTCCTCAAATGTCGCAACTCGACTTTCCCAAGCCCGCGACGCACCCTATAAGGCAAGCATGCAAGATACATCTCTCTCTCTTCCCGTGCTTCCCTCCTCTGACTGGCCCGAGTTCAAACCCGGCTGGGTTTGGCTGGTGGGCGCAGGCCCCGGCGATCCCGGACTTTTGACGCTGCACGCACTGAATGCGCTGCGTCATGCCGATGTGATCGTCTATGACGCTTTGGTGCAAAAGGTCATTCTGGACTGGGCCCGCCCGGAGGCAGAGATCGTTTACGCCGGCAAGCGCGGCGGCAAACCGTCTGCCAACCAAAAAGATATCTCGCTGCAATTGGTGGATTTTGCCCGCGCCGGAAAGCGTGTGTTGCGTCTGAAAGGCGGCGATCCCTTTGTGTTTGGACGGGGTGGCGAAGAAGGTCAGACCCTTGTCCAGCACGACATTCCCATTCGCATCATTCCTGGCATTTCGGCCGGCATTGGTGGCTTGGCCTACGCGGGCATTCCCGTAACGCACCGCGATGTGAACCAATCGGTGACCTTTGTGACCGGGCATGATCAGTCAGGTGATACACCAAGCTCGCTCGACTGGGCCGCGATTTCCAAAGGATCTCAGGTGCTTGTGATCTACATGGGCATGAAACATCTGGACCGGATTCGCGACGCACTGCTGGCGGCAGGGCGCGACAAGGATGAACCTGTGGCCATTGTATCAAACGCCACCACACCTGAACAACGCGTGCTGGAAACCACGCTGTCGACTTGTGTCGAAAACGCTGAGGCCGAAGGCTTCGGCCCACCCGCCATCATCTGTGTCGGACGTGCGACCATGATGCGCCAAGCGCTGGATTGGCAGGCCATTGCACGCGGTGAAGCCCCACGCAACACCGACCCATTGGGCCGTGGACGCCCCGCCGAGGACCGGTAATGCCCGCGCCCACCAGCACCCGCGGTCTGATCATCGCGGCGCCCTCCTCCGGGTCAGGCAAAACCACACTTACGCTTGGCATATTGCGCGCCTTGTCTAAACAGGGCGTGGCCGTGCGCGGGGCAAAATCTGGCCCCGATTACATTGATCCACGGTTTCATGCCGCCGCTTGCGGGCGTGAATGTGTGAATTTGGACGCTTGGGCGATGTCCCCGGACCGCCTGTGCAGCTTGGCGGCAACCGGTGATGATGCGGGCGATGACCTGTTGATCATCGAGGGGGCTATGGGGCTTTTTGACGGTGCCCCGCCGGTTGGAAAAGGCGCCACGGCGGACCTTGCCCGTCTTCTGAGCCTCCCGGTTGTGTTGGTGGTCGATTGCGCACGAATGGCGCAATCCTTGGCGCCATTGGTGGCGGGATTTGCCACACATGATCCCGATGTCCGGGTTGCTGGTGTGATCCTTAATCAAATTGGCAGCGCACGGCACGAGGCGATGCTGCGCGGCGCCATGG
>DDMF01000067.1:9694-11603 GCA_002340515.1 Rhodobacteraceae bacterium UBA2553 | reverse complement strand
AAACTGGGGGCGGTTCACTCCGCACCCCTTACACTTATAAAAGAACATGCAGGCATCCACCGGCATCTCTTCTTTGACAGCGAACCCACAATCGGGGCAGGTTATGAGAGATTGGCGTTCGACCATGGCTTAAAAATTCGCTCTCAAGTCCATGCCGGAATAAAGCGAGGCGACCTCTTCTTCATACCCATTGAACATCAGCGTCTCTTGTCGCTTGGCAAACAGCCCGCCGCCAACCTTACGTTCCGTGGCTTGCGACCAACGTGGATGATCCACGCGCGGGTTCACGTTTGAATAAAACCCGTACTCGGATGGTTGCAACATATTCCATGTGGTTTCAGGCTGGGTATCGGTCAGGGTCACGCGCACAATCGATTTGATCGACTTAAAGCCGTATTTCCATGGCACCACCAAGCGCAGCGGCGCGCCGTTTTGTTTTGGAAGGTCGTCGCCGTAAAGGCCCGTCGCCATAAACGACAGCGGGTGCATGGCCTCGTCCAACCGCAAACCCTCGCGGTAGGGCCAGTCGATCCCACGGCCGGATACGCCGGGCATCTCTTCGGGGCGCACCAGCGTTTGAAAGGCCACATATTTGGCGCCGGACTGAACACCCGCCAGATCCAAAAGCTGCTTTAGCTCAAACCCATTCCAAGGGATGACCATCGACCAGGCCTCGACACAGCGGAAGCGATAGATGCGTTCCTCAATGGTCATCTTGGCCAAGATGTCACCGAGCCCGTAATTGCCCGGCCGATCCACAAGACCGTCTATTTGAACGGCCCAAGGATCAACGGTCAGACGGTCCGCATATTTGGCGGGATCCCCTTTGCCGGTGCCAAACTCATAAAAGTTGTTATAGGCCGTGATGTCCTCAAGACTGTTGGGGGTTTCATCTGACGAGTATTTGCCCGCGGCAAACCCCGGCCCTGCAAGTGCCGTTACTGCCGCAGCCCCCAAACCACCCATCAGTTGACGGCGATTTAGGAAATCGGATTTGGGCGTAATGTCGGAATATTTCAGCGCGGACTTATAAGCCATGAAAAGGCACCTCTTCTTTCTGTTAGAAAAGATCTAGTGCACCTGCGGGGAATTTCCAAAGCACATCAACTCACGTCCGCGTTGGGGCTTTGTAACATTCCCATACCCCCTGGCCAAAACGATGGAATTACCATCCGACAGATGCGGGACATTCCGGGAGATTGCACAGCACCTATATATAATGTGCAACCGGCCGGTAAAAGGCAGGCAAGTCACTCATCCGCGTCATCCGGCATTCTCGATCGGCAAATGCGGCATTCCCCGATCGCACAGGGCCTATCGGTCACTTTAATCGGCGTTATGGTGATTCCTCACCCGCCCCAGCGCAGCAACATGTGGCCCACCGCCAAGGTTCGCGCTTTTTCGGCGCAACATCGCCCAAATTGTCAGAATAGATCAGAAGCCTTCCGCCACCCCGATTTGGCCCCGCGAAAAGTCGCCGTATGGGTGATGAGATTCCCGCAAACTCGCGCTCAAATCAGCGCCAATCCAAAAAGAGGGTGATCCCCCCGCAGCAATATGGAGGTGATAGCCCTGCGTCACATATTTGGCGCAATTAATGTACACCACTCACGGAGCAAACTTATGAAAATTCCTACTCTCGCAGGGCTTCTGCTGATCGCCGGCGCAAGCGCGCTGGTTGCTGAAACCAAACTGGATGCCAACGAAGACAGCATGGTCACGATGGAGGAAATGGCAGCGGTTTACCCAGATGTCAGCACCGACACTTTCTCTGCCGCAGATACAGATGACAGCGGCGCATTGGACGCAGCCGAACTCGCAGCTGCGCAAGAAGCAGGGTTGATCCCCGCCGAAATGTAAGCTTCGGTAAATCCCACCGCACAAAAAAGGCCCCCGCCGACAAAATCGG
>DDMF01000067.1:481-9675 GCA_002340515.1 Rhodobacteraceae bacterium UBA2553 | reverse complement strand
GCGGGGGCCTATGTTGTTTTGGGTTAATGTACCACGGCGTCTTCGGGTGGCTGACGGTTGGTATTGCCAACACGATCACCGATGATCAGCCCTTCGAGCCCCGCGCTGACAGCAATCACATCTCCATCCATCAGATCCCCGGCCAGCAAAAGCTCAGCCAGTTGATCCTGAAGCGCGCGTTGGATGACCCGCTTTAGTGGTCGCGCCCCAAAGACCGGATCATAGCCTTCATCGGCCAGCCATTTTTTCGCGCCATCATCCAAGCTCATGGTAATATTGCGCCGCGCCAACCGTTTGCCCAATCGCGCCAGCTGAATATCAACGATGCCGTCCATATCCTCACGCCCTAACCGATCAAAGATGATCGTTTCATCCAGACGATTCAGAAATTCTGGACGGAAATGGGCGCGCACTGCATCCATCACATCCCGTCGTGCATCCGAGGCATCGGCCCCGTCCGGCAACTGGCTCAGCGCTTGCGCCCCAAGGTTGGAGGTTAGGATGATCAGCGTTTGCTTGAAATCAACCGTGCGCCCCTGACCATCGGTCAGCACTCCATCATCCAACACCTGCAACAGCACGTTGAACACATCCGGGTGCGCTTTTTCAACCTCGTCAAACAACACCACCTGATACGGGCGACGACGCACCGCTTCGGTCAACACACCACCCTCGTCATAACCGACATAACCGGGAGGGGCACCGATCAGACGCGCCACTGCGTGCTTCTCCATGAATTCCGACATATCAATGCGCACCATCGCGCTGTCATCGTCAAAGAGGAACTCCGCCACGGCTTTGGTCAACTCAGTTTTCCCAACACCCGTTGGTCCGAGAAAGAGGAAGCTGCCCAATGGACAGTTCTCATCATTCAGACCCGCCCGCGCACGACGTACTGCGTTAGACAACGCCCGCACGGCAGAATGCTGACCAATCACACGACGGTGCAGGTCGTCCTCCATCCGCAGCAGTTTTTCACGCTCGCCTTCCAACATTTTCGAGGTTGGGATGCCTGTCCACCGCTCCACAACCGAGGCGATCTGTTCGGGGCGAACGGCCTCTTCAACCATCATCTCACCTTCGGCATGTTCAGCGTCTTCCAGCTTTTTCTCAAGCTCGGGAATAATGCCGTAAGACAGCTCGCCGGCACGAGCAAGATTGCCGTCGCGCTTTGCGATATCCAGCTCGGCACGGGCACGATCAAGGTGTCCTTTTAGCTCGCGCGCGCCTTCAAGCATATCACGCTCAGCTTGCCATTTGGCCGTCATCGACGCCGATTTTTCCTGAAGGTCCGAAAGCTCGGTTTCCAGTTTCCCCAAACGATCAACCGAGGCTTTGTCATCCTCAAGCCGCAAGGCTTCGGCCTCAATCTGCATCTGCAGGATTTGGCGGTCCAGCGCATCCAGTTCTTCTGGCTTACTGTCCACTTCCATACGCAAGCGGCTAGCCGCCTCATCGACAAGGTCGATGGCTTTGTCTGGCAAAAACCGATCAGTGATATAACGGTGGCTTAGCGTGGCCGCCGACACCAAGGCACTGTCGGAAATGCGCACCCCGTGGTGGAGTTCGTATTTCTCTTTAATGCCTCGCAGGATCGAAATCGTGTCTTCGACAGTTGGTTCTTGCACCAAAATCGGTTGGAAACGACGCGCAAGTGCTGCGTCTTTTTCAACGTATTTGCGGTATTCATCCAGCGTGGTCGCACCCACACAGTGAAGCTCCCCGCGCGCGAGCGCCGGTTTGATCAGGTTGGCGGCATCCATTGCCCCATCCGATTTCCCGGCCCCAACCAGCGTGTGCATCTCATCAATAAAGAGGATGATTTCACCGGCGGCAGAGGTCACCTCATTCAGCACAGCCTTCAGACGCTCTTCAAACTCGCCACGGTATTTCGCACCGGCAATCAGCGACCCCATATCAAGTGCCAACAGACGTTTGTTGCGCAGGCTTTCCGGCACATCGCCATTCACGATGCGCAACGCTAGCCCTTCGGCGATGGCGGTTTTCCCGACACCGGGTTCGCCGATCAAAACGGGGTTGTTTTTGGTCCGACGCGACAAGACCTGCATGGCGCGGCGAATTTCTTCGTCCCGCCCAATGATCGGGTCAATTTTGCCCGCACGGGCGGCCTCAGTCAGATCCTGCGCGTATTTGTTCAGCGCCTCATAGCTGTCTTCAGCCGACGCACTGTCAGCGGTACGACCCTGACGCAAATCGTTGATCGCGGCGTTCAGTTTTTTGGCGTCAACACCGCCAGCTTCCAAAGCCTCTTTCGCCTTGGATTTCACAACCGCAAGTGCTGTCAAAAGACGTTCCACAGGAACGAAACTATCGCCAGATTGCTTGGCAATTTTGCCTGCTTCATCAACAACCGCAGCAATTGAATTGTCCATATAAACTTGCGCGCCATCACCCGATACCTTTGGCAATTTTGCCAAACGCTCATCCAGTGCCACACGCACATCTTCTGGCTTGCCACCCGCCTTACGGATCAAGTTTGCACTCATCCCTTCCTCGTCATCCAGAAGGGCCTTTAGAATATGTTCGGGAACCAAACGCTGGTGATTTTCACGCATCGCAATCGTTTGCGCAGCTTGAATGAACCCACGCGACCGTTCGGTGAACTTCGATACATCCATATCAATCTCCTTTTCAAAGCGCCCATATATCGGATGCCCACTTTTGCAGCACATCCCTGACGGGCCTTAACTCATAAATGGGAACACTGCACCGTAACCGCAAGGGGCAAGCCGGTGGGGGGAATGAAAGAATGAATTTACCCTTTTCCACTACTCTCTCTCCTGAGAATGTGGCCCCTGCGAGGTCCCTATGTATGTATCAAGTATATCATTATCGAACCTGTCTTTCGACGAAAGTCTTGGCCGCATCAGCGGTTCAGTATCGATGAAAATCAATGATGAGGAGCTGACAGCTCATTCTGTGAACGCGCAGTTTTTATGCCGTGTTCCCGGTGCCTCCTCGCTGGCCCATGCCGAACAGGTCACCGCCCTAGCCCGCGAGGCGCTGCGTCAGGCACGCCGATTACCTGACTACATGTCCTTATGTGAAAACGACGCCTTTCGTCACGAAAACATCACCGTCGCGGGCGGATAGCCCCCTGTGCAGAGCGTTTCCGCATTTGCCTTTGCAAATCCCTCCCGTTAGGACATGGCAACGACCTATAGGAGCTGATCATGACCGCCACCCCCCATTCCGATGACCGCCTGATTGTTGCCCTGGATGTGCCAGGTGCCTTGGATGGCCTGAAACTGGCCCAGGATCTGGGCGATACGGTCAGCTTTTACAAAATTGGTCTTGGGATGCTGACAAGTGGCGGGTTGGCTTTGGCCAATGAATTGAAAGATGAATACGGTAAAAAAATCTTTCTCGACATGAAGCTGTTCGATATCGGCAACACGGTCGAAGCCGCCGTTCGCGGCCTGTCCCAATTCAATCTCGATTTTCTGACCGTACATGGCGACCCGCATGTGGTGCGCGCCGCCCAAGAGGGTAAGGGGGGCAAAGACCTGAAAATCCTCGCGGTCACAATCCTGACGTCACTTGACCGGGTTGATCTCGATGCGTCTTGCTACAAACCCGGTGATGTTCAGGATCTCGTGCTCGAACGTGCCGCCAATGCCATGGCCGCCGGTGCGGATGGCGTGATCGCGTCACCACAAGAGGCGGCCTTGATCCGCGCCCTGCCCGAGGCCAAGGGAAAGCTGATCGTCACACCCGGCGTGCGCCCGGCGGGGGCAGATCTCGGCGATCAAAAACGTATCGCCACGCCTGCCAATGCGATTGCGGATGGGGCCGACCACATTGTGGTTGGGCGCCCGGTTTATCAGGCACCTAATCCGCGCACTGCGGTACAAGCGATATTGGCGGAGCTTGCAGCGCTTTAAGCCCGCAGCTTCGCCTTCTCAACGGCCTTGCGCGCACGCCCAAATCCCCGGAACATGACAAGAACGCACGCCACACTTACGCTTGAACAAGTCCTACGTGCGAAATTTGTGAGAAACCGGAGGCCCCATGCCCGTAAATCCAGACCCAGTTCGCGCCACAATGATGCGCTTGCGCCGCGGCATTGGCGCAATCGGTGTCGGATTGCCGTTTGCTCTTTTACTGGGCGTTCAACTGGCAGGCGTCCCAATGGAAAACTCCATCTCGGAATTCTTCTTTTCAGAGTTGCGCGAGGTGTTTGTGTCCGCCGCCGCCGGGGTTGGGCTGTTTTTGCTGGCCTATGAAGGCTATCCGCCCCAGCCAAACGAGATCCTGACAGATCGGCGCGTCTCTGGTTTGGCGGGGGCAAGCGTGTTGGTTATGACTTTTGTGCCGTCCCTTTGCACGCAAGGCGCGTGCGCGCACCCCCCAACGCTTTTTGATCGCCTGATCCCAACAACAGCGGACACCACACAGGCCGCGATTCATTTGACGGCGGCAGGGTTGTTTCTGCTCAGCTTGGGTATCATGTCACAACGCGTTTTCACCCGCTGCACGCGCCCAAACAAATCTCTGTTCAAACAACGCCGCAACCTCTGTTACCAGATTTTCGGCTGGGTGATTTTTGCGATGGTCGGGGCAATCGGTGTGATGAAGCTGGGGTTTACCGACGTAAGCCATCACTGGGACACGCAATGGCATTTCACATTTTGGGCCGAAAGCGTGGCGGTCTGGGCCTTTGGTCTATCGTGGTTGCTGAAAGGCGAAGCCATGCAAACCACGATGCCTTACCTCTTTGGGAAAGGGGATGACTAGCCCCTCGCCCATAATGTGATGTTCTAATTCTCGTTGATGTCGCTATCAAAATGCTTGGTCTGCCCGGTGCGCACACCGATGACACTGCGCATTCCGAGCCAAGCGGCGATGGAAACACAACCAAAAATCACCAGCATCCACGGCAAGGACGGTGTCAGCCCAAGCAGAGCAAGGATTGCAACAACAGCGGCCCCAACAGCAAAGCCCAAAAACACAAATCCCGGTGCGAAGATTTCAAAAATCACCAAACCGATCGCAAAGGCCGCCCAAAGCCACCATTCAGACCAAAGGCCAGATGTGTCCATTACCTGTTCCATCATGATTTTCCTTTGAGCATACTAAAGGCGTCACCAAAGGCATCCAGAGCGTTGGACGGCAACAACACCGTTTGCTTACCTTCGCCTTTACCAACCTGGACCAACGCCTCAACCTGCTTCAGCGCCACTTGATATTGTGCGGCTTCAATGCCGTGCAGATGGATAGCCTTGGCCACAACCTCTGTCGCATAAGCCTCTGCATCTGCCGAAACACGACGCGCTTCGGCTGCTTTTTGTGCCGCGTAAAGGTCCGCATCTGCGCCCAGTTCAACAGCGCGACGACGTCCTTCGGCCTCAGTCACTTGCGCACGACGCGCCCGTTCCGCGTTCAATTGCTGCAACATTGCTTCACGTGTAGCCGTGTCCAAATTCACGTCGAGGATTTCAGCGCGTGTCACTTCAATACCCCAATCGTCCACGGCTTCAGCCACTTGCGCTTTGATCTTGGAAATCAGTTGCTGGCGGTTTGATTGCACCTCATCAAGTTCCATCTCACCAATACCGGAGCGCACGATGCCCGCAACCGTGGTTGCAATCGCAGCGTCCACATCACGGATCCGGTACACCGTCTTTTCAGGTTCGAGAATGCGGTAAAACACCGAGGTATCGACTTGCACCAACACGTTATCGGAGGTGATTGCATCCTGCGAATTCGTGGGCAGCTGACGCTCCAAAACCGAAACCTTGTGGCGCACCACGTCCAGAAACGGCACGATAAAGTTGATCCCCGGTCCCATAACCGTTTGCAGACGGCCGAACCGTTCAACAACAAACTTTTGACTTTGCGGAACGATCTTCACGCCCTTCAGAACAGTCAGAATCAAGAATATGGCCAGAGCCAGAAGCACAATATTGCCACCGCTCAGCGAAAAAGGTAGGTCGTTCATGATAGGCCCTCATGCATTAATGAAAGAGATTTCCCTTACATATGGCGGCTAAAGTCGCTTTTTTCAACTCGGCATTGCATGTATCCTGCGCCTCTTTTGGCCCCTCCTGAGATAGGGTAAACTGCTTTTATGCCCGCATTATGCCGTTCATGTTTGACCCAATTTGAAGCCGGTCGTCGTTGCCCGGCCTGTCATAGTCCACGCGTAAGTTCCCATCCCGAATTGTTTGATCTCACCATTGCCCACATGGATTGTGATGCCTTCTATGCCTCTGTTGAAAAACGCGACAACCCGGAGCTTCAGGACAAGCCCGTGATCATCGGCGGCGGACATCGGGGGGTTGTCTCCACCGCATGTTATGTGGCGCGCATTCGCGGGGTGAAATCCGCAATGCCAATGTTTCAGGCGCTCAAGCTGTGCCCAGACGCCGTGGTGATCAGGCCGCGCGGAGACCATTATGCAGCAGTCTCAAAACAAATCCGCGCGATGATGGATGAGCTGACCCCGGCCATTGAACCCTTATCCTTGGACGAAGCGTTTCTGGATATGACTGGAACCCAGCGCCTGCACGGCGTGCCCCCTGCGGTGATGCTGGCGGGGCTGGTCAAGCGTATGAAAGACGAGCTGGGCCTGACCGGATCAATTGGCCTTTCGCACAATAAATTTTTGGCAAAGGTCGCCTCTGACCTCGACAAGCCACAGGGGTTTTCAGTGATTGGCAAGGCCGAAACCGGAGCGTTTTTGCACGATAAACCGGTGCGTATGATCTGGGGGGTGGGGCCCGCCGGGCAAGCACAGCTGGACCGCGCTGGTATCAGAACCTTTTCAGACTTGCTGCGCTGGGAACAGGTGGATCTGGTGGCGCGATTTGGCGGGATGGGGGAACGCCTGTACCATCTCGCGCGTGGCCAAGACCATCGCCGTGTGTCCGCCCACGCCCCGGTAAAATCGATCTCCAAGGAAACCACATTCTTCGAGGATACACAAAACGCCGAAATTCTGGACGGCCACCTTTGGCGCCTGTCTGAGCAGGTTTCCGATCGGGCAAAAGCCAAGAACATGGCCGGACGCGTGGTGACATTAAAGCTGAAGCGCACCAATCATGCCGGGCTTACCCGGCGGGTCAGTTTGGGGGACAGCACGCAATCTGCGGATCGGATTTACCGCACCGCCCATCCAATGCTTGATCGTGCGCTAAGCGAAGGGCCTTTTCGCCTCATCGGTGTTGGGATCAGTGATCTGGTCAACGCAGAAGGGGCTGATTTGACCGACGACCTGCTTGATCCGAATGCAGCCAAACGGCGCGCGGCGGAACAGGCGACGGATAAGATCCGCGCGAAATTCGGCAAGGACCTGATCGTGAAAGGTCGCGCGCTCAGGCGGTGATTGGACCTAACATCCGCACACAGTTGCGCGCCCGGCTGACACGTATGTCTATTCGGCTGCAAGGCTTTCGCTGGTGCGCCCAATGTCGCAAATCTCCTGAATTGCTTCAGCAAGTCGCGACTGAATGTTATGGAACTGACCATTGGGGCGAATTTGTGCTTCGTTCATGTAAAGAGAGCGGTCAATTTCCACCTGGATCACATGCTGCTGTCGCGACGGACGGCCATAATGCTGTGTCACAAATGCCCCCGCAAATGGGATGTTGCGCGCGACAATAAAACCCGCCCTCTGAAATGCCTTCTCTATCCCGCCCACAATGCCCGACGAAGCCGATGCACCGTGGCGATCGCCCAACACAATCTCAGGGCGGCCCTGTGGCAGCATCACATTTCGCAGCGCCTCATGCGGCATGGAATGGCAGTCAATTAAAATTGCCTCGCCAAATGCATGATGGCTTTGATCCAGCAAGGTCTGCAATTGGTTGTGATAGGGAAACCAAGTGTCGTTCAACCGTGCCTGCGCTTCGGACATCGACATCTTACCATGGTAAATTGCGCGCCCCCCGGCCACAACACGCGGAATAACACCCAGCCCCGCAGAGATCCGCGCGTTCAATGCAGGCCGGCGCATCCCCCGCACCAAGGCGGGGTCAAGCTCTTCTGCGCCCCGGTTGAAATCCACAAAAGCCCGTGGCGTATTTGCAGCCAACAACGGGGCACCATGTTCAGGGGCGGCCTGAAACAGTTTGTCGACATAAGCATCTTCCGACGAGCGGATCAGCCGTTCGTCCAAAATCGAATTTTGCAAGAAATCCCAACCATATGCCCGCCCGGAGTGCGGCGATGCAAAGACCACACTACTGCTTCTTTCCTTTGGGTTTCGTAACGTATAGGGATCGTTTCTCATCTGGGCTCCTTGTGTCCTATATAAAGGCATAAATTCTCTCACCAAAAGCCCTTGCGCAGCGGCACGACTCCTTTTATAGGAACGGGACCGACGCGGGCTTTCCCGCGTTGTGTCTTTTGAGATGTGCCAAATGGCGCGTTTTGGATGAGATTTCTAGGGCGATTAGCTCAGCGGTAGAGCACTTCGTTGACATCGAAGGGGTCACTGGTTCGATCCCAGTATCGCCCACCATGAACCGTCTGTGCCAGGCAAAGGGGAAACCCAGAACCAATGGCGCAGATAAAATGAAGTTTAGGCGCAACCGCAGCGCCGCGTAGAAGGAGATGGACATGAAAGTTCGTAACTCACTCCGCTCGCTGAAAAACCGCCACCGCGATTGTCGCGTTGTGCGCCGTAAGGGCCGTGTTTATGTAATCAACAAAACACAGCGCCGCTTCAAAGCCCGTCAAGGTTAATCCCTTCGGGCTAGGGCATCAGCCTAGCGAATTTTGAAAAGGCCGTCCTTCGGGGCGGCTTTTTTTATGTCTTGAGAGTGCTCATTTTTGGACCAGTCAAAAAGAAAAGGCCAGGGTTGCCCCCGGCCCTTTCCCTCAGGAGGAAGATACCCTGAAAGGGTCAGTCATAGACGCGTTGGTCGTCGATCACCTTGCCGTCGTTGGGCAGGCTGCCCTTGGCAACGATTTCAATCTTACCTTTAAGTTTCAGCGTCTCAACAATCGACTTGGCATAAGGCGCCGGATCGGTTGCATCGGTTTCGATTTGCACGGTCATCGCATCCATTTCGCCTTCGCGAGACGCGATGACACGTGCTTTGGCCACATCCCCATGCTTGGCAACAAAATCTGCAACCTGCTCCGGGCGCACAAACATGCCCTTGATCTTAGCGGTTTGATCCGCGCGCCCCATCCAGCCTTTGATCCGCATATTGGTGCGGCCACAG
>DDMF01000067.1:0-474 GCA_002340515.1 Rhodobacteraceae bacterium UBA2553 | reverse complement strand
CCGACAAATCGCCGGTTGCAAAACGGATCAGCGGATAGTCGGGATTGAGCGTGGTCACAACCACTTCGCCAACTTCACCGGGGGCGACGGGGTCACCTGTGCCGGGGCGCACGATTTCGACGATCACGCCTTCGTCGATGATCATCCCTTCCATGGCCGCCGACTCGTAGGCCACATTGCCAAGATCTGCGGTGGCATAGCTTTGCAGGCACATGATGCCGCGATCTGCGTATTCCTGACGCAAAGACGGGAACAAGGCCCCGCCACCAACGGCTGCTTTGGTGATCTTCAGCTTGATGCCATCAGCATCCGCGCGATCAAGGATGATCTTGAGGTAATCCGGCGTACCGGCATAGGCCGTGGTGCCAATGTCAGCGGCCGCCCGCACCTGAAGTTCGGTCTGGCCGACGCCTGCGGGCACAACAGCCGCACCGACAGCCCGCGCGCCATTTTCAAAAATCATACCCGCGGGCG
>DDMF01000080.1:67206-70221 GCA_002340515.1 Rhodobacteraceae bacterium UBA2553 | reverse complement strand
TTGCTGGTGGTTCGTGTGTTTGCGTAAGCCTTGGTGCACACAGATAACGACTAAAAGTGGGGTCATTATTGATGCCTATTGCAAACCACTGATCATCCAGTTGTTCAGCAAATTTCTGCGCTCGCTTTTTCGCTATGTCTTCTGATTTCGTTCTCAGAGAAAAGCTAATCTTTTCAGTTATGTAATGATCAATAAGATGCTTAGGCACCCTTCGAATAAAGTAATAGATGCCAGATTTTTTGAAGGTGTATTTGACGGAATTGTTCAACGATTTGTTCTACGGTTCGACCCCCGTGAAACAGTTTTTCGTTTAATTACAATATCTTATGGGGATTTTGTGGTGCCTCAAGAGGGACTCGAACCCCCGACCTTGTCCTTACGAAGGACCTGCTCTACCATCTGAGCTATTGAGGCACTGCTATATTTCTGCGCGGGTCTTTAGCACCGTCCCGCGCCCATGGGTAGTCCCAAAATCAGCGCTTTTCATTGCTGATATGATCAGAGGGTGTTGCCACCACTTCTCCGTCCAGTGGCTCATCAAGCATTTCCAGATCATCCGATGCCGTGCCTTGGTCATCGACGGTGAGATCCCGTTCAGTCTCGCTCGGGGCATCTTCTCCGACAATCAAAGGCAGCATCTCAGCACCGCCGGCCATTTGACCTTCGGCCTCGGGTGCCTTGGTCCAGGACAGCGTGTCAAACCCACCGCAATTATCGCAGACTGGCGCCCAATTTGCATGAATATGCTTACAGTTTTCACATACCCATTGGGGGCCTCGTGGGGCGGTTACGGCACGGGCCAAAAGCGCACGCACTGTTTTGTCATCTGACCCTTCGCCCCGCTCGATCGCGGCCAGCAACGTCAAAGCGCGCTGCGAAGGCGCGCTGTCTGGCAAGTTGCCCAACGCCTTACGCGCCGCCACATAATCGCCCGCTGCGATGTTCAGCTCTGTCACCAACATCCGCGTTTCTGCGTCGCCTTCACGATGCTTGGTCAATGCACGGAATCGGGCGATGCGCGCTTTTGGCTCCTCATCCGGGGCAATATCTGCAAAAACCGCGGCCAAATCGGGATGGGGTTGCGCAACCCAAGCTTTGGTCAAAACACGCGCCGCATAACGTGGCTTATCCTCGTCGATATATCCACGCGCGGCCATCACGGCCGCAGGCACCAGATCAGGGGACAGGCGGTTGGCCTCAATCGCGGCCTCACGCGCCTCTACGCTTTTGCCTTCGTCAAAGATCCCTTTGGCTTCGGACAACGCCAGAACCGCATCGCGCCGTTTATGCACATCACGCGGAAGGCCCCCATATTTCAGCTTCGCCGCGAGTGTTTTTCGCGCGCCAGCCCAATCGCTTTTCTGTGCCTGAAGGCCCAACAATGCATCTTGAGTGTCCACATGGCGTGGTTTCAGCGCTAGGGCTTTTTCCGCCAACCGCATAGCGGTCTCAGTGTCGCCCTCTTCCAGTTTTTGCTTCATCAATCCGCGCACACCCACAAATTGGGTCCGCTCATCCGACAGAAGTTTCTTGTATACTTGGGTCGCTTTGCGCGTGTCGCCAGACATTTCTGCAGCCTGCGCAGTCAATAGGTTTGTCAGCTCAGGTCGACGCAGATATTTCTCGGCGCGCGATGCTTTGGCCATCGCGGTTGAGCTTTCCCCCGATGCCAGTGCCATCATGCCATCCGCCAGCGCCTCATAACCCTTTTTCTCGCGCGAGCGGTCGAAATAGCGCGAAATTGCTGTCTCATCCCCATTCAGAAACCGCACCACTGCGCGCAGCAATCCAAACAACACAATCAGCAGCCAGACCACAACAATCAACACCGCAAAAACAATCACCGCCTGCAACGGCCCAAGGTTCAGTTCAACCCCGGCCACAGCCACACGAATTCCGCCTTCCAGCTCCATCAACGCGCCTGCACCCATGGCCAGCCCCGCGATGACTGCGACGAAAAGGATAATCTTGAAAAGAGACCAAAGCATCGGCGCGTCCTTAGTTTTTGTTTACAAGCTGGGCAAGCGCATCGCCAGCAGCAAGCGCATCTTTGCGGGCAGCGGCGTCAGCAACCCACCCTTCGAGCGCGGGTTTCCCCGCATCTGGCAGCACCGCCAATTCGGTCAAAGCCACATGAAGCTGCCCCGTCTTCAACGCCGCTTCGGCACGCGACAGGATCGCATCTGCATCCGTCCCGTCCTTGGGCTCCAACGACCGTGTTCCCAATTGCAAGCGCACAAAGGCTGATACGCGGTCCATCTCACCGGCGGCCACAGCGGCCCGAACCGAGGCATCCAATGCCGCCCGCGCTGCTTCTGGGAACGTGGATTGAAGCGCAGATAACGTCATGACACCTGTGTCCGCATGGGCGGCCAAGGCCGTGGGAGCCTCAACACCAGCCTGTTCGGTCAAATCAAACAGTGCATCACCATAGGGGCGACCGGTATCAATAGCCGCCAAGACACGCGCCAAAGCCGCCCGCGCGCCGGCCGCTTTCGCAGCCTCGGCAGCGCTCACCTCAAGTGTGGCGGCATCTTCTTTGGCACTGGAGATTTTCGCGAGCTCCTGGTCCAGCATCTCGCGCATCTGTTGCAATTCCCGCTCATAGGCGGTGGCTGCAGCGGCGGCCGCTTCCATGCCCGACCCTTGTGGGAGCTTTTCAACTGTGTGCAGACGGTTTTCCAGATCAGTCATCGCGGTATTCATGGTCTCAAGCTGGGTGCGCAACTGAGCAAATTCACCCGTGATCTCACCGCGCGCATTTGCAAGGCTGTCATCATTTTTGAGAGCCGCCAGCGCCTCGTCTTGCCCGGCACCTTGGCTTTCAAGGGAAGTCAGGCGGTCAGTTAAAACAGCCAACTCAGCGGCAATCGGATCCTCAACAGAACCTGTCACAAACGGCCACTGATCAGGATAACGTGCTGCCCCAAATCCAAGCGTTGCTGCAAGTACACCGCCCAAAAGCATCGGCACAAACCCGCCACGACGTGGGGTTTCAGCCAAGGCCGCCGCCGC
>DDMF01000080.1:45338-67197 GCA_002340515.1 Rhodobacteraceae bacterium UBA2553 | reverse complement strand
CGCGACGGGCGACGCGGTCGGGGGTGTTTTTGATGCCTGGGCGGCACCCGAGGTCGCTTCACGTTCAATACCAGCATCGTCTTTAGGCACAGATTTGTCGGCAGGTTTTGCATCCATCACGCTGGTTTTGCCTTTTGACACATCCGTTTCAACCGATGAAGGTTGTGTCGCCACTTTTGCGGTTGCCGCTTTTTGTGGAGTTGCGAGTTTCGCACCGCTTTTTGGTGATTTTTCAACGGGTTTTGCCGTCGGCGGCGGCGTTTTTACAGCCGAAGCTTTGGCAGATTTCGCACTCGTATTTGCACCCTTTTCAGATCCAGGTCCGGTCGGAGCGGTATCTTTTTTGTCACTCACGACAGCGTCTTCTAAGGTCTTTTCAACCTTCGGAGCCTGCCCTTTTGCGGGTTTTCGGGTATTGGCCAATGTCAAAACCTTTCGAATCTCACCTTAAATCACGCGGCAATCGCGCCACACAGACTAGCTTGGCCCCGTCGGGCCCTCAAGCGAACTTACCCTGTCTTACCCCCTGAGAGGCTTTGAAGGGATGCGACAATCCTGCCCACCATCTCGATCTGTATCGGTTCAGCGCAGATTTCAACCGATGGATCAGGCATTGGACCGGTATAAACCGTTCCCCAAGCCTCTGCGATGGCCGCACTCATCGCAATGATGTGAACCCTTTGTCCAAGTTGCGCCACTTCTTTTGCAATCAAACGCGCGGAGCGTGACGAGAAAAGGGGAAGGATTACGTGCTTCTCCCCAGTCAGGACATTTAAGGCGGCTTTCGTCAATGGAATAGAGTGTTGATCATAAACAATTTTCTCGGAACACCCATACCGGGTCGCAAGATCGGTGCTGACATGGGCTCCGCGTAGATACACCATCGGGCGTTCAGGAATATCATCCGGCAGATGGTCCGCATCCCGCGCGATCATGACAACCTTCGCCCCAGCCCCTTCCGCCGCCATCGCCGTACGATTGCCAACACAATAGGCGCGCAACCCGTCCAGGCGCCCCTGAACCCCATGTGCCGAGGACAGGAGAACAGCCTGAAACGCCGTCAAATCCGGCCATGCGCCCACAGGAATAATGCGTAAAATCGGAGAAAACTCCGCCATAACCGCCTTACCAAACGCCGCCTCACACGCCGCAAGCACCTGACGCGAGCTGTTCTCTGGACGTGTAAGCACCACTTTAGCAGTCATGATTTTGGCAGACCTGTTGTCTCATCTATCTTCGGGTGTTACCCCGACAAAGAATTTATCGCAACAGAACCCACATGACCAAAACGCTGACATTTCTTGGGCTGGAAAGCTCTTGTGACGACACCGCCGCCGCGGTTGTACGCCACACGCCGGGGAAAACTCCGGAAATTCTGGCCACCGTTGTCGCCGGACAAACCGACCTGCACGCTGATTTTGGTGGTGTGGTGCCGGAAATTGCCGCGCGTGCGCATACCGAAAAACTGGATCTTTGTGTGGAGGAGGCATTGGACGCCTCTGATCTTAAGCTAACCGATCTGGACGCCATCGCGGTGACCGCAGGGCCCGGTTTGATTGGTGGCGTTCTGGCCGGTGTCATGTGTGCAAAAGGGCTGTCCGCTGGATCCGGCCTTCCGTTGGTAGGCGTCAACCATCTGGCCGGCCACGCCCTGACCCCCCGGCTCACGGATCAAGCCACCTTTCCCTATTTGATGCTTTTAGTGTCCGGCGGGCATTGCCAATTTTTGATCGCCAAAGGGCCAGAAGAATTCACCCGTCTGGGCGGCACCATCGACGATGCCCCCGGTGAAGCCTTTGATAAAACCGCAAAGCTGTTGGGGCTGCCGCAACCCGGAGGGCCCTCTGTTGAGGCGGAAGCCGCGCGCGGGGATGAGAAACGGTTTCGGTTCCCACGCCCGCTTTTGGATCGACCAGGATGTGACATGAGTTTTTCTGGCCTTAAGACTGCGCTGCTGCGCGAACGGGATCGCCAAGTGGCTGAACATGGTGGCTTGCGCCGTACCGATCGCACGGACTTATGTGCCGGATTTCAGGCTGCCGTGCGCGATGTCTTGATCGAAAAATCACGCCGTGCGCTGATCGAATACCTGACCCTCATGCCCGCGGAGCCGACCATGGCCGTGGCCGGCGGCGTGGCCGCAAATAAGGCTCTAAGAGTTGGATTAGAGACATTATGTGAAGATCTTGGTGTCGCATTTCTCGCCCCTCCCATGCATCTTTGCACTGACAATGCCGCGATGATTGCCTGGGCAGGGATGGAGCGGTTCCGTCTTGGCGCGCAGGATGACATGTCTCTGGCCGCCCGCCCTCGCTGGCCCCTTGACCGCACTGCCCCCGCTATGTTGGGGTCTGGTAAAAAAGGAGCCAAAGCATGACAATTTCAGTCCTTGGAGCAGGCGCTTTTGGAACCGCTTTGGCGATCTCTATCGCTCGGGACGGGCGCGATGTACTGCTGTGGGCGCGCGCGCCCGAAGACATGGCAACCGTACGAGAAAATACCCGACGCTTGCCGGGGCATCGCTTTCCAGACAGCCTGAAAGTGGCCCGCGATCTGCCCGCCGCCTGCGCAACTGAGGTGATCTTACTGGCCACCCCCATGCAAAAGCTCTCACAGTTTTTGGGCGAAAATGCCGCGCTACTAACCGGCAAAACGCTGGTGGCTTGTTGCAAAGGGATTGATCTGGAAACCGGGCTGGGGTCAGCGGAGATCATCCGCCGGCACGTTCCCGACGCAACCCCCGCGATCCTTTCGGGGCCAAGCTTTGCAGTGGATATCGCAGCCGGCCTGCCAACAGCTTTGACCCTAGCGGTCGAAGATGGAGAGGGTCTTCAGCAGATCCTTTCGACAAGCAACCTCAGGCTTTACCGGTCAGCGGATCTGGTAGGGGTTGAGATTGGCGGAGCGTTAAAAAACGTCGTGGCAATCGCCTGCGGCATCGCCATCGGGGCCGGGCTTGGCGAAAGTGCACGCGCCGCATTGATGACACGTGGATACGCGGAGATGCAACGCTTTGCGATTGCTCAGGGTGCGCGGCCAGAAACCTTAGCGGGACTGTCTGGTTTTGGCGATCTGTCGCTCACCTGCACCTCTGAGAAATCACGGAATTTTGCATTTGGACTGGCCTTGGGGCGCGGTGACACCCTTCCGGAGGGAACCACGATTGAAGGCAAAGCCACGGCCAAAGCCGTCTCATCCCTTGCAAAGAAGCTGAATTTGGACATGCCTATTGCCAATATGGTTGTGGCCGTTCTTGATAAGCACCTGACCATTAAAGAAGCGACCATGGCCCTGTTGGCCCGTCCCCTGAAGGAGGAATGATATGCTGGTATCCGTGATCTGCACCGACAAAGACGGGGCGATTGAGACCCGAAAAGCCAACCGAGACGCGCATGTTGCTTATTTAAAAGCCACCAACGTTGTGCAGGCGGGCCCGTTTCTGAACGCAGACGGGATGATGTATGGATCGCTGGTTATTCTTGATGTCGAAGACATGGCCGCCGCACAGGCTTGGGCCACAGAAGACCCTTATGCCAAGGCTGGCTTGTTCTCGGACGTGCGCATTGAGCAATGGAATCGGGTGATCGGATGACCCGCTGGCTGTTCAAATCCGAGGTCTCGACCTGGAGTTGGGATCAGCAAGTTGCCAAAGGTGAGGTGGGCGAAGAATGGGATGGGGTGCGCAACTATCAAGCGCGCAACCACATGCGCAGCATGAAAGTGGGCGATCTTGGGTTCTTTTACCACTCGCAAAAAGACAAAGAAATTGTTGGGATTATCGAGGTCTGCGCCAAAGCCCATCCCGACAGCACCACGGATGACGACCGTTGGGAGTGCGTGGACATCAAGGCCGTGCGCCCCCTGCCACACCCGGTCACGTTGCAGATGTGCAAAGATGACCCGCGGTTGGCTGATATGGTTTTGGTCAACAACACCCGCCTTTCTGTCCAACCTGTGACCGACGAAGAGTGGCAGATTGTACTGGAGCTTGCGGGCGATCAGGGCTGAAGTCATACTCCTGTTAAAGAAATGTCGAACAGGAGGGGAAACCCAATGGGAATTCTATCAGTTTTAGCGGCTGCCGTTGCCGCCTATGTATTTGGAACGATTTGGTATATGTCGCTGGCAAAGCCATGGATGGCAGCGACCGGCGTGGCGGTTGGTGAAGACGGGCGGCCAGAGAACTCCAGTGACCCCATTCCCTATATTGTAGCCTTTGTGATGGCGATTTTGGTGGCCGGGATGATGCGGCACATCTTTATCATGGCGGGTATCGATGGCGTCGGAAAGTCGCTTATCACCGGATTGGGCCTTGGTCTGTTTGTGGCTGCACCGTGGATCGTGAACAACGTGATGTTTTCGGGCAAACCAAAGCAATTGGCGTTGATAGACGGCGGCTATGCGGCGGGTGGATGTGCTGTTGCGGGATTGGTTTTGGGTCTGTTTTAACCCCAAATTTAACCCCAAACAAAAATTGCCGACCTAAGCCGACAAAAAAGAGAAGGGGCCCGCACCCATCGGACCCCTTCTACCACCCCACGTGCTCCCTAGCACCACACGTGTTCACAATAATAAGGGTCCGACCGTCCTAGTCTTCGTAGACTATATAGCGGGAAATTGCGGCGGATTGCAATCTTGTTTCCCGGCCAAAACTATTCAAAATCAGCAGGTTAACTCAAGGATTGATTAACCATGCCTTTGCCCGTGAACGTCCCACAAAAAAGGCGCGAGGCCATGGGGCCACCGCACCTTTTCAAAATTCTGGGTCGGGATCAGCTGTAAACAGCTTCCTTACCGAAATGCTTGACCAGCATGTAATAGACAACGGCGCGGTATTTGTTGCGCTCAGATTGGCCGTAGGTTTGGATCACAGCGTTGATTGCATCCATCAATTGTGGGCCATCGCCCAGACCCAACTTCTTGATCAGAAAGTTGTTTTTGACGGTTTCCAGCTCGCTGTCCTGCGTTGCCGCGACCGTCGAAGCATCATCATTGTAAATGGCCGGACCGCAGCCGATGGTGACCTTGGTCAACAGATCCATGTCCGGGGACATGCCACATTTATTTTTCAAATCATCTGCGTATTTCGCGATCAAGTCGTCTCTTTTACCCATAATGGTGCTCCCAATAGTTGTTCAAGGCGTTGCCTCTCTGGGGGCAGACTAAGGGCAAATTTCATCAACACAAAGGAAAACATTGCCGCATTCTTCCCCCTAGGATTCTGTACGGGATTGGCGCAGACTGAGGGCAACCAAATTATTTCATCTAGGAGGGATCCATGGGTCTTTGGAATTTTGTAAAAGGTGCCGGTAAGGCATTGTTCGGTGATGATGATGCAGCCACCGAAGAAACACTGGCGAAAGAAGTTGCGGATCTGGGAATCAACACCGAAGGGCTGGACATCAAACTGGACGGCGAAAAGGTTGTTATTGCCGGCGGCGAAGGTCTGAGCGCGGAAGAACGTGAAAAGGTTATTCTCGCTGTTGGCAACGTCGAAGGCGTGGCTGAAGTTGAAGCCGAGATGGAAAACGAGCCTGTTTTCCACACCGTTGAAAAAGGCGACACCCTTTGGGCGATTGCGGCCAAAACCCTTGGCAATGGCGCGAAATACGAGCAGATTTTTGAGGCTAACCGCCCCATGCTCTCGCATCCAGACAAAATCTATCCAGGTCAAAACCTGCGCATTCCGCAATAAGCGGCATAAATAAAATTCAAAACGGCTGGGCATTCCCCGGCCGTTTTTTTTGCGCTGCGATTTGTCACCCCCAAACATCGACACATCACAATTTTTACCTTGAGGCGCGCGCCAATTCCCTGTCTGATCCACGCGAACAATTCTGATCGGAGGCGCATAACATGGGTTACCTAAAATCCACCCCCAACCGCGATGGCTATTTTGGCGAATATGGGGGGGCGATGTTGCCACCGCCGCTGGAACCCCATTTCAAAGAGATCCGTGAAGCCTATGACCGGATTTCGAAATCCGTAGATTTCATCGCTGAATTGCGCCACATTCGCAAACATTTCCAGGGGCGCCCAACCCCAGTCTCTTATCTCAAAAACCTGTCCGAACTTTGTGGCGGCGCACAGATCTATGCCAAACGTGAAGATCTGAATCACACTGGCGCGCACAAGTTGAACCATTGCATGGGTGAGGGTTTGCTTGCCAAGTTTATGGGCAAAACAAAGCTGATGGCCGAAACTGGTGCAGGTCAGCACGGCGTGGCATTGGCCACAGCCGCCGCCTATTTCGGACTTGAATGTGAAATTCACATGGGCGAAATCGACATCGCCAAAGAAGCCCCCAACGTGACCCGCATGAAGTTGCTGGGTGCAAATGTTGTGCCCGTGGGCTTTGGTGGACGTTCGCTGAAAGAGGCGGTCGACAGCTGTTTTGAGGCCTATGTCCCACAAGCCGACACCGCGCTTTTCGCCATCGGTTCAGTCGTAGGTCCGCACCCCTTCCCGCTGATTGTACGGGATTTCCAGCATATCGTTGGCATTGAAGCCCGTGATCAGTTTTTTGAAATGACCGGCCAGCTGCCAGATATGGTGGCGGCCTGTGTCGGTGGTGGTTCTAACGCGATGGGGCTGTTTTCTGGCTTTATCGACGACGACGACGTGTCGCTGCACGGCGTCGAGCCAATGGGCACCTCGTCAAAATTGGGCGAACACGCCGCAACCATTTCCTTTGGCGAGGATGGCGACATCCACGGTTTCCGAACCATGGTTTTGAAGGATGAAAATGGCGATCCTGCCCCCGTGCACACAGTTGCATCTGGCCTGGATTACCCCGGCGTTGGCCCAGAACACGCGCATCTTTATCGCACAGGAAAAGCCAATTACACCCACGCAAATGACAAAGAAGCACTGGCTGCCTTCTACGCATTGTCGCGCCACGAAGGCATCATTCCGGCCCTTGAAAGCGCCCATGCCGTGGCTTTTGCCATGCGCGAAGCCCCAAAGAACCCCGGCAAGTCGATCCTGATCAACCTGTCAGGCCGCGGCGACAAAGACATTGATTATGTCACTGAAACCTTCGGTTTCGGCGAAGATGCCTAATCAAACCGAGGGGCGAATTGTCGCCCCTCTCCTCCCGCCAGCTAAGCTTTTTCTTGCTCTAAATACCTTGGGGTTTAAGGGGCAAAGCCCCTTACCGACAAAAGCCCCAACCACTGGCCTGAAGATGCAGGTGATCCGCGTGTAGCGAATTGTATTCTGGGCTGAGTACCAGTTTGAACCAGTCACAAGAACTGCGCCACACCGCGCGCAGAAACCCCGCATTCTCCCCATCCCAATGACGCAACAGCGCCAATTGCCGCCCATCCGCCAAACCAAAGGCGCGAATGTCGATGGCACCGGCAGTTGCATGATGGCTCCAGGTGCGCCCCCCACCCCGCGACGTTCGAATTTTTCGGCAATTATAACTACCTTGGTGAAACAGACGAGTCACACGCAGTCCCGCAGCGTCTGCTGCAGGTCGAATGCCGTGACGCTCCCACATCGCAAGGCGAAGGGCGATGTCACAGCGGGTCTCCACTGGGCCGACACGCACCTCGCCCAACGCCCTTAACCGCACACGATCATGGATATGACAGCTCTCTGATCGGTTAAGATTTGGCAGCTCATCAAACCGCGCGCCAAATTCGCGCAGCACTTGCGCACATATCGCCCCATCCCGCGTCGCCCGAAAAAATTGCAGCCGGGTAACGGGTGTAATCGGCGCATCCACCGACAGGTTTTTTGTCGGGTTCCAATGGTTCGGCAGGGGGCTGTCGGAGTGCAAGACGGCAACAGCCGTCACAACCACCGCAAGGGTGACGAACGCCAGCATCAACCGCAAAGAGACAAGACCCAGGAACCGCATATCGTAACACAGTCTGGCGGACTGCGAGTCGGTTCAAGTGGTGCGGTTTTCATCGGTGGATATCCGCGCGCCTCGCCCGTTGGGCAACAAAAAACGCCGCCCCAAAGGACGGCGTTTTGTTTCATAGGACCGCTTGACCAGATGACAGATCAGTAGCGGTAGTGCTCTGGCTTAAACGGGCCATCGACGCCAACACCAATATAATCCGCCTGTTCTTTCGACAGCTTCGATAGCTTCACACCGATGCGATCCAGGTGCAGCTTGGCCACTTTTTCATCGAGGTGTTTGGGCAGGATATAGACGTCGTTTTTATACGCGTCGCCTTTGGTCCACAGCTCAATCTGCGCCAACACCTGATTGGTAAAGCTCGCGGACATCACAAACGACGGGTGACCTGTCGCATTGCCAAGGTTCAGCAAGCGCCCCTCGGACAAAAGGATGATACGCGCGCCGGATGGCATTTCGATCATATCCACCTGATCTTTGATGTTGGTCCATTTGTGGTTCTTCAGCGCGGCCACCTGGATTTCATTATCAAAGTGGCCGATGTTGCCAACAATCGCCATATCCTTCATCGCGCGCATATGCTCGATCCGGATGATGTCTTTGTTGCCGGTGGTGGTGATGAACACATCAGCGGACGACACGGCGTCCTCAAGTTCAACCACCTCAAACCCGTCCATGGCGGCCTGAAGCGCACAAATTGGGTCGATCTCAGTCACTTTCACACGGGCACCCGCACCAGCAAGTGACGCAGCCGACCCTTTGCCCACATCGCCATACCCACAAACAACAGCCACTTTACCCGCCAGCATTGTGTCCGTCGCGCGGCGGATGCCGTCGACCAGCGATTCTTTACAGCCGTATTTGTTGTCGAACTTCGACTTGGTCACAGAATCGTTCACGTTGATCGCAGGGAAGGGCAGCTGGCCTTGCTTGACCAGATCATAGAGGCGGTGAACGCCGGTGGTGGTTTCCTCGGAAACACCTTTGATCTGCTCGCGCATTTTGGTGAACCAGCCAGGGGTGGCCGCCATGCGTTTTTTGATCTGTGCAAAGACCGCGATTTCTTCTTCCGAGGTTGGGGTCTCAATCAGATCTGTTTCGCCGTTTTCAACGCGCGCACCCAAGAGGATGTACAATGTCGCGTCGCCGCCATCGTCCAAGATCAGGTTTGGGCCTTCGGGGAACATGAACGAGCGATCAAGGTAATCCCAATGCTCTTCCAGCGACTGGCCTTTGATCGCAAACACAGGTGTGCCGCCCGCCGCAATCGCCGCCGCTGCGTGATCTTGGGTCGAGAAGATGTTGCACGACGCCCAGCGCACATCGGCGCCCAGCGCCACCAGCGTTTCGATTAGAACTGCAGTTTGAATGGTCATGTGCAGCGACCCAACGATGCGCGACCCGGCCAGCGGCTTCGCTTCACCATATTCTTCGCGCAGCGCCATCAGACCCGGCATTTCGGTTTCAGCAATATCCAGCTCTTTGCGGCCAAACTCGGCCAGGGCGATATCTTTGACGATGTAATCTTGGGTCACCGGGACCTCCATAGCAAAACATGTTTCACCGGAGCCTTAGCATCCCCAGTGTTAACACGCAATGTAAGGGGCCAAAATCGGACTTCCACCGCCCAAGCCTGTGGGGATCTTGCGAGGGGACCAAACTGTCCGGTGGCTTGATCTCTTCTCTCTAGGTGGCGAGTATGCGATGACGCTGTCTATAACGGGCAGATCGCGGCGCGAAACCGCCTCGTCAACTCATGGAGTAAGGATAGAATGGCGGCAAAACCAAGAGCTTGGCAAAGAATGCTGTCTGGGCGTCGGTTGGATCTTTTGGACCCAACGCCGATGGATATCGAGATTGAGGACATTGCCCACGGCCTTGCATTTGTGGCGCGCTGGAACGGGCAGACCCATGGGGATTATCCCTATTCCGTTGCCGAGCATTCGCTATTGGTCGAGGCATTGTACACGCGCCTTTACCCCAAAGCTCCGGTGAAATGGCAGTTGGCGGCCCTGCTGCACGACGCCCCGGAATATGTGATCGGCGACATGATTTCCCCGGTCAAAGCTTCGGTTGGTGAAGGATACGGCGAGCTGGATGAGCGGTTAACCACCGCAATCCACGTGCGCTTTGGCCTTCCGGCGAAAACGCCTGTGTCGATCAAAAAGGCGATTAAACGCGCGGACAAGATCTCGGCATGGTTGGAGGCGACCCAGATCGCGGGGTTTTCGGTTGAGGAATCCAACAAGCTGTTTGGCATCCCTGATCCTGACATCATCCGGGGCCTCGACATTCACCTGCGCCCGCCGCTTGACGTGCGCAAAGCCTTCACTGCACGGCACGAAGAATTACTGGAAAACCTATGATCAAAACACGCCAAGCCACGCCGCAAGATGCCGATGGGATGAGCGCGTTGATCATCCCCATTCTGCAAAGTTGGAAAAGCGCACGACGCGGTGATGCAGAGCACATGTTGAAGTACTACATCACCCATCCGGACAACGTTCAGTGCACTGTCGCAGAAGACGAAACTGGCCGCCTTGTCGGCTTTCAATCCCTGATCCTGCCCGGCGAAGGCAACCCTTATAACACCCCCGCTGGCTGGGGTGAAATCGGCACCTATGTTGCCTTAGATGCCGGAAGGGGTGGCATTGGGCGCGCTCTATTTTCAGAAAGTCAAAAAGCGGCTCTAACCAATGGAATAGAGACGATTGAGGCCGCGATTGGGTCTGACAATGACCGCGGGCTAGGGTATTATTCTGCTATGGGATTTCAAACCTATTCATCCGAGCCGGGTCTTGTCCGCAAACGCTTTGATTTGAAGAAAAATGTATGAGCGTCATACCCCGCCCGGCCATTGCATCCGACGCAGAGGCAATGTGCGCCGTGTTGAACCCAATCATCTGCGAAGGGTCAACCACAGGGCATCGCAATCCCTTTGATGCCAGCCGGATGGATGACCACTACATCGCGCCAAAAAACAACATCTGTGCCACAGTGGTTGAACTTGAGGGTGAGGTGGTTGGATTTCAATCCCTCGTTTGGTCCGACCCAAACTGGCAAGGCCCCGGATACCTACCAGATCGCTGGGCTGTGATCGCCACCTTTGTACGCCCCGGTTTGCAAGGGCACGGGATTGGTCAAGCATTGTGGAGGGCCACAAGAGAGGCCGCCACAAAGGCACATGTGATTGCTGTGGACGCCACCATTCGCACGGATAATGTTCCGGGGTTGGCCTATTATTCCGGCCTTGGGTTTAGAGACTATTCCGCCCTAAAAGGCTTCAAACTATCTGATGGAACCCTTGTCGACAAAACCCGTAAGCGGTTCGACATATCCCAAAGCTAAACCGTCGATTTCAGCCAGCGAATGAAAAGACGGGCTCCGTCTGACATCGCCCCCGGTGCAGTGATGATATGATAACCCAAATCACTTTGCTGAAGCTCGCGAAGGGCCATCAATCGACCTGTTTCCAGATCCTCTTCGATCATCGGGCGCATTTGCACAGACACCCCCAACCCCGCACGGACGGCCGCCTTTGTCATCGGCGTTGTCGCAAATCCCGTGACCTTTGCAGTCTCACTCGAGATGCCAAGTTCTTTCATCCAAAGGTCTTGTTCTGGCCAATCTTCATGCACCAACCAAGGCAGAGAAAGCAAAGCTTTCGGATCTCCGCTAGGCACATCTTTCAGCAACTCTGGCCGTCCCACAATCATAAAATGCGCAGGCACCAAAAGCTCGCTTTTCAAACCGGGCCATGCGCCAGAACCATACCGCAGGCCAAGATCAAACCCCTGCCGTTTCAGATCAACCGTGCCCTTTGATGGGACAAACGTGATGGGGATGTCCGGGTGCTTTAGCCAAAACTCTCCAAGACGGGGCATCAACCAGTTCTCGGCAAAGGCATGGGTAAGTGTTACCCGAAGCGGGCGCGCTTCCTTGGCATGGCGCAGCGCATCCACACCCTGCATAATGCTGCCGAACCCCTCGCCCAACGCTTGTGCAAGGGTGTGCCCGGCATCGGTCAGCTCCATCCCGCCTGCCACACGGTGCGCCAGCTCTTGACCAAACTCCGCCTCAAGCCCGCGCACGTGCTGGGCAATCGCCGCATGGGTCACGTTCAAATCCCGCGCCGCCGCGGAAAACGACCCCAGGCGTGCGGTCGCCTCAAAGGCTCGCAAGGCCGAAAGGGATGGGATATTTTTCCAGTCCACGCGGCCCCCCAATGTAAGTTTGGCTAACAGTTATGAAATCATACTGATTGGATTTTTCCGCCAGAACAAGCGCAAATGATCAAGTGAACCAAAAGGAGGGCACACCCATGTTAAACATACTTGCAAATAGTTTTGCCGTCGCGACACGTGTTTCCACACCATCCAAGACCGCAAAACACATGTCTGATATGGCTGATCACTTGGAAACTCAGGTTGATTGGGCCCGCCCAAAGTTCAAACGCCCACAGGGCTGGGGAAGCCTTAGGACGTGCAGGTCATTCCCTGTCTCTGACCGTCCTTGCGCCACCCCACAAACCGCTCACCCGTAAAGGTCAGCACAAGCTTGCCCCATTGGTGTTGTGCAGCGACGCCGGTGGGGCAATGCGTCAGCGGCAAGGCGCGGTGTGCACCAAGCTCGCGATCAAGCGCGGGCAACACGCCTTTTGGGGACCGCCCGAAATCAATACGCTGACCCACAGGTGAAATGGCCAGACCCTGTGCGTCCGGATATACGGTTACACCCGTTTTTAGTGGTGCCCGCGAAGGTGCCGGTGACGAGAGACACCCCGACAAACAGATCAATGTAAGACAGAGACCCGCGCGCATACCGGTTACTTCGGGCTGCGCTTGGCCAGAATGCGCTGCAACGTCCGGCGGTGCATATTCAGCCGACGCGCGGTTTCTGACACGTTGCGATCACACAGCTCATACACACGCTGAATATGCTCCCAACGCACGCGATCTGCTGACATTGGGTTTTCCGGGGGCGGAGGAAGCTCGTCCGGCTTGGCCAAAAGCGCGCTTGTGATGTCATTGGCATCTGCTGGCTTGGACAAATAGTCATTTGCACCCAGTTTCACGGCGGCGACAGCGGTGGCGATGGCACCATATCCGGTCAGCACCACGACGCGCGCATCTGGACGTTTGGCGCGGATCACCTCGACCACATCCAGCCCATTGCCATCCTCTAGCCGCAAATCCACCACGGCATATGCCGGTGGACGGGCTGTTGCGATGGCTTTTCCCGCAGCGACGGAACCAGCCATTTCCGGTTCAAACCCACGTTTTTCCATAGCGCGCGCAAGGCGGCGCAGGAACGGTTCGTCATCATCCACCAAAAGCAGCGATTTATCTTCGCCAATCTCGTTCAGGTCTTGATCAGCCATGGCACCCCCTCGGGTTTATCTGTGGGTCGCTTGCAATATTCTGAATATACGTAGGGCTTAGCGCGCCTCGGGTCAAATTCAACGCAGCGTTATCAGCTATGCGTGCAGTGCAATTCGCACAGGATTACCTCTCAGCGTCAATAAAACACCCCACCCGCTTGGCCATATCCTCCGCGGTATCATCACGCTTAAAAAACTCAAGAAAACCGTTTTCGGGTGTGACCAGATAGGTGAAGGTCGAATGATCCACGAGGTAATATTCGTCGTCACCCTCTTGCTTGCGATAATAGGTCTTATAGGCCTTGCTGGCGGAGCGCACCTGGGCGGGAGTGCCTGTCAATCCAATCATATCCGGATGCAGGTAGTCGGTGAACTCGCGCATTTGTTCGGGCGTATCGCGTTCGGGGTCAATGGAAATGAACGCCATTTGCGCATCATATCCCGCGTTTTGCAACAGATCGAGCGCCTCTGCGTTGCGGGCATTATCAAGCGGGCACACGTCGGGACAGAAGGTATATCCAAAATATAACAGCGTTGGCTTGGTGATCACGTCTTTGTCGGTGACCGCAATGCCGTTCTCATCGGTCAGCTCAAATGGCCCGCCAATCGACGCAGTACCAGTGCCAATCGCCGAACCGCGACATTGCGCAAACGCATCTTCGCCCCCGGTGGTCATATACCAACTGACCCCAATAAAGGCGGTAACAGCTACAGCGGCACTTGCGGCATAGGTTCGCATCATCGGTCTTCTCCAACATACCAGGGTCGTCTTATCAGCCCCACAGGGCATTGATCGCGCGTTCTGGCAGGACTAACAAGAGTTCAGGATGCCGCAACCCCTTTTGTGGCCAAGCACAGCAAGGACGGATCACAAATGTTTGACCGCAACGCGCCAATGCTGACCCCATCGCCGTCGTCACCGGTCGCAGCGCAATGGGTGCGGCTGCGCACTTTGGTGGTGCTGCGCTGGGCGGCTGTGTTGGGCCAGATAACGGCAATCCTGGTCGCGATTCAGTTCTTTTCTCTTGATATCCACCTTGGGCTCGCCGCCGTGTCGATTGGCCTTGGGATAATCGCCAACCTCGTGGCGCTGACGATTTATCCGCGCAACACACGTTTGAATGAGCGACAGGCAACGGGGTGGTTGCTGTTTGATACTTTGCAATTGGCGTTCATGGTGTTTCTGACCGGCGGGCTTCACAACCCGTTTATGGTGCTGATTGTGGCCCCCGTGACGGTGGCCGCAACGGCGCTGTCATCGCGGGCCACCATGATTGTCGGCGGGGCCGCAATTGCCGCCACCACATTTGTGGCTGACTTCAACCTGCCCCTACAAACCCAAATGGGATTTTCCCTACGCATGCCCGAGATCTTTGTCTTTGGATTCTGGGTCGCCGTTGTGGTGTCGATCGGCTTTATTGGGCTTTATACGCGCCGGATTTCGTCGGAAATTAAATCCATGTCCGAAGCGCTTCTGGCGGCACAGATGGCATTGGCCCGCGAACAAAAACTGACAGATCTGGGCGGTGTCGTCGCGGCAGCCGCGCATGAATTGGGAACACCCCTTGCCACGATCAAACTGGTCTCATCCGAATTGGCGGAGGAGCTGGAGGGCCAACCCGATCTTATCGAAGACGTGCGTTTAATTGGCCAGCAAACGGACCGGTGCCGCGACATCCTGCGCTCCATGGGGCGGGCGGGCAAAGACGATATGCATATCAGGTTCGTGCCGCTTTCCGCATTGGTCGAAGCCGCCGCTGAACCGCATATGGACCGAGGCAAAGACATTACGATCTCGATCGACGACCCCGGCAATTTTGCCCATGAACAACCCGTCATGGCGCGGCGACCCGAGATCATTCATGGGCTACGCAACCTGATCCAGAATGCTGTGGACTTCGCGTCAACCGCCGTGTGGATCGACCTGAGCTGGACCGATCGCTCCATCACCATTCGGGTGATTGACGATGGGCGCGGGTATGCCCCGCATATGATCGACCGCATCGGAGATCCGTTTATTCGCCGCCGCGCCCCGGACCCACACCGGGCGCGACGCAAGGAATATGAAGGCATGGGGCTGGGGCTGTTCATCGCCAAAACCTTGCTGGAGCGCACCGGGGCGGCGTTAAATTTTAGCAACGGCGCCGAGCCATATACCGGCCGCCCTCATCCTCGTGAAAAGTCCGGGGCCATTGTTCAAGTCAGTTGGGACCGAAACGATCCCGCGCTGGAACGGAAAGAGAACATGCAGGGATTAGGTGAAAATATCCAAATAGAATAACAAAAAACCCTTAATTTTATGGTTCTGATTAAACGTTCGTTAACCTTCATGTCCCTAGGGTTGATCAGGGTAAACACCCGATCTTGGGACAGGAAAAATGCTAAACACACTCATGGCTGCGGCCTTGGTGCTGACTGCGTTCTGCATCGCGCTTGCCGCTCTCTTCTCGCTGTCATTGGCTGGCAAACGCCGGCGCACCCCCTTGGGGCAAGAGGCAGATATTGAACGCAACACAGCAATCTTTTTGTTTGATGACCAAAAGCTCATTGATGCCACCGAACGTGGCTGGCAGATGATCCAATCCGGCGAGCAGCCAACAGGCGCGTCCGACTGGCAACAACTGTCCCACATGCTGCGCGGCTATTTCCCCGACCTCGAAAACCGTATGGCAGAACTTGCGGAATTCGGCGAAGTGGATCTCAGCTCCAAGGATCGCCCCTGTCGCCTGCGCGCGCGCTGGCATGACGGGTTGGCCCGGATCGAGTTTCTGGACGAAGACACCGCCACATCCGGCATTGATCGCCACAAAATGCACGCGTTACAGGACGAGGTTTCCACCCTGCGCTCCACCACCGAACAGCTGCCGTTTTTGATCTGGCGTGAAAACGAAAACCAGACCATCACTTGGGCCAACCGTCATTATCTGGAGCTGGCCGACAGCCTTCAGCCTGACGAGACCGTCACCTCTTGGCCGCCACGGAAGCTGTTCGAAAAACCTAAGCTGGTTGAAGCATCAAACAACGACCACCCCCGTCGCGCGGCCTTGCCCGGTGGCCCAAATGGCCAGCGCCAGTGGTTCGAATTGCACGAGGTGATGTTGGGCGATGAAAATGTGGTCACAGCCGTGCCCGTCGATCGTCTTGTCAAAGCGGAAAGCAGCCTGTCAGAATTCGTGACCACTCTGACCAAGACTTTTGCGCATCTTCCCATTGGTTTGGCCATTTTTGATCGCAAACGTCAGCTCGCGCTCTTTAACCCAGCACTCACCGATTTGGTATCGCTTCCGGTCGCGTTTCTGGTGGGCAAACCGACGCTGTTCAGCTTTCTCGACCATCTGCGCGAAAAACGCATGATGCCAGAGCCCAAGGATTACAAATCCTGGCGCCAGCAAATGTCGGAACTTGAAGCCGCCGCGCGTGATGGCACCTATGAAGAAACTTGGTCGCTGCCATCTGGTCAGACATATCGTGTGTCCGGCCGCCCCCACCCCGAAGGCGCTGTGGCGTTTTTGTTTGAAGACATCACCGCCGAAGTCTCGCTGACGCGCCGGTTCCGGGCTGAGCTTGAAATGGGTCAATCCGCACTGGATTGTATGAGCGAGGCGATCGCCGTCTTTGCCCCCGGTGGAACGCTTGCCATGTCAAATGCAGCTTACCGCGCACTTTGGGGCAGTGATCCCGAAACCAGCCTGATGGACGTAACAGTGTCTGATGCCTGCATGACATGGCGCCACAAATGCCGCCCATCTGATATCTGGGACCGCATCCAAACCAGCGTGGCCAATGTCGAAAACCGCAGCAGTTGGAGCGAAGAGTTTAACCTGCTCAACGGCCGCTCTGTTCTTTGCCAGATCAAGCCTATGGTGCGAGGTGCCACAATGGTCAGTTTTGTCGCGTCGTCTGAATTGCCAGACTCGCCCAAAAAACGCGGTACAGCAGCCAGCAACACCAAAAATGCACCAAAAATTTCTGCCATCTCGCGCGTGTGACCCGGCCTGATCTGCCTGGTTTGACCTTAGATCAGATCAATTGAGCAATCAGGCTTGCGAAGGACGCGGTGCCCGCTCATATTCGCGTCATGACTGTGCCAGATCTGCCCGACCATCCCTTTTCCAGCGCCGATGCAACCGCCCGATTCGCTGCCGCCCTTGCCCCTCTTTTGGGGCCGGGTGATGTGATTTTACTTGAGGGAGGGATTGGCGCCGGTAAAACCCATTTTGCGCGCGCATTAATTCAGACCCGATTGGCTTTGGCAGGGGTGGTCGAAGACGTACCGTCACCAACCTTCACTTTGGTCCAAACCTATGAGGATGGCCAAGATGAAATCTGGCACGCAGACCTTTATCGCCTGACCCATCCGGATGAGGTGGATGAGCTTGGCTTAATCGACGCATTTGAAGACGCCATTTGTCTGGTGGAATGGCCTGATCGATTGGGCAGCCTGACTCCGCAAGCCGCACTTCATATTACGTTTTCCACAACCGATACAGAAGGCGAGCGTATGGCGCGATTTGATGCACCAAACGCAAACTGGGCCGCCCGCGTCAAACAGGCGCTGCCGTGATGCGCGCCGATCTCATTTCATCTTTTCTGGCGGAAAATGGCTTGGCAAAAGCCAACCGCGCACCTTTGGCCGGGGATGCCTCTGCCCGCCGCTATGAGCGGATCACACAACCACAGACGCGCGTTATCTTGATGGATGACGCAACCGGAACTCAGGCGGCAATCTTGGCCTTTATCTCAATTGCGGCGCATTTGCGTGGATTGGGATTATCAGCGCCCGAGATTTTCGCAAGCGACGTTCCTAATGGTTTGATCTTGATGGAAGACCTGGGTGACGCCGTGTTTGCGCGGGAAGCTGACAGAGATCCCTCCCTTGAAATAAGGCTCTATTCAGCAGCAATTGACGTTTTTAAACCTTTGCATGACGCTCCCCCTCCAGCCAATATTCCCACCTTTGATCCGTGCATTATGGCCCGCGCAACGGATGTTGCCTTTCAATGGTATCGCCCGGATCCATGTCATTCTCTTGATGATGGTGCGCTGACGGCGATGGATCAATTGCAAGCCGCCCTTGCGGCCGCGGCGCGGCCCCCGGTTCTTTCCTTGCGCGACTATCACGCAGAAAATCTAATCTGGTTGCCGGAGCGCTCGGGGCACGCGCGCGTTGGACTTCTGGATTTTCAGGACGCCGTGGTGACCCACCCAATCTACGACCTGATTTCATTGACCCGCGACGCGCGGCGTGACGTCTCGAGGGAGCTGTCACAGGCCATATTGTCCCGATACGCGTCCCAAACCCAGCAGGAACTGGCAGATGTAACCCATGCCGCCGCCGTCGTTGCAATACAGCGCAACCTACGCATTTTAGGCGTCTTTGCACGATTATCGCAACAGATGGGAAAACCGGGTTATGTCAGCTTCATTCCCCGCGTTTGGCGCATGTTGCAAGAGGATTTGGCGCATCCGAAACTCGCCCCCCTTAAGCGCACGCTAAACGCATTGCTGCCACCACCAGATGATAACCTTCTAACCCGCCTGAGGACCCCATGCCCAACGCCATAATGATATTTGCAGCCGGTTTTGGAACACGGATGGGTGCCTTAACTTCGGACCGCCCCAAACCATTGATCCCAGTGGCCGGGCGCCCATTGATCGACCATGCGATTGCTTTAGCCACCAGCGCGGGGATCGGAAAAATCGTGGCCAATGTGCATTATTTGCCAGACCAAATGATCACGCACCTCGCGCCGCACGGCATTGCAATATCCGATGAACGTGACGAGATTTTAGAGACCGGCGGTGGGTTGAAAAAAGCCTTGCCGATGTTGGGGGATGGCCCCGTCATTACGCTGAACTCCGACGCCGTTTGGACAGGGAGCAACCCGATAACGCGACTGAAAGCAGCCTGGGATCCCGAAAGAATGGATGCCCTGATGGCCTTGGTTCCACGCGAAAATGCAATCGGATATACCCGAAACGGTGATTTTATCTTAGACGAAGCTGGCCGCCTTACACGCGGAGAGGGGCTTGTGTATACAGGGTGTCAGATCATCAAAACTGACCTATTGGCGCATCACAACAAAACCTGTTTTTCAATGTGGGATATTTGGCAGCAAATACTCGATCAGCGCCGCATGTTTGGTATTTTACACGATGGGCATTGGTGCGACGTTGGTCACCCAGGTGGAATTGAACTTGCAGAAAACTTACTTGAAACAAATGTTTGAGCCTAGCACCTCCCCTCGCCTCTTTGCCCTTCCCCCCGGCGTAGATTTCCCAAAATCAGTGGTCAGCGGGTTGTTGGAACGCATGTCTCACCTGGAACCTGATGCCATGGCGCAGGTGGAGATATATGTGAACACACAACGCATGCAACGACGCGTGCGCCACTTGTTTTTAGATGGAAACGCCCGGCTGTTGCCACGCATTCGGGTCTTAGGGGATCTTGGTCGCGACCTGGCGATGTCCGATCTGCCCCCTGCCGTTCCCCCCTTACGACGTCAGTTGGAATTGGCCCAACTGGTCGCGCGTTTGATAGAAAGAGAACCAGATCTCGCGCCCAAAACTTCGGTTTTTGACTTGGCTGACAGCCTTGCGGCGTTGATGGACGAGATGCAGGGCGAGGGGGTGACACCAAGCGTGATCCGCGCGCTGAATGTCGAAGATCAGTCGGGCCACTGGCAACGCGCATTGCAATTTGTATCCCTGGTCGAGAGCTTTTTGGGCGACACGGCCAAAACCCATCCCGACACCGAAGGGCGGCAACGCCAGGTGATTGAACGGCTGGTGACCCGCTGGGCAACGCAACCACCAACCCATCCCGTGATCATCGCCGGGTCCACCGGGTCACGCGGGGCCACCGGATTACTGATGCAGGCCGTTGCGAAATTGCCCCAGGGGGCTGTGATTTTGCCCGGTTTTGACAGTGACATGCCCCATGCAGCATGGGCGCAGCTAGAAGATGCATTGCAAGGTGAGGACCATCCGCAATACCGATTTGCGGCCCTGTCGCGCGCGCTGAATATGTCCCCCCAAGACATCCGCCCATGGGCGACAACCGCCGCACCGAACCCGGCCCGAAATCGGCTGATCTCTCTGGCAATGCGCCCTGCGCCAGTGACGGATCAGTGGCAAATTGAAGGGCCCATTTTTCAAGGGGTGCAAGACGCGACCCAAGACCTAACCCTGATCGAGGCACAATCCCCCAGGCAAGAAGCCTTGGCCATCGCGATGGTTCTGCGCGATGCGGTCGAGCGGAAAATCCCGATTGCCCTGATTACACCAGACCGGAACCTAACCCGTCAGGTCACCGCGGCGCTGGATCGTTGGGGCATTGAACCCGATGACAGCGCCGGACGTCCCCTTGCCCTGTCCGCCCCCGGTCGTCTTTTGCGCCATGTTAGTGACTTATTTGTGCGTGAACTGACCAGCGATGCACTGTTGGCAATTTTGAAACACCCCCTGACCCATAGCTGCGAAGGCCGTGGAGATCACCTGCGGTGGACCCGCGATCTGGAGCTTGAAGTGCTGCGTCGCGGGTTGCCCTACCCCACACCCGAAGCTTTGTCTGAATGGGCAAATAGGCGCGAAATGGAACCTGCTTTTCACGCGTGGATAGCGTGGCTCAACACCTGCCTTTTCCGCTCCGATACGACACAACCACAACCCTTGGAGCAATGGGTGGAGCGTCATATTATGCTGACAGAATCCATCGCGGCAGGACCGATTGGGCATGGTTCCGGGGGGCTATGGGATAAAGCCGCCGGTCGTGAGGCACTAAAGCACATCACTCAGCTGCAAAACGAAGCTGAGTTTGGCGGAGAGATGGCGGCACAAGACTATGCCAGCCTCTTTTCCGCCGTTCTGAACAAAGGCGAAGTGCGCGACCCGAACACGCCGCATCGAGGCGTCATGTTCTGGGGCACGCTTGAGGCCCGCGTTCAAGGCACAGAAACCGTGATCCTGGCGGGTCTTAACGAAGGAAGCTGGCCAGAAGTCCCGGCACCAGATCCGTGGATGAACCGAAAAATGCGCCAAGATGCTGGCCTATTGCTACCCGAACGTCGCATCGGCCTGTCTGCGCATGATTTTCAGCAAGCTGTCGCGGCCAAGCGTGTGTTTATCACCCGCGCAGCGCGTAATGACGAAAGCGAAACAATCGCCTCGCGATGGATCAACCGCCTGACCAATCTTCTGGGTGGGATGTCGCAAGACGGCGCGCTGGCATTGGCTGCAATGCGCGCGCGCGGGGAAGTTTGGGTCAATTTGGCCAAGCAGATTGAAACCCCATCAGTCTCTACTCCGCCTGAAAAGCGGCCCGCACCTTGCCCGCCTTTGACGGCGCGCCCCAATCAACTCTCGGTCACGCGCATCTCCAAACTGATCCGGGACCCTTATGCAATTTACGCCGAACACGTGTTGAAACTGCGCCCCTTGCGCCCTCTGCATCAAAACCCAGATGCACCATTGCGCGGCACCGTATTACACAATGTACTTGACCGTTTCATCACCGAGCGCCCCGATGATGAAGGGCCGGAAGACGCAAAAATCCGGCTGTTGGCGGTGGCCAGTGACGTTTTGGCGAAAGACGCGCCTTGGCCCGC
>DDMF01000080.1:0-45302 GCA_002340515.1 Rhodobacteraceae bacterium UBA2553 | reverse complement strand
CCGCCACACGCGCCCTTTGGCACGCAAAACTGGCCCGCGTGGCGGATTGGTTTATTGCGGAAGAGGAAAAACGTCGAACGGTTTCAGACAATAATGCAAATGAGATCAGAGGCCAGATGGTGTTAGACGATCTTGGCTTTACGCTCACCGGAACCGCAGACCGAATTGACCGCGACCACGACGGAAACTTGCGTATTTACGATTACAAAACGGGCAGCCCACCGACAGAGAAAGCACAAAAATACTTCGACAAGCAATTGTTGCTTGAAGCCGTGATGGCGGTGGCCGGTGGGTTTAACAACCTTCCCGCAGCGCCCGTGAGCCATGTGTCCTATATCGGTTTGGGGTCAACGCCTGTGACGAGTGAGATCATGCTAAGCTCCGCCGAAATCGGCGACATCAAATTGGAACTGGAACAACTTATCAGTGCCTATTCCAGAGAAAATCAAGGGTATTTGTCCCGGCGCGCGATGCAGCAAGAACGCTTTGAAGGGGATTACGATCACCTCGCACGCTTTGGGGAGTGGGACGAAAGCCAAGATGGATTTGTGCAGGAGGTCGGGAAATGATTTTTGACCAAGCCACCCAACGGCAAATTGATGCCGCAGATCCAGCAAGCTCCACCTGGTTGTCCGCCAATGCCGGGTCGGGCAAAACCCGTGTACTGACCGACCGGGTTGCGCGACTGTTGCTAAACGGCGTCAGCCCGCAAAACATCCTCTGCCTGACCTACACCAAAGCCGCCGCCAGCGAGATGCAAAACCGACTATTTCAGCGTTTGGGCGAATGGGCGATGAAAGACGACCCCACCCTGAAAGAGGCGCTGCTCGAACTTGGAATTCCGGTTGCCCATTTGGACCTGCCTCAGGCACGCCGCCTCTTTGCCCGCGCCATTGAAACACCGGGTGGTTTGAAAATTCAGACAATCCATGCCTATTGCGCTGGTTTGCTGCGGAAATTTCCGATGGAAGCAGGAATTTCCCCACAGTTTAGCGAAATGGATGACCGCGCCGCCAAATTGCAGCGCGCCGAAATTGTTGACCGGATGGCAATGGATGACCCCGAACGGGTGGCGCGTTTAGCGCAGTTTTACACCGCTGAGGATTTTGACGGGTTGACCCGCGACATCGCCAGCAACCGCACCCAATTCTTGTCCCCCATAGATGAAGATGCCATTCGCAGTTGGTTTGATATCCCCGCCACCCTGACCGACGATCAGGTTCTCGCACGCGCTTTTGGGCCGGGCGACCCGACGCTCATCCGCAGGCTGATGGAAGCACTTCCGAATGGATCAAAAAACGATATTTCGGCTCTAACCCGTCTGAAAAGAGTGAATCCAGATCGTTTAGGCATGGAAGATCTGCGAATTTGCGAGACGGTTTTTCTGGCCGGCGAAAAGACCAAAACGCCATATGGTGCGAAGGTAAACAGCTTTCCGCAAAGCGCCACCTTGCGCAAAGAGGTACTGGCCGACCTGATGCCGCAACTCAATGCGCTTTACGAACGCATTGCCGATGCACGGGGCCTTCGCGCAGGTCTGGCATCGACCCGCCGTACCGCCGCGCTTTATGCGTTTGGGCAAAGCTTTGTGACCCAATATGAGGCGGCAAAGCAGCTTCGTGGTTGGCTTGATTTTGATGACCTGATCACCAAAGCGGGCGATCTTTTGACGGATCCCGCCGTGGCCGCATGGGTGCTGTATCGCCTTGATGGCGGCATTGACCACATTTTGGTGGACGAGGCCCAAGATACCAGCCCCGCGCAATGGCGGGTGATTGACAATCTTTCGCGAGAATTCACCAGCGGGTTGGGGGCACGCGACGATATAAACCGCACGGTTTTTGTAGTCGGGGATCCGAAGCAATCTATTTACTCATTTCAAGGTGCCAAACCCGCTGAGTTCGAGCGGATGCGCGAGACGTTTCGCGAGAAATTAGCGCAGGTTGGCAAGCCGTTTCAAAACCTTCCAATGGAATACTCATTCCGCTCCTCCCCAGCCATTTTGGGGTTTGTAGACCATGCTTTGGCGGACTTCGGCGGGCTTGGTGACAGTTTTCAGCACCGTGCATTTTTCGACAAGCCGGGGCGGGTGGATTTGTGGCCCGTAATCGAACCGGTGAAGTTTGAAGAAGACCGCGATTGGTTTGATCCGGTGGATAAACTCAGCGCAGAAGATCACCGCGTTCAGATGGCGCGTAAGGTGGCACGTGAAATTCGAAGGATCATCGAAACAGAGCCTCTTCCAGCGGAAAATGGAAAATCACGTGCTGCGAATGCCGGCGATTTCCTTGTGCTATTGCGCAAGCGGAGTGAGCTTTTTCATGAGATCATCCGCGCCTGCAAGCAAGAAGGCCTGCCTATTGCCGGGGCCGATCGGTTGCGGATTGGTGGCGAGCTGGCGGTAAAAGATCTGACCGCCCTTTTGTCCTTTTTAGCGACCCCCGAAGATGACTTATCACTGGCCGCCGTACTGCGCTCGCCTTTGGTTGGGTTCAGCGAAGATGACCTGTTTCGCCTTGCGCATCCTCGTGGAAAAAACACCTATCTTTGGCGGGCTTTACGTGATCAGGCAGAGATCTACCCCGAAATTGTCGCCATGCTCACCGCGCTACGTGATGAGGCGGATTTTCTACGACCTTATGAGCTGATCGAACGGGTACTGACCCGGTTTGACGGACGGCGCAGACTGTTGGCGCGTTTGGGACCAGAGGCTGAAGATGGGATTGACGCCTTGCTAGCCCAAGCTTTGGGATATGAACGGTTGGAAACCCCCAGCCTGACCGGATTTGTCACTTGGTTGGCCGCAGAAGAAGTCACGATTAAGCGACAGATGGATATGGTCGGCCAACAAATCCGCGTCATGACCGTGCATGGATCTAAAGGGCTGGAAGCCCCAATTGTGATCATGCCCGATATGGCCCAGCACCGCAGTCTGAACCGCGATGAAATCCTTGAGCTGGACGGCGGACATGCCATTTGGAAGCCCCCCAGCGCCGATCGCACCCCACCAGTGATCGACGCACAGCTGCGAGACAAACAGGCCCAAGACGAAGAAATGACACGGCTGTTATATGTCGCCATGACCCGAGCGGAGCAATGGTTGATTATGGGGGCGGCCGGCACCGTCGGGAAATCAGACACCGAATGGTATAATGTGGCGCGCGAGGCGATGCAGCGCGCGGGCGGTGTCTCGGTTGGGCCAGAACATGACAGGTTCATGCGGTATGAAGTGGGCGTGTGGGACAATGGCCCGGCACAGGCCGAATTCACATCAACTTCGGGCGAAATAGAGACTGCTTTACCGCATTGGGCGCAAACCAACGCCGATGCAGAAGTCGCAGAGCTAGGCACGCTTTCACCCTCCGATCTTGGCGGTGCCAAGGCCCTGTATGGCGAACTGTCCGAGGCATTGGATGAAGAGGCCGCGAAGCGTCGTGGGCGTCAGCTTCATCTCTTACTCGAGCATTTGCCAGCCTATGATCAGGGGGAATGGGATCTCCATGCGCATACGCTTTTGTCCGCAGGAGACAATGTTGCAAAAGCTGCCGAAGTCATCGAGCTGCTCGCCGAAGCACGACGCGTTCTGACCAACCCGGACTTGGCATATATCTTTGCCCCCGACACATTGGCCGAGGTGGAAATCACGGCAAGCCTGCCTGGTTACAACCGGGTCATGTCGGGTATTATTGACCGGCTCATCGTGACGTCAGATGCGGTCACGGTCGTTGATTTCAAATCCAACCGTGTGGTGCCAGATCAGGCCAAAGACACACCAGAAGGGGTGCTGCGCCAAATGGCCGCTTATCGCGCGGCACTAATGCAGATTTATCCAAATCGCCCAATTCATGCGGAAATACTGTGGACCTATCACGCAAAACTGATGCCGCTGGAGGGCGCATTGTTAGATAGCGCTTATGATCGCCTTGACGTGGGCGAGGTGGGTTCATAGGTTCAGGCCAACATGCAAATTCAGGAGAACTGCCATGGCGACTGTTGCCGTAACCGATGCCACCTTTGACGCCGAAGTGCGCAACTCGGATGTTCCGGTTGTTGTAGATTTTTGGGCCGAATGGTGTGGTCCTTGCAAACAAATCGGCCCGGCATTGGAAGAGCTGGCGGTGGAATACGACGGCAAGATCAAAATCGCCAAGGTAAACGTGGATGAGAACCCGAACGCCCCTGCGCAAATGGGTGTCCGCGGCATTCCAGCGCTGTTCCTGTTCAAAGACGGCCAGGTTGTGTCGAACAAAGTGGGGGCCGCTCCAAAAGCAGCCCTTCAGGCTTGGATCGACGAAAGCATCTAATCGACCCGATAGAGATTTTAAAAGCCCCTCCTTCTGGTGGGGCTTTTTATTTACACAGCCAGCGCCGCACCACGCGAACGCAAGGCGATCTGGACCAAGGCGCTGATGTTCATCACCACGGCATAGATAAGTGCTGGCACGGTCAAGGCGGGTTGGTCCAAGACGGATCCCGCAACAAACAAAGCCACCGCGACGTTTTGCAAAGAGGCTTCAACCATGATGGCGCGGCCTTGCGCCCAAGATAGCCCCATAATCTGCGCGGCGCCAAAACCCAGGGTCAATGCCCCAAGGTTTAGGGCAAGAACAGCCACGCCCACTTCGGCCAAGTTCGCCTGCATTGGCCCCCAATTCTGAATGAATGTTGCGGCGACCATCGCAAAAAATACCACACGCGCGACCGGCTCCATCACCTTCAGCACACGATTACTGATCGGCGTGAACACCGCAACCAAACCCATGCCCAACAAAAGAGGCACCAGGGACACGGCCAACATGGCGAGGCTGAGCATTGCCAAACTTGCACCAGAGCCTACGCCCTCAACTCCACTCAGCGCTAAGATCAGGGGAATCGTCAGGCTGGCCAGCAAGGTGGTGATCAGCGTCATCCCGGTCGACAGGGCCAAATCTGCACGCACCAAGTAGGCGATGTAATTCGACGTCACCCCGCCGGGGGCTGCAGCCACCAGGATCAACCCCGCCTGCATCACAAGAGACAATCCCAATGCGCGGCCCAGCACAAATGCCAAGATTGGCAAAGCCAGCATTTGCACCGCCAATCCAACGGCCAATGCTTTTGGTGTTCTAAACACTGCCCAGATGTCGCGCGGCCGCAACCTTAGCCCGACCACAAACATCAACAGCGCCAAGCCTAGCGGCAGTAATTTGGCCAAAAGATCAGTCATCCATACATCCTCGGTTTCCAAGTTTCCCCAAGATAGACATGCGCCGAATACACTCCATGATCAAAGTCAAGGCAGAGGCAGGTTCCAGAAGCTAATCAAAGATGGAATCTGGAGAAATGCTAATGCAAACCCGCCGCGCCTTTTTGATCACCACCGCCCTATCCGGGCTTTCCTTTGCCCTGCCTGCTTGGGCACAAAACGCAACATCAGAACCTGATATGCTGGCAGATGCTGAACCCCATCGCCGCCGGTATCTGATGGAAGACACCTACGGAAATATCGTGAAGGACGAAGACCTTCAGGGCAAATTCGTGCTGGTCTATTTTGGTTACATGGGCTGCCCCGACGTATGCCCGACCTCCCTGTCGACCCTCGCGGATGTGATGGAGAAACTCGGCGAAAACACCAATGACATCGCGGTGCTGTTTGTGACCGTTGACCCGGACCGAGACACCGCCCGCGAGCTGCGCGAATATCTTGGGTTCTTTGACAAGCGCATCATTGGGTTGCGCGGGCCAAAGGCCTATACCGATCACATGGTCAAAGCCTTTAATGCACGCTACGAATTCCACATCGAAGATCCTGAAAAACCGGAAGAATATTCCGTGGATCACACAGCATCAATCGCCTTTGTCGATCCCGGCGGACGGCTGATCAAACGCTTTCCGCATGGCATGCACCCCGAGAAAATCACAGCCTATATTCAGGCGGCCATACGCGCAGCTGAGCAATAGGATGTTCTTAACCCGGCGGCATATGCTAACCACACTCGCGGCGGCAACCGCGATGCCAGTCTTGGCCAAGGCTGGGGTCCCCACGGCAACAAGCCTCGCGGTACAGGTGGTCGATGGCGCATCTGCCCTGCCACTAAAAATCCTGAATGAGCAAAAAGAACCCGTGTCCTTGGCTGACTGGCAAGGGCGCTGGGTTGTCCTGAGCCTTTGGGGCCCATGGTGCAAGCAATGCAAAGACGAAATGCCGTCCGTCGTGCGCATGTCGCGGGCCTTGGACAAAGATCATATCCAGTTCTTGCCCCTTGCGTTTGAACGTAAGGGGCCTTGGTTTGTGCGTAAGTTCTTAACAGACAACGGGTTTGATGAATTGCCGGTTTACATGGGAAACGGACGGAATTTGCATGACACGCTTGGGTTGGAGCATCTGCCCACCACTGCAATCCTGACCCCGGACTTACAACACGCCTATACCATCACTGGCGAGGCCGTTTGGGATGATATGGAAACGATTGAATGGCTCAATGGGCTGGGTCGTTAAAGAAAATGGGGCGTCAATTGCGCCCCGTTTTCCTAGACCAGATCTGATCGGCTAAACCGCCAATATCCAAGTCCCGCAAACACGACGCCCAGCGCCGTGGGGTAACCCAGCGCCCAAAGCACATATCCCGTCACACCGAAATTATCCAAGATCACGTAAGACGCAGGCCCCAGCAGAATCAGCTGAGGGTCAAACAAGATCATCGAGGCCGTGCGAAAGCTTTGCAGCGGATTGGCCAAGGCAATTCCGATCACAAATTCCGGAATAAACTGCGCTTTGATCAATACCGACAACAGCAGCAAATCAAAAAGCGCCACCAACAACAGCCAGATCAACAAGCTCGCCCCAAGGGCAATTTCAGTGGACTTTGAGATGGCTGACAACAGAAATCCGAGCCCAAGGAAACACGTCGCCAACGCGGCTGTTAAGCCGGAATAGAGACCAACATGGCGCCACGGAATGTCGTGGCCTTTCACTGCTCCGAAAATCGCAGCAATCGCGAGGGCAGCAAAGACTGGCACCAAGATCAGCGCAAGACGTGCGATAAAACGCCCCCAAAACCATGTGCCTAAACTGATCGGAAAGGCAAGCATATACTCTAGATTTCCAGCCTCACGATCCCCGACCATCGAACGCGCCGTCACAACAATGATAAACAGCGGCAAAATCGCCATAGTGATCTGAATATAGGTCACTAACAGGCGGGATAGACCCGTAAATCCAAGAACGCGGCTTTCGGCAACCCCCGTAAAAATCAACAGAAGCATCAAGCCGATCGTAACAGCAGCATAGAAATGAAACCAACGCGAACGCAGGCTTTCCTGAAGCTCAAGGCGCAGCATATGCCCCAAGGTCGTGCGAATAGGATTGGTCATCTCGATGCGATCTCTTCCACAGGCAAACAACGGCTGGATAGACCGCGCGATAACACTGCTTTGACCATTTCGTCAAATCGAACAGCGCCGGATTCAGCGGATGGTACGGCGGCGTAGCCATAATCCATCGGGCTAACGGTGCCAGAATGGTAATAGGATGTACGCGCGTCCAGCCAATCTTCACCGGTGTTGCTATCACGCACCCAGAACTCTACGTCAGGCTCTTCTTTCCACGATTGCATATCAAGCCAATGCACCGCGTCACCAATATCGTCGAATTTCGCCAGACGCTTGTCCGGGCCGCCACGCACTTCGGCGGCGTAACGTGGATCGGATATGATCATGCCGCAAATTTCACAGGTTTCCCGACCCCAACGAATATCTTCGGGGCCTTCTTTTTTGGGCTTACATGCCGCAACAATGGGCACTGCGGCCAGCATTGAAAGCACCACGCGCCGATTGGGTTTATGAGAGCATCCACACATGGGTCACTCCTTTCCAGCGTCCGACCCATCCGGATCGGTTTCCAGTGACAGGCGATCCACCAGGCTGGCATAACGGCTGAGCGTTCCGAGGAACCGCAGCGTGTCACCGGCAGGGATCTGCCCTTCAAACAAAGTCTCATTCTGCGCCGTAAAACCCCATTCTGCGAGGGCGGCGGCAAAGGTTGGGTGCGGTTCGGCAAGACCAATACGGCAGGCGCGAAAGTGCCCAGCCTTAAGGCGGTCCATCACGCTGTCATCCAGCACAACTTGGCCCCGGTCCATTTCGATCACCCGGTTCACAAGGGGGGCGACCTCTTCCAATCTGTGCGACGCGATCAGCATAGACGCATCGCGCCGTTCTGCCAAAAGGTCGATGAACACAGCACGTGCGGCAGGATCAAGGTTGGCGGCGGGTTCGTCAAAAATCAACAGATCAGCGGCGCGCGCCAGCGCCACAGTGACCAGCACCTTTTGCTTTTGTCCACCAGACAGACGGTAAAAGGGACGGGTGTTGATCTCGGCCAGGTCAATGCCCATCGCGTCAGCAATGTCATTCATTTTGGCCGGGTCCGCGCCGGAGCCTTTGGCGGCAAAACCCAAAAGTTCGCCCACAGGCATCCGCAAGGGCGGTGGTGTTTGCGGCACAAACGCCACGCGTGAGAGCATGTCCAGATCACGACGGCCTTTATCTGCGCCATCAAACCCAACCTCACCGGAGAACCGGTAATGCCCCAAAAGACAACGGAATAGGGTCGTTTTCCCGGCACCGTTTGACCCGATGAGCGCAATGCGATCGCCGGCATTGATCGACAACGTCAGCTCGTCCAGCACCGCGCGTTTTTCAAACCGCTTGGTCAGCTTGTTGATGCGGATCATTCCCATCAGATCACCTTGTCCAATCCCCTAAGGGTAAAGCTTAGCGCGCCTTGCGGGCAGGCATCGACACACAGACCGCAGCGGGTGCAATCGGGTGCGATGAACTCTTCCGTGTCCTGCGCGTAGCCCATTTTCGTAATGTCGAGCACATGGGGCACAAGGCACACCGCCCGACACTCCCCTTCATGCACACATTTATCGAGTTCGTATTTGATCTGGATCGGTGCGGCGGTGCCAATTACACCGTATGTGAGCCCCATCGGGCAGGCATAGCGACACCAAAAGCGACGCGAAAAGAAAATCTCGATCGACAGCAAGAAAACAACCCAGAGAACAGCCAATGATGGGCCGTAAATCAACGCGCGGCTGACGATGCCAACGGGATTGATGTATTCAAACGCGGTGTAGCCGGTGACCAGCGCAAGACCCATAAAGACAAACCACAAGACCACGCGCAAGCCCCGGTGAAACGGGTGGTCTTTGACCCAGCCGCGCTTGGCCAGAAACAGATGAGTAGATTCGGCCCATTCCGCCAGAAGGTGATAGGGACAGGCCCAGGAACAAAACGCCCGACCGCCAAAAAACCACCAGATGATCATCACCGTCACGGTGCCAATCAGCAGATTCAGCATGATCTGTTTGAACGCCAGCATGACCTGAAGTGCACCGGTGGGATCCGCCATGTGGAAACCAAGAAAGCGGGACGCGGTCATCGCGCCCTCAACCAACTGCACGTCCCACGCAAAGGACACAATGAACATCACGTTGATCAGAATGATCGACGTCCAGCGGGCGAATTTCCACTTGTTACTAACAACAGGGAAGTCCAATTCGTGCTGGATAATTTTGCGGCGTTCAACCGTTTGCTCAGGCGTTTTTTGGAACTTTTTCATCTCACGTGCGGCGTCGGTTTCTTCGCCTTTGGTGGGACGGCGTGCTTCGGCGCCAAACATCATCGCCAGTTTGTGCAGATACCATTTCACACTCATGACACGGCTCCTTTTTGGCGCTCAATGCTCAGTTCCGTGTCAACTACGATGGCGGCGGGTTCGGTGGGGCAGATCATTTCGCACGCCCCACACCCGACGCATTTGTCCGTTATGATCGGCTGGTGGCGCGCATCCCCGTCGTCTCCCGACAGTGGCTCCAGATAGATTGCATCCTCAATGGGGCATTCACGCACGCAAAGATCACAAAGCTCCAGATCATAGGGGTGATCCGCAATTTTAATGGGGGTCCAGCGGTCAATTTCCTCATAGCGCAACAGGCCTTCGAAATCCTGACCACGGGCGTGACCTTCGAACCCCAATCCTTTCATCGCCAAACACGACGATGGGCGCGCCAAGCGGGCCTTGCCAATGAACACCTCTTCTTTGGCCGAGATATCATGGGACAGCGCGCCAGTCGGGCACGCCAAAACGCATTGCACCGCATCACAGGAAAAGTCGCAAGCCTGACCGCGCGCATCAATGTAAGGAACGCCAAGGCCATAACCTTCGGCCCCATCCCCCAGTTTAATGGCCTCAACCGGGCACACCTGAACGCATTGGCCGCATTTGATACACGCCGCGAGGAAATCATCCTCGGGAATGGCACCGGGCGGCCGCAAGCGATCAAACACCTGTGCCTTTACCGGATAAAGACCAACCAAAGCAGCAGTCACGGCCACAGCGCCAGCGGCACCAGACCGGATCAACATCCGACGACGTTCCAGCTCACGGCGGGTTAGTCTCTTTTTCTTAGGTTGTTCGGGGGCGGAATCGGTGCTCATTGCAACATCTCCAAAGCCGTTTTGGGGCGGTCATTTTTAGGGGCTTCGACGGCCTCGGCCAACGCCCCTTTGTCCATCATCGGCACCTGTTCCCGCACCAAAAGGCGCGGTTCGGAAAAGGGGGCGAGGCGTTCAACAAAATCAAGCGCGGCCAAGGCCAGGCCTCCACGGAAGAACGATGCGGAAGGCACCTCCATCCACAGACGGTCCGCGTAGTTGTAAATCTCATACGGAACGTCGCCCATCGCGTCCTGATCCTTATCAAAACCCGCGTAGTCATCCCAGTAATTACCTTCCCAGCCTTCGCGCAACGCCGTGCCGCGACCGCGTACCGATACTTGGGTAAAGTTCGACATCATTGCATTGCGACGAAAATGGTTGCCGGTCCAATCGGTGTGGAATTCGATCCCCATGCCGTTATAGGCAATCACATTGTCATTAAAGTTATTGTCCATGTCCGGATCCCAGGGCGACGGGTCCAGATATATCCCCGTGGCATTGCCGATGATGTCATTGCGTTCAATCACAGCACCCGAGCTTTCCTTAAACCCAACCCCCACGCCAGACGCCCCCCACGCGCGCAAAATCTTGTTCTCACGCACAACGGTATTGTTGGCATACATCAGGAAAACCCCAACCACACAGTCGGAAATCTCGTTGTTTTCCACCTTGTTTTCATGGGCATACATAAAATGGATACCATAGCGGCTGTTACGGATGGTGTTGCGCCGAAATGTATTATTTTGGCTGTACCAAATCACCACATCACGGGCCTCTTCAATCAGGCTGTCTTCGACCACATTGTTGTTCGAATAATAGATCCGCATACTGTCGCCGCGCAGGCCCATGGACATGTCCTTGGAGCTGATATGCACACGGCGAAAAACGTTGTTATCGGCTTGGTTAAGATCAACGCCAAACAGCGCATTTTCGATCGTCACATCACGGATCACATTAAAGTTGCTGTTCACCCGCAGTCCGGCGTCAACCTTATTATGCAGACGGCCAGAGTTGCGAATGGTCAGGTTCTTCAATGTAACCCCATCCGTATCGAGCGTGACAATGGTGCCTTCGCCCCCACCGTCAATCACCACACCATTGCGCCCGTCAATCACAACAGGGCGGGTGATGACAAGTTGCTCGGTATAGGTGCCCGCAGGAGGAACAATATCTGCACCATCGGGTGCTGCGTCGATCAGGTCTTGCAGCGCACCGGCGTGGGTGGGTGCCGCCGACAGAATTGTCAGCGTCACCACGAAGAGCATTGCCAATATGGAACGGATATAGGCCATTGCTTATTTGCCTCTCAGGTTACATCCGTGCGGCGTCCGGGCCAGCCAGACGCACCTGTTTCAACCGGATCAAAGCAGCCAACAGCAACAGCGCCGACGCCCCCATCATCAAGAAGAAACCAGTGGACGGATAAGAGTGGGTGGTGAATTGCGCCACTTTACCGTCGCCAAACACGGTCGGCATAAACGGCTTCAATGTGAACGCACCCATTGAGTTCAAGCTGTGCCCGTACCACCAAAGCCAGGCGGCATATTCGGCAATAAACCCAACCGGAAGCGCCATTGGGGCCAGCACCAGAATCCAGTGAAAGATCGACCGTACAGACCACGCTGCAAAGACCAACAAGAGCATGAACGCCATCACAACAGCATAGAGGATTTGGGCGATCCCATCCATCTGCTTAACCAGTGGATCGTTGCGCTCGGGCTCATTAAACCAACGGGCCAGCGATTTTGCGTAATGCCATTTGAACACCTGCATCACCGACCCAGTCCACGCTTCGCGCTTATAAGGCGGCATTTTGGATTGTTCGATTCCATAGGCGTGCTTCAGCGTCTTGATCAACGCCTCTTTGCCATCGCCCTCGGCAATCACCTCATTGCGCTCAGCCGCTTCGCTTTCATCCAACGAATCCTTCAGCATCTGCACCACAGGGGAAAGTGAGCTGTTGGCGGTGCTGTCGCTTGCATCTTGGCCCAAAGACACAACAAGGCCAGACAGGTAGTTTGTGGTGTGCAGGCGGATGCCGTTTTCACCGTACATCGCCATGGTCATCCAGATCGAAATGGCGCCAAAACCAGCCAAGGCCATCACCATGCGCACAATGCGACCAGAGGCCGCAAAGGTCAGCGCCATCACGCCGAGCATGGCGAACAGGAACGGCGAAAATGCTTTTTCTACGGGTCCGCCAGAGGCAATTGGGTACATGCCAACATAGTGGTTGATCGTGTCCATCTCATGCACACAATCCAGCGCTTCGGTTTCAACAACCTCAGTGCTGTCACGAATTTCACAGCCATTTTGCACCGAATCCATATGAAACAGGATCCGGATACCTTGGGGGAACGTCGCCTCGGGATAGTTGGGCGCAGTCAGCGAGACCCACCATCCGGGTGAAAAGAAGGACGCACCAATTAGGGCAACGGCGAGAACGGTTAAAACGCGGTAGATGATGCCGCGACGGTCGGAACGGGTGGTTTCACGGGACATGCCTAAGACATCCTTGCCTTTTACGAGGACGGTTGGGGCGGCCAATTGGCCGCCCGCAATTTGATCTTACCAGTCGAAGTCAGGGTTCACCCAGTCTGGGTCCCCAACCATTTCTGCTGGTGGTTTCATGCGCGATACAAAGTCAAGAACCGCTTTGGTGTCTTCGTCGGTAAAGCCTTTGATCTGCTCAACCATTTCTGGGTTTGCATTGCGGCGTTTGCCATCGCGGATCCATTCGTATTGGCGCACCAGGTATGAGTAGTGCTGGCCCTGAATACGGGGATAGAACTTTTCATTGCTGCCTTCGCCGTTTTCGCCGTGGCATTTCACACAATTGTCTTTGTAAAGCTGTGCACCATGCTCAAGATTGTCGCCTTCACCCACGCCTGGGTTCGGGTTCATCGGCAGTTTTGAGATATAAAGCGCAACGTCTGCAATCGACTGCGAGCCACCAATTTCCTGCGGCAAGGCAAACGGATACATGGTTGGGTTATCACGGTTCAGCGCGCGAATGTCAGCGAGCTGTTTGATGATCACATTGGTGTGCTGGCCCGAGATTTGTGGGAAGGTCCCGTCGGTCAGACCCCAGCCATTCAACTGGTGGCAAGCCGAACAGACTTCGTACACGTAAAGACCATTATCCATGTCAGGCGTCAGGTGCAGCGCCTCGTCTTGCTCGCCGCCCCCTTCATTCCAACCATCCGCCGGAGTGTGGGTGCTGTCCGCCACTGCGGCCTGTGCGCCCAGCGCCATGGCTGCGGCAAAAAAGGCTGTTTTCATCAGTTTCATATCGCGCGTCCTTTCAGGATTATTTGCTGGGGCGTTCGACTTGGCTCAGCCAAGTTGCGATCGCTTCGATATCTGCGTCATCAGCGCGTTTGATCACGCCGAACATCAGTTTGGACTTGCCGCTGGTGCGCACTTTGTCGCGCATTTCGGTCATCTGACGGACCAGATATTCGCGATCAAGGGCGGCAATAATGGGATAGGCTTTGTTGGTGGCTTTGGTACCGTCTGCGCCGTGGCACGCCTTACAACCAAGCTTTTTATATCTCGCCGCACCTTCATCCAGCAGCGCCTGTTCAGGGGCAGGGTCAAGAACCTCGGGGGCGGCCGCAGGAAGGGCAGCCAGGTATTTTGCAACATTCTTGATGTCGTCTTCGGACAGCAAGTGCATGATGTCCGCCATGCCCGTGATATAGGGATGGCCAGTGGCAGGGTCAGGCGTACCGACGCGCCCGCCTTCTTTGATGATCATCAGCTGATCCACCAAATATTTCTCATTTTGTCCGGCAAGGGCCGGATAAGACATGATCGGCTTGGCGCCGTTACGCCCGTGGCAGGCAAGACATGTCTTGGTCATATAGACCCGTTTACCGGCTTTCAGGGCATCGTCATCCGCAAAGGCGGGCGCTGCGAAAGTCCCGGCCATGCCAAGAATAACTGCAGAAAGAAGAGCGCGCATATCGGTTCATCCTGTTCGTGTTTCTGGGAAGTTAGGGGTGGCGATTGAACCGCCACCCCCTTTGCCTTGAACGAGGTTGGATTAGGTCACTCGACCTTCACCGCACCATGTTCGTCCAGGAAGGTTTTCGCACGCAGACCAATGTCCGCCGCTTTCACCTGATACTGCCACCATTGACCGGCCCACAGAGTGGCGTTTTGCCAATCTTCGGCTTTCGCCAGCTCTTCTGATTTGGCTTGCGCCTCGGCAGCAAAGCCCAGCTGGTCAGTTGCGTCCTCAACAAGCGAGACAACCTCTGGGAAGTCTTTGAAGTTCCGGCCTGTGATGTAGCCCACAACACTGTCGATAACAGCTTGGGTTTCCATGTTCACAGTGAACTGCTTGTCATAGTCGGCTTGGGTATAGGTGGTGCCTTCGACAATCTCGGCGTTCTCATCGACGTAACCTTCCGGTTTCACGACAAGGTAACCTTGCATCTCGAGGTGCAGCGCCGAGCAGAACTCGGTGCAGTAGAACGAGAACACACCAGGGTGATCCGCTTGGATCTTGGCAGTTGCCGTTTTACCTGGCTCAAGCGACAGGTTCACGTCATAGGTCGAGACCGAGAAACCGTGGGTTTCATCCTGTGCACGCTCTGAGTTGGTGATGATGAATTCGACAGTATCGCCTTCGTTCACTTCAACGATCTCAGGTGTAAAGTGCGACCGGATCGCGGTCATGTACACTTTGACATTGGTGCCATCACGCTCGATGCGCTCTGCACCCGGACGAACAGCACCTTCGTGCTTGCCGCCGGTGCGAGAGTTGGTGCCGTAGCGATAACGAACCAGCGGCTTCAGCTTGTCAGCCGAAATAGCGGTCGCGTAATGCGGCTCGCCCAATGGAACTGGCATGTCATACAGAAGTTCCATTTTGTCGCCAGAAATGTCGATCAGCTGGTGGTTCTGCGGGTGCAGAGGACCAACAGGGTTAAACCGGTCAATCGCAAGCTTGTTCAGCGAGATCAGGTATTTACCCTTCGGATTAACCGTTTCACCTTCCATCGCCACAAGGTGACCGATGTTATAGTGGATCGAGATTTTATCGAGAACTTTACCTTCGCAATAGTCCCATTTCGCAACTTGGCTATCCACATACAACGAAGTGTAGACAACACATTTTTTGCTATCGAACTGGTTGTGAAGCGGTCCAAGGCCCAGTGGAACTTGAACGTGGATCGCGTCTTCCATTGCGATGATCGGCAGACCATAGGGATCTTCACCCGAGAAGTTCTTGGCTTCAATTGCAGCCTGAATTTTCTCAAACGAGTAAACCGATGCTTGGGTGTCAAGCTTACCACCAATGACGATGAATTTACCGTCTGGCGATACGTCAACACCGTGGGGTGATTTTGGTTCAGCAACCAAGAACACCAGACCTTCTTTGATCGCAGTATCCATGCTGATGACCGGGTGGTCATTGATCATGGTCACAGCACCGGACTTGTAAACCTCTTCGGCTTTTTTCCAGTTGATGATGTGCAGATAGTCGGTGTCGGCTTGCGAACAACCCGCTTCAAACGGCGGACGGCCACTTTCGATCCCACCTACATAACGTTCCGCACAGAACGAGTTGGTGAAAGACCAGCCATCGGAAACCAGCTTACCAGCATCCGACAAATCCTGTGAGTAAGGTGGCAATTCGATCGAGAACGAATTCTCAGGCTCGATGCGGCCCTTTTCACGGTTAAACTTCCAATAGGTGACAGCACCGCGGAACTTTTCGTTAAACTCAGACAGCGGCGCAAAGCCACGGCCCAGCACGCCCGGATATTGGGCCGCTTCGATCACATATTCCGAGTTTGGTGTCACAAAGGTGCCGCCGTGCTCGGACTGAAGGATCGGGTTCACAACGATCTGTTGCGTTTCAAAGTCATGCAACGAAATCACACCGATACGTGGCGCGGATTTGTCGTTGATGAACAGATATTCACCATCCACATCACCATCTGTTTCGGTGATTGCTGGGTGGTGGGTGTCGCCCCAATGAAGTTCGCGGCCGTCTACTTTGCCGCTCTCCAAGATAGCTTTTGATTCTTCGTCGAACCCATAGCCTTGCCATGGTTCGGGCGTGAACACGGATACGTATTTCAAAATACGCATCGACGGCACGCCATAGACCATAACTTGGCCTGACTGACCGCCCGACGAGAACACGATAAACTCATCGCGTCCCCCGGTTGGCGTATAGGTTTTTGCAGCGGCTAAAAGGTCTTTTTGTGAAAGACCCCGGCGTTCCATCACCTCATCAAGCGTATCAGCAGCGACCGAATTTGCGGTCATAGCCAAGCCTAAGGTGACAACGCTCGCAGTCGCCGCAAAGCGGTTGCGAATGTTGCTGATCATTTTGCGTCCTCATGTCCGGGCGGTTAAACGCGTGTAGTCAGCACGCATAGATCGGTGCCCGGTACCCGATCCGCCCCTTTTTGATCACGATTCCGCGAGCGCTTTCTTGACTTTTGTTAAGGTCAAAAAATGAAATTCGAATATGATTGAATACGATAACCTGTGAAATAAAGGATCTTATCCAAATGGATCGCCGTTCATTTATCGCCGCCTCAGTTGCGGCGTGTTTTGTGTTTGCCTCACCTTCCTTCTCTCAAGACGTCGAAACCGACAATCTTGTGATTTCAGGGGCCTTTTCGCGGGCTTCCCCTAAAATGGCTGGCGCTGGCGCCGGTTTCATGACCATCACATCAAAAGGGACAGCAGACCGCCTGATTGGGTTCAAATCCCCAAATTGCGAGCGCCCCGAACTGCACACTCATATCCATGACAATGGCATGATGCGCATGCGTCAGGTCGACGCCATCGACGTGCCCGCAGGCGGTATGGTCGAGCTGAAACCCGGCAGCTTCCATTTGATGTTCATCAAGCTGAGCGAACAGTTGATCGAGGGTGAAACCGTCGAGGCAACTTTGATCTTTGAAAAGGCCGGCGAAGTGCCTGTCACCCTGACTGTCAAAGGTCCGGGCGCAATGAACTAGGGCCGAGGCCTTTCACATTTGCAAGACACTTTGGTGGGCAGGATCAGCCACAGATCATCTGCCCGCCCATGGTTCCCACCAGAAGCAGTATTTGAAACAGGGCGGTGCCGGGGATCAATTGATTCAGGCGGGCGGAGATGGGTGTGCGAAGCATAGCGGTGCTCAACCAAACACCCAATCCCGCCGCAGGGATAAATGACACAGCACATCCAGCAAACCAAACCCCGCCAACCAGTGCCATTAGAACCAGAAAAACATACACAATCCGCGAGGGCCCTTCGCCAATTTGGATTGCCAAAGTGCGGCGCCCGGCGCGTTTGTCCGTGGCCCGATCCCGGTGATTGTTGATCATCAGGATTGCCGCAGCCGGCAGGCCCATAATCAAACCAAGCGCATAAACCGGCGCGGTCAAAGGCTGGCCGTGTAAGTAAACCGTTCCGGCCACCGCAATCACGCCAAAAAACGCAATCACCAAAAGCTCGCCCAACGGGGTGCCGGACAAGGGGCGTGGCCCCATCGAATAGAAAAACCCCAGCGCCAGCGAAATGACACCGATTGCGACAATGGGCCAACCGCCAAGCGCAACCAGATAAAGGCCAAGCAGCATCGCCAATAGAAACGATCCCGCCGCAACCTGACGCACCCGCGCCGGATCAAGCAAGCCAAGAGAGGTGAGGCGAGGTGGCCCCAACCGCTCTGGCCCATCAACACCGCTTTTGGCGTCAGCCGCATCATTCCAAAGGTTGGTGCCCACCTGAATGGCCGCCGAAGCCCCACCCGCCGCCAAGGCCACGTCTGGCCGCCAAGCGCCCATTGTTGCGGCCAGCCAGCTTCCGGCGATCACCGGCATCAAGGATAGGCTGAGCGTTTTGACACGCGCTGCGATCACCCACCGCAAAGGGGGCGACAATTGCCCCAAACGGGACACCAATCCAGCCATAGGATCGGGCGGATTTGAGATCATGCAACCTCCGCAACATGCAACATGGCCACGCCAAACATAAACGAACGGGTCTGACGCACCTGAAAGCCTGACGCCTCTAATTCACGGGTGATATCCCCCGCCGCCGGAAAGCGACGAATGGATTCCACGAGATAGTTATAGGCCCCTTTGTCACGCGCCACCAAGGCGCCAAGGGCGGGGATGATATAGCGCGAGTGAATGGCGTAAAATGGCGCAAACCATGGGGCGGGTTTTGAGAATTCCAACAGCACAAGGCTCGCACCGGGTTGCAACACACGCGCGCATTCTTCCAAAGCCTGGCGTGGGTGGGTCATGTTACGCAATCCAAAAGCCAAGGTCACACCTGCCACGGAATTGTCCGCAAGCGGCAGGTTTTCGGCGGGTGCATGCAGATAATCAAGCTGGATACCTGCGCGGTCTTTGGCCTGCGCCAGCATGCCCGCACTGGCATCAGCCACAATCACGTCGCGCATAGGGTCCACCGCTTTGATCGCCATCGCGATATCGCCGGTGCCACCCGCCAGATCCACAATCGGGCCTTGCTGCCCTTTGATTTGCTTCAACGCGGTTTTCACCATCGTGGATTTCCACATCCGGTGTGTGCCAAAGCTCATCAAATCATTCATCAAGTCGTAACGCGGAGCAATCCGGTCAAAGAGCGCGGTCACCGCATCACGGCGACCCGTTTCTGCAACCGCCTGATCACCAAACGTCTCGCGCAATTCATCCAGCCGCGTCGCGCGGGCAGGTTTTACTCGGGTCATATTTTACGCTCCGGGATTGGTGTAGCCTTCGGCTTCGTCGATTTTACCACGGAACCACCGCCCTGTAATCCAGGCCGCAGGTATGCCCCCCACAACCCCACAAAGCACCGCTATGGTTGGGGGAATGGCGGGCCAGCCAATCGCCTGTCCCAACAAGCTGGCAAAAAAAAGATTCACCGCAACCGCGCCAACCGCAACCGGGTAACACACAGCAGCCAGCGCCCAAACGGGCCAACGGCCACTCGGATCTGGAGCGGTTTCATTCGGTTGGTCTTGCTTCGGTGTTTCAGTCATTTCTTACGAAACACAGACTTTTGAACGGCATAAAGGGCAAGAATCATGGCAATGACCGCTACCGCAAGCCAAATTGTTGCCCCGCCAACGGCGTGGCTATGCCCGTCTATCACAGCTTCACGCAACGGCGTTTTATCATGGTGGGCCAATGCCGGACTGGAAATAGCCAGCAAAATCAAGGTTGTTCGCGCAATTTTCACGGTAATCCTCCGTTAATATCCGAGTTAAGCATACTTGCCAAACTCCCTTAACGGCTTGATTTTCGTCAATCTGTGACAAATAAGCATAGTATAGCGATGCGTCATTCTGACCCAAAACGCCAAGCCCGGAGGCATGTAAGTGCTGAGCCCAGCTGAACTTAAAATGGCCAAGCGATCTGTTTTATTCGCAAATGTGCCGGACAAGATGCTTCAGGACCTTCTTAAGAAGTGCCACAAATCGACCTGCCCGCGCGGGGGGACATTGTTTGTTCAGGGCGACCCTGCGAATTTTATGTATGTGATCTTACAAGGTTGCGTAAAACTGACGCGGATCACCCCGGGTGGGGATGAGGTGGTTGTGGCGGTCTATTCCGCTGGCAACAGCTTTGGCGAGGCAATTGCTCTTAAGGGCGGAAAATATCCCGTCACTGTTGAAGCCGTCCAAGACAGCGTGCTGTTGCAGGTTGAAACCCGGATCGTGTTTGACACGCTGCGCACAGAGCCGGATTTGGCCGTTGCAATGCTCAGTTCAACCTTCAGCCATTTGCACGAATTGGTCATGGAAATTGAGAACCTTAAGGCACTAACAGGCGCGCAGCGTTTGGCGACGTTCCTGATTTCTCTGGCGCCGGTGGACGAAGGGCCCTGTTCGTTTGTTCTGCCTTACGACAAGATCCTGATCGCGAAACGCTTGGGCATGAAGCCTGAAAGCCTGTCACGATCTTTCGCCAATCTGCGCGCTCATGGTGTCGAAGTTCAGCGAGAAGCGGTGACTGTTTCAGAGATCAACGAGTTGAAGGTTTTTGTCTCAGATGACGAGAGCGGAATGCCAAAAGCACGCCGTTCTTAACGCCGGCCTTAACCCAGCATATAAAGCCCAAATGCGCCCAGCAGAAACGCGACCAGGAATGCGGTAAATCCACGACGAAATTCGGGGGCCGCGCGCAGGCCCAGATATTCGGTCAAAATAATTCGCGCTTTTAGCCCCGAAAGCAACAGAACAACGACAACAAAGATTGTCCCCGCTTGCGGGTGAATATCGGTCAAAATCGCGGTCCCGACAGACAGGGCCAAAAGCACAATAAAGGCTCGGTTTAGGATCACATTTTCCATCAGCGCACCAAATATATGATCGGAAAGAGCAGCACCCAGACCAAATCAACCATATGCCAAAACATCACGCCACCCTCTAGGTTACGCGGATTTGGCCAGCGCATCATCAGCGCAAAAATCACCAGTCCAGCCAAAACATGCATCGCATGAAATCCGGTGAGCAGATAATAGAAGGTGAAAAAGTCGCTGCTTTCAATCCCGATGCCATGACGGGCTTTTTCAGCGTATTCCATCCATTTCACAACAAGAAATGCCACACCCAGAACCATTGATCCCGCCAGCCACTTTCGCATGTTCTGCGCGCTATGCACCGCGCGTGCGGCCAGATAACCACTGGAAATCAGGATGATGGTGTTCACCGCACCCGCCACCCGGTTCAGGCTGTCTTGATCATTTGCGAAAGCAACAGGATCCATGATCCGCATCCCAAGAAAGGCCAAAAGTCCCGCACCAAACACCAGTAGCTCACTGACAATCAACACCCAGATCATCAGATCTCCGGGCAAGGTATCCAGGATGTGGTCTTGGTCAGCGTGGGCGGGAACGGGCGCCGGGCTGTGGGTCATTAGACGCCTCCGGTGATATGGCGATAAATCTCGGGTAGAGCTTGGGTCAGACGGTTGGCATCAGGCACAATCGAGAACCCTTCGGAACCGAAAATCCGGTTCACCCAGGACTGACCTTTTTGATCCACAACAACACCGTAAACGGCCTGACCGCGGCGACGTGCTTCGCGCACCGCCATTCTGCTGTCTTCAATGCCGTGCCGACCTTCGTAGTGGTCCAAATCATTGGGCTTGCCATCCGTGATCACCAACAAAAGCTTGCGACTGTTGGGGCGTTTGTCCAGCTCAGCTGAGACATGGCGCATGGCCGCCCCAAGGCGGGTATAGAACGCGGGGTTCACGCCTGCGATCCGCCCCTCAACATGGCTGCCCATCTTTTCGTCAAAACCCTTGCAGCTTTGCACATAGACGCGGTCACGTTTCAGCGACGAGAATGTATTGATGGCAAAATCATCGCCGCAGGCATCAAGCCCCCACGACAGGGCCACCAGGGCTTCACGCTCAACCTCGATCACGGTGCGCTCGCCAATGGACGCCTCGGTTGATCGCGACACGTCGATCAGAACCGAGATGGCCAGGTCACGATCCTGCGTGCGCGCCGCCCGGTAAACCCGGTCTGACCCATGGCCAGTTGCGCGCAATTCAACCTGTGCTGCAACAACGGCTTCAAGATCCAACTCGTCCCCTTCAAGTTGTCGCGGCAGGATCACGCGGCGCGGACGCAAGGCTTCGAACTGGCGTTTCACAGCGCGAATACGCCGCTTGGCTGCGGGATCAGTGGTGAAATCAGGGAGCTCTTCACTTGGGTCCGCAACGCTGGACAACACCCGACAATGATCGGGCAGATAGCTGCCCGTCCGGTGGTCCCATTCAGGATACATATGCTCGCCGGAGATGCGTTCGCGGTCCGCATCTTCAGGCGACAGATCAAGGTGGAATTTCAACCGGGTCGCGGTCTTTTTCGACACTTGGCCCAGCGCCAACTCGTCCTGATCATCTGCCGCCTTTTTCGCGGTGTCATCGTCGTCATCTTCGATGCGGCGGTTCATGTTCAGGCTTTCAACCCACGACAGGATTGCTTCGAACTTGTGCAAAATCAGACTGTCGCGGCGTTCGGCCAAATCACTTTCAGAACGGCGGGCTTTTTTGGTGCCTTCCGCGGCATCTGCTCCGCTGCCTTGTTCCTGCCCTTCGGGCATACGGTCGGTTTTTTCGCGACCCGTCAGCGGGCGAAGATCGGGCCACAGTGGCACCGGACGGTACGGGCGGTAATCATGCGGCGCGGCCAAATCGGACAGGTCCGCATCCGGCTGACGCACCCGTTTCAATAGGTCCAGCGCCCGTTTGTTTGTTGGCTCTTGCCCGCCCAAAAGATGCAGAACCACCTGTTCAATCGCCGCCTCATATCGGGGCAGGGATTGGGCGGGGCGCTGGGCGTGACATGCCTCGATCAGAACCTCGTAGAACCCTTTCAGTCCGGGACAATCAAGCAAAGTATCGCGCGTCATCGCGATGGCAGCGCGCAAGTTTTGCACGTCTGCCCGCAAGGGGTCTTCGTCCGCAATTGGGGCGGGGGCATGCGCCATTGAGGCGGCCAGCCAGAAATAAAGGGCGGCGTTGGCTTCGCGCGCCGGAAAGTCCGAAATCGCATCAGGCAGACGTATTGCTTCGCCATCAAAGCTTGGCCGCGCGACGCGTTCGCGCCATGTGCCCATGCTGCGAAGTTTCGACAGGCGGTGGGGGGATGTTTGCAAGGTTGCAGCTTTAATCTCCACCGCTGCCGCCCCGCCCAAACCACGGAAGAACACCCCTAGGCGATTTTCGATTTCAGCCAGTGTTACGGCCGCATCATCATGCGCTTCTGGGGCTTCCAACCGGCTGGCATAGGCATGCCACATTTTGCCGATTGTTTCTTCCGGGTCGAAGATGTCGATCTCTGAACGGTCCATTGGTCTTATCCAAAGACCGCCGCGACCAGATCCAACAGGCCTTGTTTCACGTCCTGATCATCGGTGAGCGGTTCAATCATCGCGGCCTCAATCGCCTGTTCAATTGGTGTGCCCGCCATGATCAGCGTGGCACAATAAATGATCAGACGGGTTGAGACGCCCTCTTCGAGATCTTGGCCTTTCAGGGCGCGCAGCTTGCCAGCAAGGCGCACAAGCGATGTTGTGCGACCCTCATCCAGGCCACTTTCACGGACCACAATGTCGACTTCGCGGTCTTGTGCCGGGAAATCAAATTCAAGCGAGAGAAAGCGCTGACGTGTAGACGGTTTCAACGTTTTCAGGATGTTCTGATAGCCGGGGTTATAGCTGGCAACCAGCATGAAACCGGGGGCGGCTTCTAATTCTTCGCCGGTTTTATCCAGCGGCAGGATCCGGCGATCATCGGTGAGCGGGTGCAAAACAACGGTCACGTCTTTGCGCGCTTCGACCACCTCATCAAGGTAACAGATTGCGCCTTCGCGAACGGCGCGGGTCAATGGGCCATCGACCCAGACGGTTTCGCCACCTTTCAGCAGGAACCGGCCGACAAGGTCAGCCGCCGACAGATCGTCATGGCATGCAACAGTATAAAGCGGGCGACCAAGACGGGCGGCCATATGCGCCACAAACCGGGTTTTACCGCAGCCCGTAGGGCCTTTCAGCAGCACTGGAAGTTGATTGTTAAACGCCGTTTCGAACAGATCACATTCGTGTCCTACTGGGGCGTAGAAGGGGGCCGAAGCCCCCTCCATTTGTTGTTGATCGGTCATCATTGATCAGACCTCTTTGGCTTCGCCACGTTTAATGACTTCGCGACGCGGAGCCAGTTGAGCATAGATGAACAGGATGGCACCCAGTACAACAGCGGCACCGGAACCCCAGCGCATGATGTAGAAGAGACCAAGGCCTTCTTGTACGTCCATGAAGTTCTCGCCCAGCACACGTTGCATGTGGGTCTGAACAGTACCTGCAAAGGTCAGCACAAAGGTCATGAACGACATACCGCCGGTCATCAGCCAGAAGCTTACCATATTGAGCACTTGGTTGTACGGATCACGCCCACGCAGGATTGGCATTGCGTAAGTGATGATCGCAAGGTTCACCGCCACATAAGCACCGTAGAAGGCCAAGTGACCGTGGGCCGCAGTGATCTGTGTCCCGTGGGTGTAATAGTTCACACCGTGCAATGTGTGCAGGAAGCCCCAGACACCAGCACCGAAGAACGCCACCGTCGATGCACCCAGCGCCCAAAGCAGTGCTGCTTTGTTCGGGTGATCCCGTTTGCCTTTCCAGACCATCACGAAGCTGAACGACATCATTGCGAAGAACGGAATGATTTCCAGCGACGAGAAGATCGAACCGATCCACTGCCAGTAACCAGGCAAGCCGATCCAGTAGTAGTGGTGGCCCGTCCCCAGAATGCCTGAGAACAGCGCAGTGGCAACGATGATGTACAGCCACTTTTCAATGACCTCACGGTCCACACCTGTCAGCTTCAACAGCAAGAAGGCAAGGATCGAGGCCATAACCAGTTCCCAAGTACCTTCCACCCACAGGTGAACGATGTACCACCAGAACATTTTGTCCAGCACCAGGTTTTCTGGATTGTAGAAGGCAAACAAGAACAGCAGCACCAGACCCCAAAGGCCCAGCAGCAGTACGTTCGTGATCGCAGTCTTACGACCCTTCAGAACCGTCATAGTGATGTTGTAAAGGAAGATCAGCGCGGCAACGACAATGCCCAGCTTAACCCAGACCGGTTGTTCAATGAACTCACGGCCTTCTTTACCCAGGAACCAGTTCCCGGCAAACAGGTCAAAAACATAAGTGACGACAACGCCAGCCGTTCCCAAAACCAAGATGCCCAATTGAACATAGGCCAACATGGGAGAGTGCAATTCGCGCTCGCTTTCTTCCGGGACAAGGAAGTAGGCAGCACCAAAGAACCCCAACAGCAGCCACACAATCAACGAATTGGTGTGCAGCATACGAATAACGTTAAATGGCAAAAGTTCCGACAGGAAATTCGGTTGGACATAAATCCACCCGGCCAACAGCCCACCCGAAACCTGAACCGCGAATAAGATCATCGCGACCAGGAAATACGCATAGGCGACTTTCTGTGATTGATATTTCATGATTTTTCCTCCGCAGCCTTAGCCTGCCTCATTGGGCGGCCAGCCCTGGGCATCAATTTTGTTCACCCAAAGGAAGAAATTCGCAAGATCGCGAATTTGTTCTTCTGTCAGGTTGAACTGTGGCATCTGGCGGCGGCCTTCGATACCCGACGGCTGGGCTTCCATCCAACCCTGCAGCACATCGAACGCGCCTTCAGGATCGTCATCAACGCCCCACCGGTTCATTACATTTTGCAGCTCAGGCGCAAAGTATGCCCCTTCACCCATCAGCGTGTGACAATTAATACACGCATTTTCTTCCCAGACGCGTTTGCCTTTGGCGACACTCTCTGTCAATTCCGCATGAACGGTCGAAACATTTTTGACGTGGCTGACGGACTGTGCCGACAGGATCAAAAACACCGCGATAAAAAACAGCGAGCCGCCGTAGAACACATTGCGCGCCATGGTTTTTGTCATGACTTCCCGCATTTTTAGTCTCCAACTCAGCTTCTCCCGACCAACTTAGTCAGGATTGCGGATCAGAATCTTGACAATTGTTAAGTATCTCGGGGTTTGTTCCGGTCCGAAAGCCAACAAAAGCAGTGCTTTCAAAACGAAAAAGCCCCGCCAAGTGGGCGGGGCTACAAGATCATTTTTCAGTTCTCAATTCAGATAATCAGAACCTGAGTGCCAACTTTGGTCAAGCCGAACAGCTCTGAAATATGCTGATTGTACAGACCGATACAGCCATTCGACGAGCGTCGCCCAATCTTGCGGGTGTCATGGGTGCCGTGAATCCGATAATATGTCCAACTCAGATACAATGCATGGGTGCCCAGCGGATTGTCCGGTCCCGGACCAACATAGTCAGGCCATTCCGGATTGCGCTTTTTCATAGAAGGCGTCGGGCTCCAGCTGGGGCCCTCCACCTTGCGAATAATAGATGTGCGCCCTTTGCGAGTCAGGTCAGCGGTCAATGGCACCGACGATGGGAACAGCTTATAAACGCTCTGGTCTTCCGACCAATAGTGCAGCGCGCGTGAGGAAATATCCACAAGCACCACACCATTTTTTGTGTTTGAGAAATAAGGACGCCAGTCAAGCGAGCGAAAAGATGAGATATTCCGGCGCACGCGCTCGGTCAAATCCGCTTCGATCTCTGTGGTTTCATCCCCGGTCTGTGCCAAAGCAGGCGCAGCCAACAAAGATGCCACCGCCGCAGTCGACCCAAGAAAGGAACGTCTGCTAAGTGATTTTGGAAGCCTGTGGACCATTTCGTTCTCCAATAAATACTGGCAATTCGTTCACTATATATGGCGCGAATGACGCAGTCGCAAATCAAACAAGCGTTAACTCGCACATTTCCGCCTGTTGCGTTTGATCCCGACAACAATCCTATATAGAGGAAAGGAATTCACGAAGCTAGGTGAGATAGATGAAGCGCACGTTTTTGATCAGTATGGCCACGGTTTTCGCCTTGGCCGCTTGCAGCACCGAAGGGACCTATTCACGTGCTGATGGTACCATTGCCAAGATCTATCGTATCGGGGCGGGGCAGCAGTCTAAAATCCAGTATAACATGCTCGATTCAGTCAACGCGCTGCGTCAGGCCGCTGGTAAAGGCCCTGTTGTGCTGAATTCACAGCTGAATGCCGCCGCCGCAACCCATTCGCGTGACATGTCCGTTCAAAACCGACCATGGCATTTTGGCTCTGACGGCTCCTCGCCAATCGACCGCGTGGCGCGCACAGGATATTCAGGCCTGATGCTGGGGGAAGCCATCTCGGAAACCTATGAAACCGAGCTGGAAACGCTCGCGGCCTGGATGGAAGAACCCGGCACACGCGACGTGATTCTAGAATCCCGTGCGCAAAACATGGGCTTTGCTTGGGTGCAGGAAGCCGGCGGGAAAATCTGGTGGACCCTCTTGATGGGCGGTTGAGACCGACCACCTGAAACGACAAAACCGCGCCTTAGAAGCGCGGTTTTTTTATGCCCCAGACGCAGCAACGCCTTAGGGCAGAATATCAATCACCGTGTCATCCTGTACCATCAACCAGATTTCTTCGATCTCTTTGTCTGATACAGAAATGCACCCGGAGGTCCAATCACGTCCTTTCGGATCCTGCTTTCGGCGCGCACCGTGAATAAAAATATCCCCGCCCGGATCACGTTCATTCGCTTTCGCATAGGCGATATCAGCCGAGTTCGGGTAGGAAATGCCCAATGAAAGGTGGAATGCGCTGCGCGGATTGCGCCGATTGATGAAATAGCGGCCCTCGGGGGTTTTGCCATCTCCCTTGAACTGCTTGTGCCCATCTGGTGTAAACCCAAGATCAACTCGGTAGGATTTCAACACTTCTTTTTGATGCAGCAAGAACATTTTCCGCTGAGATTTTGACACCACAATCTGCGTGACAGCAGGGCCGTCATACTGGCGCATAACCTTGCTTTTGCGCGCGCAGGACGCCGTGCTCAACACGCCGACCATCACCAGTATTGCTATTAGATACCGCATTGCATTTGCCTGTTTCTGCCCAAGTTTTTTTCTTTACCCATAGCGCATCACGCCCCACTGGGGCAAGCGACGTGGTGATTTCACGCCAGATCTGGTCACCCCTTGCTGAAGGCCGCGATCAATTCGACATGCGGGGACCAGCGGAATTGATCCACCGGCAGAACCCAATCACAGCGATAACCCGCCGCCACCAATATCTGCGCATCCCGCGCAAAACTCACGGGATTGCACGACACCATCGCCACATGGGCGACGTCTGACTGCGCAATTTCCTCGACCTGCGCCAAGGCACCGGCACGTGGGGGGTCAATGACAATGGCGGCAAATTTATTCAGCTCGTCGGGCATCAGGGGGCGGCGAAACAGATCGCGGGTTTCGCTGGTCACACGCTTCAGCCCTTTTGAGCGTCGCCACCCGTGATCCAACGCCTGCATCATGGCATCCGACCCCTCAACAGCATGCACTTCGGACTGATCGGCCAATGGCAAGCTGAAGGTGCCAGAGCCCGCAAACAGGTCAACCACTGTGTCTGCACCCCCAATGGCCTCACGAACCGCAGCCACCAAAACCGCCTCACCGTCTTTCGTGGCCTGTAAAAATGCACCCGGAGGAGGGGTCACCATCGCCTGCCCAAACGCTTGTTGTGGCGCAACCTCGGTGGCAATCAGCTCGCCATTCCAAGACAGTCGCGCCAGGCCAAATTTGTGAAGCACTTGCGCCAGCTCAGTCTCTAACGTGCGGTTTAGGGCCTTTCCGCCCATGACCGACATATCAATACCGCCCTCGGACGTCGCCATATTCACAGATAATTCCGCTTTGCGCGAACCGCCCAAATAAACGAGAGCCTCTATGGTTGGTACTTGCGCAACCAACTCTGGGGCGAGCATCTGACAATGCTCAATCGACGAAATCGCGCCAGAACGACGGCCGTGGAAACCAACGATGGCCCCCTTTTTGCCGCGTCTTGCCGACAACGTCGCCCGCCGTCGCGACGTGGCTGGTGACGTGGCGATAGGGCGAATTTCAGTTTCAATCCCCTGCGCAACCAATGCCTGACGCACCACATTTGATTTCCAATCGGACACGAAGGCATCAGACGCATGCAACAACGAGCAGCCGCCGCAGGTATTATAATGCGGGCAAGACGCTTTGACGCGGTCTGGCGATGGGGTCACGATGCGTGGCACATCCATGCGGCCGTCAATCACTTCACCCTCGACAACTTCACCCGGCAGGGCGCGTGGGACAAAAACCGGGCCGTGGGCAACACCATCACCAAGATGGCCCAATCGGTCAATTGTATGTGTGGTGGGTTGGCTGGGGGTGCTCATGTCAGCAGCTCCTCGCGGGTCAAAGTAAAATCAGAGGCAATCCAAAGGGCTTCGCGCCGTTTGAGTTCTGCGCCCAGCGCGGGGCCGGAAAACGCAGGCATTAAATCCGCAGGAGTGATCGGAAACTGGGCTGCCGCCCCTTTTGTGATATCCACCTCATATCCAATCGGAAGCGGGAGTTCCATCTGAGCCGCCCGCAAAAGAAGGATGTCCCGGGCAAGATCGGCGCCTTCCCGGTAAGCCAGCTCCGCAGCCCCGGTCATCGACCCCATTCCATCCCGCAAAGCTTGCAATGTCTTCGCCTCTTTGCGCGACAACCGTAAAGATCGCGCGACATCCACACCGCCCAGCACAGCAAGCCGCCGGATCGGATCAACCTGCAACCCATCTTCCAAATGCACCAAAATGGGCAATCCGCGCGCATCCGTTCCCGGTAGCAGCGCCTGCAACACACCACATTGCGCCATCGTCGCAACGGCGGGTGCAGGGTTTGTTGCGGAAAGGAGTTTGAGCATCTCCGCCCCGACACGTTCGCGCGAAAGCGTCTCTAACCCGCCTAAATTGGCGGAAATTGCCGCCAAAGCCTCTTGATCCGGGCCTTCAGCCTCATTGCTATACCAGGCGTAAAATCTGAAAAACCTTAAGGTTCGAAGATAGTCTTCCCGGATGCGCGCCGTGGCGTCATCAATGAACCGCACCCGCCTGTCCAGCAGATCAGGCAAACCGTTCAGCGGGTCAATCACCCGCCCCCCTGCATCCGCATAAAGGGCGTTCATCGTGAAATCACGACGGTTCGCGTCTTCTTCCATCGTGTCTGCAAAAGCAACCACCGCGCGGCGGCCATCGGTTTCCACATCTTTGCGATAAGTGGTGATTTCAAACCCTTCGCCCTCGACCACCACGGTTATTGTGCCGTGGTCAATCCCGGTGGGCACGGGCCGAAACCCAGCCGCTTTGGCCAGCTCGACCATTTGTTCCGGGCGGGCATTGGTTGACAAGTCGAGGTCGGCGACAGGCGCGCCCATCAACGCATTTCGCACGCATCCACCAACGAAATAGATTTCAAAGCCATGCGACAGAAAGGCCTGTGCCAATCGCTGAACACGCGGGTTCTTGATCCAATCTGCAGTAATTTGCGTCATGAAGACAGCCTTTCGGCCAACATGCGAAGGATCCGCGCTGTGGCCCCCCAAATGTAATAGGGGCCATAGGGCACTGTTTCATAGTATCGCGGCGCGCCTTGCCAGACCCGGCCCTGAGTGACGAAGTTGGCTGGATTAGAGACATGTTTGAACGGGACCGTGAACACCTCGTCAACCTCGCCCGCCTCTGGACGCTCCACAAAAGGCCGGGTCACCAATCCGAGAACCGGGGTGACCGAATAGGACGTCACGGTTTCATGGGCTGGCATTTCGCCAAACACCGAGACCGCGTCCTGCGGCAGGCCGACTTCCTCCCACGCTTCGCGCAAAGCAGCCTCTACCGGACCGGCATCTTCTGGATCCACTTTTCCACCGGGGAACGCAATTTGCCCCGGATGATGCTTCAAATGCGAGGCCCGTTTGGTCAGGATCAACCGCAGTTCATCTTCGACATAGATCAGCGGGATCAATACAGCAGCGGGCCGCAGGACGCGCCCCTTAGGGAGGGTCACATTCGGGTTGAGATCAAAATCCGAGCTGCCCCCGCCCGAATGGGCAAGCGCACGCCGGATATGTTCAATCTCAGGCCTCACTGTCCTGACCTTTTGCATCTTTTCCCACGGTTGCAGGATCCAGATCGTAATGCGCCCCACAGAACTGGCAATCTGCTGTCAGGCGGCCATTATCTTTGGTCATATAGGCAATGTCTTTCACCGAGTAGATCGACAAGCTTTCGCGTACGCGGTCTTCAGAACAGGTGCACCCGAAGCGCACTTGTTGCGGATCATAAACGCGCGGATCTTCCTCGTGAAACAGGCGAGTCAACAAGGCGGTAGGGGACACAGACGGTCCAATCAATTCCAGTTCTTCCACCGAAGACAGCAGGATATTCGCACGGTTCCAGTTTTCTTTGTCATCCTCCCCCAGCAAATCATCCGCCGAAAGCACCCCCCCTTCACCGGAACCACCTTCGCCGGTCACATGCGGGCTGGCTTTGGGCATGTGCTGCAGCATCACACCGCCCGCGCGCCAGCTTTCTTCACCCCCGGCCCATATGGACCGACCAAAACTCAGGTGAAACCGAGTTGGCAGCTGTTCAGATTGGGCAAAATAAACCTGCGCACAATCAGAAAGCGAGTTTCCGGCGATGGGCGTCATGCCCGAATAAGGTGTTTTGCCATCGCCCTGATCAATTAAAACCGCAAAGAAACCTTTGCCGATCTGGTCAAACGCGGCGACGTCTGCGTCCAGCCGATCTTCGTCATAGCTGGCATAGGCGCGCACCATAGCTGGGTCGCCTTCTTTTTCAGGTGCATAATAGTCCGTTGCAATCAAACGCGCGGGACCGTCACCGCGAATTTGCAGGGAAAGTTTCCAGCGCAGTTTGATGGATTGCCCAATCATCGCGGTCAGCAAAGCAGCCTCCGCCACCAAAGCCTCAATCGCGGGCGGGTAATTGTGCTGCGACAACACGGTATCGAGCGTGCCATCCAGGCGCACCACGCGACCGCGCACATCGCAATTGTCCAGTTGGAAGGGCAGGATGGTATCATCCCAGGCGATCAAATTTCCGAGTGTCATTGGGTTTTCCACGGGCTGAGCTTGCGGCAGTTCCCCTGCCATATCGCGTCTATATGGGCGCGGCAAGTAAGGGAAAAAGGGGGAATGGTGGAAAAAATGATGTAACGCAACCCAATTTGCGCACGAAACAGCAGTGCAAAGCAGAGTTATACAGGCGGACCTTTGTATTCAATCAAAGACATGGACAAGTCATCGCCGAATTCTTTTTCACCGCAAAATTTATCAACCTCCCAAACCAAACCATCCAAAAACTCTTGACGTTTGAGTTGGGCATTGTGCGCAATTACCTCTTCAAATCCGTCTTCATCCAACATTTCATTTTTCTCATTTTCGGCCTCGGTGAACCCGTCTGAATAGAACATCAGGCGATCACCCGGCTCGAGCGTGAATTCAAACCGCTCATATTTGCTACCCCGGATTAGTCCGATTGGCATCCCACCATCACCCAAATACTCCACCGACCCGTCTGGACGCAAAAGCGCGGGGTTGGGATGGCCGCATTGGGTCAACACAATCTTACCGGTGGATAGGTCCAGATATGACATGATCATGGTAAAATAGTGCTCGGTCGGCATGTCCTCAAGCATCATTGTGTTCAAAAGGAATGCAACTTCTTCTGGGTCACGTAGGCGGGTTTTTCCGCCCGGTGCGCTTGCAGAAGTGATGTTTTGCTCGGGTGATCCATCAGACAAGTAAGACGCCAATCGCGCCGTCAGCAAGGCCGATGCAATTCCATGACCAGACACATCAATTGAGTAAATAGCGACCGTATTATCATCTGGCTGGAACATCCCAACAAGATCCCCACCCACATGCCCACAGGGCTGCAACAGCAGGCTGACTTCGGCGGTGCCATAATCGCGGAAGCGTTCGCGAACCAAGGATTGTTGCATATTGCGCGCTTCAACCAGATCCCGATCAATCGAATCATAAATGGTCTGAATTTCAGAAAGCGTCGCCGAAACCAGGCGATTCTTCTCCTGAAGTTCGCGTTCCATCCGCATGATGCGCCCACCCGCATTGATCCGCGCACGTAGCTCTTCGGCATTGACGGGCTTGTTCAAAAAATCGTCCGCGCCAACATCCAAGCCCTGCGCAACAGCGCCTTTTTCACTTTTTGAGGTCAGCAGGATAAAATATCCGTATTTGTCACGCGGAAGGGCCCGGAACGCCTGACAAAGCTCCAGCCCGTCCATGCCCGGCATCATCCAGTCTGAAAGGATCAAATCAATATCTTCCGCTGCGATCTTCTCCAGCGCTTCATCACCTGATCCAGCCTCAACAACCGTGAACCCCTGACGCTTTAATGTGGAACTCACAATCATGCGTTGCGCCCGACTGTCATCCACCACAAGAATGGTTTTGACAGCATCTGCCCCGACTGCCGACGGCGTTTCCAGATCGGCAATATCTGGCAATTGAGATGCAACGCGTGATTTCAAAACAGGTTCCTTATGCCTCACGGATCACTTGACCCGACCAAGCCATACGACTCAGGTATTGCCCGCTGGTTAATCCTAAAATTTGCACGGAATTTCTGTGTTTAATAACGAGATGTTAAGGCTCGGGCTCTATCAATGGTACAGTTTTTGTATGTGATAGGACCGGAGGGGATCAATATGATCAGCTGGGATCGCGTTAATGAGTTGAAAGAAGAAATCGGCGAAGAGGATTTTGCCGAGGTGGCTGAAATGTTTCTTGAGGAAGTGGACGAAGTCATTGAACGGCTGCGGACCAAACCCGAGCCTGATCAGTACGAACAGGATCTGCACTTTTTAAAAAGCTCGTCCCTCAACCTCGGCTTTCAAGCCTTGTCAAAGCTTTGCGGCGAAGGCGAACGGTTGGCGGCAGAGGGGAAATCTGACGCCGTGCAATTGGCACCCGTGTTTGAAACCTATTCCGCCTCAAAAGAAGCATTCACCGCGCGTTAGATCACAAATTCCGCCACGGTTTCATCATCTGTGATGTCTGAATAAGCAAACCCACCGGCATCCAACCCCGCAAAGAGCGCATCGAAATTTTCAGACCGGTTGGTTTCAATACCAATCAGCACAGATCCGAAATTCCGTGCGGATTTCTTCAGATATTCAAACCGGGCGATGTTGTCGTCCGGACCCAGAATCTGAAGAAAATCCTTCAAAGCTCCGGGGCGCTGCGGCAAGCGTAGCAGCAAGTATTTCTTCAACCCCGCATAACGCTGCGCACGTTCTTTCACTTCTGGAAGGCGCTCAAAATCAAAATTTCCGCCAGACGTGACACATATTATGGTTTTTCCGGCAATTTCATCCTGAAGATCCTTCAGCGCATCGACAGACAAGGCCCCTGCGGGTTCCAAAACAACGCCTTCGACATTAAGCATATCAAGGATGGTTGTGCAAATCCGATCCTCCGGGATCGCGCGCACTTTGTTTGGCGATACGTTCTTGAGAACATTAAAGGTCAGCGCACCGATCCGGGCGACGGCGGCCCCATCCACAAAATTGTCAACCCGATCCAAGGTCACCGGGGCACCAGCCGCAAGGGCCGCCGCAAGCGACGCCCCACCTGCGGGTTCGACATAAAAAATCTCGGTCTTGGGGGCGACTTCACCCATATACCGCGTGATTCCGGCTGACAGACCACCGCCACCGACGGGCAGCACCACGATATCAGGCGCGCGACCCAATTGGGCCACTGCCTCTGCTGCCACGCTGGCTTGCCCTTCGATCACATCTTTGTCGTCAAAGGGTGACAGGAAGTGACCACCAACCTCTGCGCAATAGGCTTGGGCGGCGATCAGCGTATCGTCGAAGTAATCCCCGATCAGCCGGATCTCAATCGCGTCACCACCAAAAATCCGGGTCTTGTCGATTTTCTGCTGTGGCGTGGTCACGGGCATGAAAATCACGCCTTTCACCCCAAAATGCTTGGACACATAGGCCACGCCCTGCGCGTGATTGCCGGCAGAGGCGCAGACAAACACATCTTGGTCTGGCGTCTTTGCCAACGCCTTGCTCATGGCATTCAGCGCACCACGGATTTTATAGCTGCGCACCGGTGACAGGTCTTCGCGCTTTAGCCAAATGTCCGCACCGAATTTGGCCGACAGGTGATCATTACGCTGTAACGGCGTCGCGGGGAAAAGCGCCCGCATCTGCTGTTCTGCCACACGGGCTTTTTTTAGAAAATCGCTCATCCGGAATGTCTGACCCAAGGGAAACAACTTGGCAAGGGTCAAGCGAGATCAAGACCTTCGACAAAATGGTCATAAATCGTGGTGATAATCGCTATTGCGGCCATAATCTCGAACCCGACAAAAAGCAGCACACCTACAAGAATCGCGATGCCGGTGAAAAGCCCTACCCCAGTAGCTCCGAAAGCCATCAATCCGCCCAACCCAAAAAGAGCCGCCCACACGAGAAAAGCCCAAAACAAAAGATCAAAAATAGCTCTAGATGAGCCTCGTGTTGCCAGCCAAGCCTCTTTGACGCGCATGTCTTCATCTAGTGCAGCGGCAACCAAGATAGGTGATAAGCGGAGCGGTATAAACAACGCCAAACACCCCCATATGCCAGTTAAAATAGAGAGGAAGAACACGCTATTCATTTCTATTTGTAGCATCCCACCTGATTGCCCGACCAACAATTGGATATAGACAAACAGGAAGGGCACGAAGAAGGCTATGTACAAAACCGAAAGCCCTAGCAGCTTCCACCAATACATAAGCACCAAGCGTCCATGCCTAAACGGATTCCAAGAGCGCTTGGTATTTCCTAAAATGATCCTACGGTGCCACCTAACTGCCACATACGATACAAGTAAAAGCACTATACCCAGACAGAGAACATCAAGCAGTAAAAATGCCGATGCCAACTGCACCCAGGTTGGTAAAAATTTTGCTGACTTTAGCCAATCCACACAAAAACTCGATGCCGGTAGTGCCACGGAAAAAAGCAGCGACATAAAAATGACAAAACCATAATTTGCGAGCATCATTCTAAGCGAATGTTTTAAAATCGCCCAACCGGTCATCTCAAATCCTCAACTCAAAATTCTTTTGGGGTTTTCAATCATGGATTTTGATCACTGGCAATCCTGACATTTCCTCCAGTTCTCCCCCAGTTCCCCAAAGAACACACCACAAACCTTGCCCCGCGCGGTAAAACCGGATAAGCGCGGCGCGATACGTCTTGAAAGGGAAAACCATGTCTGAATCCAATTCTGCACCCAAAAAAGTTGTGCTGGCCTATTCAGGCGGCCTTGATACCTCGATCATCCTGAAATGGTTGCAAACCGAGTATGGTTGCGAAGTGATCACCTTCACCGCTGACCTTGGTCAGGGCGAAGAGCTGGACCCAGCCCGCGCCAAGGCAGAATTGCTGGGCATCAAGCCAGAAAACATCCATATCGAAGACGTGCGCGAAGAGTTTGTGCGCGACTTTGTCTTCCCGATGTTCCGTGCCAATGCGCAATACGAAGGTCTGTACCTGCTGGGCACCTCAATCGCGCGCCCACTGATTTCCAAACGTCTTGTTGAGATCGCGGCCGAGCATAATGCGGACGCCGTGGCACATGGTGCAACCGGCAAGGGCAACGATCAGGTGCGGTTTGAACTGGCCGCCTATGCGCTGAACCCAGACATCAAAGTGATCGCGCCCTGGCGCGAATGGGATCTGACCTCGCGCACCAAGCTTCTGGAATTTGCCGAGCAAAACCAGATCCCAGTTGCCAAGGACAAGCGCGGCGAGGCGCCATTCTCTGTGGATGCAAACCTGCTACACACCTCGTCCGAAGGCAAGGTTCTGGAAAACCCCGCCGATGACGCACCCGACTATGTGTACCAGCGCACCGTGCATCCCGAAGATGCGCCTGACACGCCGGAATTCATCGAGATTACCTTTGAAAAAGGCGATCCCGTGGCCATCAACGGCGTCGATATGTCGCCCGCCACAGTCCTGACCGAGCTGAACGAATATGGTCGCAAGCACGGCATTGGCCGACTTGATCTGGTTGAGGGTCGTTACGTTGGTATGAAATCGCGCGGGATCTATGAAACCCCCGGTGGCACCATCCTGATCGACGCCCACCGCGGCATTGAAAGCATCACCATGGACCGGGGCGCGATGCACCTGAAGGATGAGCTGATGCCGAAATACGCCGAGCTGATCTATAATGGTTACTGGTATTCACCCGAGCGCGAAATGCTGCAAGCCGCCATCGACATGTCGCAAGAACACGTCACAGGCACGGTGCGGATGAAGCTTTACAAAGGCCTTGCCCGTGTGGTTGGCCGCTGGTCAGATCACTCGCTTTACTCCGAAGAACATGTGACCTTCGAGGATGACGCAGGCGCATATGATCAGACCGACGCCGCAGGCTTTATCCAGCTCAACGCGCTGCGCCTAAAGCTGATCGCCATGCGCAACAAACGCGTTGCGGCAAAAAGCGGTAAGTAACTTTTCGCCACGTCACGGTGGAATTATACTGTGGACCGAACACCAACGCCCCCGTATCACGCGGGGGCGTTTTGCATTAAAAGGACATCCCATGCCGCTTACCGAAATTGCCGCAAAGATCAGCCGCGGATTGGCGAAACATCCGTTTGATGAAAGCCTCAAGTTGGATTGTGGCGAGGATGGCGTGATTGCGCTGGTGGATGGTGCCGTCAGCCGGGAAAATGTCGACACCAAATGCACCATCGCCATGTCCAAAGACAATTTGGAAAAGCTGATGCGCGGCAAACTGAACCCAATGACCGCCTTTATGATGGGCAAGATCAAGGTCGATGGGGACGTGTCGATTGCGATGAAGCTGGGGCAGCTGTTTAAGGGTTAACACCCGCCAAAAACGCGTCCACATCTGCCCGTGTCGGGATCGCCTCTGCGGTGCCCGGGCGCGTGACCTGAAGCGCGGAGGCAGCAGACGCCAACCGCAGCGCATCCGCCACAGAAAGCCCCTGATCCAACCCCGCCGCGACATAACCGATAAAGCAATCTCCCGCGCCGGTGGTGTCCACGGGCGTGACCTTAAAGGCGGGGGCTTTGATTTCACTTTTGGTGATCTGGTCACGCCACTCTGCGCCTTTTTCCCCTCGGGTGGTCAAAACAGCGGGCACCGCAATTTCGCTGGCTGACACGCCCAGCGCGTCCGAAAGTTGCTTTGCTTCCACTTCATTCACAACCAATAGATCACATAGCGGCAGGGCTTCCTGTGCCGCTTTTGCATCAAAGGGGGCTGCGGAATAGATCACAAAGAGGTCCAGCTGTTTGGCCATCTGTGCGACCTCTTTGACAAGATTGACCTCGTTTTGCAAAAGCAGGATATCGCCGGGATGGGCATCGCTTAAGGCACTCTTAATCCGCTCAAGGCTTTGGGCGTGATTGGCCCCAGGGGCCAGCACAATCATGTTTTCACCAGAGGGATCAACACAGATATTTGCGTGCCCGGTCGCGGCAGAGATGGTCGCGATATGTGCGGTATCGACGCCCATGCTCCGCAGCCTGTCCAGGCACCACGCCCCGTCATCCCCGATGGATCCAATGTGCTTTGTCTCACACCCAGCACGTGCGCTGGCGACCGATTGGTTGGCCCCTTTGCCCCCCAATCCGCATGAGTAACCCAATGCGGCCAGCGTCTCACCCGGTTGGGGCAAATGCGGCATTTGATAAAAATTGTCAATATTGATGGAACCAAAACAGAATACAGTCATAAGGGCCTCTTTTTTAGCAAAACCCTATATTTTCAATCCTCATGCGCAAGAGAAATACGGTGAGGCGCGGGGAAATCTCTGCCGTCTTTCCCGGTTTTTGAGGGTCACTTTCCTATTGTATTCCATTGTATACCGTTTATATGGGCTATAAGAATTTATAAATTTCCAAGCCTGGAGACCCGCCATGACACGCCAAATCGAAGCCACCCTGATCCCCGGCGATGGGATCGGACCTGAGATCACCAAAGCCGTCACCGCCATTCTGGACCACATGGGTGCGCCCTTTAAGTGGGATGTGCAACAGGCAGGTATGGCCGGGATCGACGCCGCTGGCGTGCCGCTTCCGCAGGCGACGCTCGATAGTATTCATCGCACCAAACTGGCCCTCAAGGGCCCGCTGACCACGCCCGTTGGCGGTGGTTTCAAGTCAATCAACCTGCAACTACGTCAGGAATTTGAGCTTTACGCAAACGTGCGCCCCACCAAAACCATCAAGAAAAACGGCCGCTTTGACGGGGTTGATATGGTGATCTTCCGTGAAAACCTCGAAGGGTATTACATTGCCGACGAAGGGTATATTGAACACAACGGCGACCCCGAAGGCAAAGTCTATTCAACCGGCTATAACACAAAAGCCGAAGCCCGCCGCATCGCCCGCGCCGCCTTTGAATATGCCGTCGCCAATGGCCGCAAAAAAGTATCCATCGTGCACAAGGCCAACATCCTGAAACTGCTGTCCGGCATGTTTCTGGAAGAGGCGCGCGACGTGGCGAAGGAATACGAAGGCCGCGTCGACTATGACGAGCGGATCGTTGACGCCTGCGCGATGCAGATGGTCATGTACCCCGAAGCCTTTGACGTGATCGTCACCACCAACCTCTTTGGCGACATCCTGTCCGATCTCGCCGCTGGCCTTATTGGCGGGCTGGGTCTGGCCCCCGGCGCCAACATCGGTGAAGACGCCGCGATCTTTGAAGCGGTACATGGATCCGCTCCTGATATTGCCGGAAAAGGCCTTGCCAACCCCTGCGCTTTCCTAATGGCCGCAGGCATGATGCTGGAACATGTGGGCCGTGTGGAAGACGCCAATCGCCTGCGCCAAGCGGTGATCGACACCGTGCAATCCGGCGATGGTGCGACACCTGATCTTGGTGGCACGGGCAACACCTCCACACTTGCCGACGCCATTATCTCGCGTCTGTAATACCCTTCGCCATAGCGAATTGAAGCAAAACCGGGGCCTCGCGCCTCGGTTTTGACCTTGGTCAGAGACAACCCGCACCCACAGGTGCACACTGCCACCATGACCCAATTACATTCAAATCCCATCATTACCGTCACAGCTGAGACCGTCGAAAAACACGGGTTCTTTTGCAAAATGAGCGCCCGGAAAACCAGCGCTTGGAAGCGTAAAAAGGCGTGGCTGGATGCCCGCTTTGCCGAGGGGCTGCAGCTTCGCCTGTTGGGCAACAAAGAACGCGGTTTCATTGAATTCATCCCCGGTAAATTTGCCTGGCGCGGCATTGAAAATGCTGATGATTTTGTGGTGATCCACTGCCTTTGGGTTGTCGGGAAAAGCAAAGGGAATGGGTTCTCAACTCAGCTTTTGAATGAGGCTGAGGAATGGGCGCGTGAGAACGGATATAAAGGCGTGGTCGCCCTGACAAGTTCAGGTAACTGGCTGATCGATAAAGGTATCCTGACCCACCACGGATACCAATCTGATGATAGCGCTGCACCGGGCTACGACCTGATGCTAAAGTCCAGTTCCCCTGCGGATCCCCCGCGTTTATCAGGAAACTGGTCCGCAAAAGCCGCCGCCTTTGGGCCGGGAATGACGGTTCTTCATTCCGCGCAATGCCCCTATCTCGAAGATGCGGTGACACATGCCCGTGCCGCCCCCGAGACCTTGGACATCCCATTTCGCGCCATCGAAATCACCTCAGCGGCAGAAGCACGAACCCTTGTCCCCAATCCATATGGTGTTTTCTCTCTGATCCACGATGGTCGCGAAATTTCTTCTCACTATCTGCTGGCCAAACAAATTTTACCGCTGATTGCCCGCGACTAATTCGCCGATCCACGTTCAAGTCCCTTTTTTTTCATGCGCAGATTGTGTATGTCAGGGTCAAATCCAATTCTGCGCCCGAAGCGGTCTTTCGCGCGCATTCTAACCTTTCATCGAAAAAAAAGGGGTGTTCTGTCATGACCGATACTTCACAGCCGGATATTGTGTATACCATTGTAGACGAAGCGCCGGAGCTTGCCTCCGCCTCGTTCCTGCCCATCATCAAACGCTTTACCAAAGCGGCGGGTGTGTCCGTGGGCACCAAAGACATCTCATTGGCCGGCCGGATCATTTCGACCTTCCCCGAAAGCCTGACCGCAGAGCAACGTCAAAACGACGATCTGGCCGAGCTGGGCAAGCTGGTGAAAACCGCCGATGCCAACGTCATCAAACTGCCAAACATCTCGGCATCTGTGCCGCAACTTGTGGCCGCAATCGAAGAGCTTCAGGCGCAAGGCTACGCCCTGCCGGATTACCCGGAGGAGCCGAAAACCGATGAAGAAAAAGCCGTACGCGCACGTTATGACGGGATCAAAGGTTCCGCTGTGAACCCGGTTCTGCGTGAGGGCAACTCGGACCGTCGTTCGGCCAAAGCCGTGAAAAACTATGCCCAAAACAACCCGCATTCGATGGGTGAATGGGTATCAACATCGAAGACCAAAGTATCGTCGATGCCGGGTAACGACTTCTATGCAAACGAAAAAGCAGCAACCATCACGGCGGCACAGGCCGGTGATGCGAAGATCGAATTTGTTGGCAAAGACGGCACAACAACCGTTCTGAAAGACAGCTGGCCGCTGGAAGAAGGCACCGTTGCAGACGCGACATTCATGTCAGCAAACGCCCTGTCCACCTTCTTGGCAGACGCCATTGAAGACACCAAAAAAGACGGCACCATGTTCTCGCTTCACATGAAAGCGACCATGATGAAAGTGTCCGATCCGATCATCTTTGGCCATGCTGTTAAGGCTTGGCTGGCCCCTGTGTTTGAAAAGTTCGGTGCCGAGCTGGAGGCCGCTGGCGTGAACCCAAACTCTGGCATGGGTGACCTGATCGACCGCGTGAAAGACAACGCTGACATCATGGCCGCGATCGACGCCGTGACCGCAGATCGCCCCGCGATGTATATGGTTGATTCCGACAAGGGCATCACCAACCTGCACGTCCCATCAGACGTAATCATCGACGCCTCTATGCCCGCCGTGATCCGCGCGGGCGGCAAAGGCTGGGACGCGGATGGCAACAAAGGGGATACCAATTGTGTGATCCCCGACAACTGCTATGCGACCATCTATGACGAGAGCATCAACTTCTTCAAAGAAAACGGTAAAATGGACGTGTCCACCGTTGGGTCCGTCGCAAACGTCGGCCTGATGGCGCAAAAAGCCGAAGAATACGGCAGCCACCCCACCACCTTCGAAGCACCCGCTGACGGCGTGATCCGCGTGGTTCTGCCAAACGGCGAGACGTTGCATTCGCACGAGGTTGAAGGCGGTGACATCTGGCGCGCCTGTACGGCGAAAAAGGCGCCAGTCGACAACTGGATCCAGCTTGCCCTGGACCGTCAACGCCTGACCGGTTCCGAAGCCATTTTCTGGCTGGACGCCAACCGCGCCCATGACGCCGAACTGATCAAAATGGTTGAGCCCGCCCTGCAAGCCGCTGGTGTTGCTGACAAATTCCAGATCATGGCCCCACGCGAAGCCACCCGTCAGTCGCTGATCACCATCACCGCGGGCAAAGACAGCATCGCCATCACCGGCAACGTGCTGCGCGATTATCTGACCGACCTGTTCCCGATCTTGGAACTTGGCACTTCGGCTAAGATGCTGTCGATTGTGAAGCTGATGCAAGGCGGCGGCTTGTTTGAAACTGGCGCGGGCGGCTCCGCCCCCAAGCACGTTCAGCAACTGGTTGAACAGAACCATCTGCGTTGGGATTCTATGGGCGAATTCTGTGCCTTAGGTGAAAGCTTGAACTTCCTCGCCGACGTTAAAGGCAACGCAAAAGCGGGCGTTTTGGGTGCGGCGGCAGAAGCTGCGACCCAAGGTATTCTGGACAACAACCGCTCGCCAAGCCGCAAAGTTGGTGAGCCAGACAACCGTGACAGCCACTATTGGTTTGCACGTTACTGGGCAGATGCGCTTGCGGCCCAGACGCAAGATGCTGATTTGGCAGCGGAATTTGCCCCTGTTGCAAAAGCGTTGGCCGACGGCGAAGAGGCCATTCTGGCAGAACTCGCAATGGCGCAAGGTCCAGCGGCAAACATCGGTGGATATTTCCGCCCTGATGCCGCATTGAAAACAAAAGTGATGCGCCCATCAGCCACGCTGAACGCAATCATCGACTGAATATTACCAGTCTGAAACACAAAAACCCCCGCCATCTGGTGGGGGTTTTTCTTTGCGAAAACTTTAAACTCTTTAAAGTTTCAAATCGCCAAACTTTAAACTGTTTAAAGGTCTCGGCGGCAAAACTGTAAACTGTTTAAACCCTCAAATATCCCTAAAACGCGTCCGTGTTCACCACACCGGCAGCACGCAAGACGCACAAATCTGGCGTCCAAATCTCAGCGTGTGACCGTTGGAACATCACCTCCAAAAATGCGTCACTTACCCCGCGCGCACGGAAAAGTTCGCGGTCTTTTTCCTGTTCAGCAGCCACATCAATGTGCGGCGTTTGCGACGCATTGGTGAGAAGATATCCGTGAAATCCCAACCTTGCATTCAGGGCAATGCCCCGCATCTTTCCGGCGATAAACGGAAGGGTGCAAGCCGAGCTGCAATCCTGTTCGACAAATGTGCTCAGCTCATGCGCAAGGATCAGCTTTGCGATCCCGCGCGCCTCAAAGATATTTCCGCCATTGCTGGTCAGATGCACATGGCGCAGATCGGGGTGTTTTGCCAAAAGCGCCATGAACCGTTTGGTTGCGCCCAGCGCGATCACGCCGCGCAAGGTAAGGATGGTGCCATCCTCTGAGACGCGCATGTCATAATTTGAGGCGTGCAGTTGATCGCGCTGTACGGAATAGGGCACCTCGTCTGGTGGAACATGGGTGGCCAACGCCAACCCCCACCATTGCGTCAGCACCACAAACACCGCAACAATCAGGGCAAACATTCCGCCCCAAAGTGGCAACATAGACCCTAATCCACGCAAATTCCGCTCTGCTGCGCGAAAATAACCGGTGCATTGCCAGACCAAAATCACAAGATCAACACCAGCAGCGCCCAGCGCCAGCGGAATTGCAACAGGGTTTTCACGGATCAGGGTCGCAAAGAGGCCATAGATCACAAGCCGCAGGGCAACCCCATTCAGCCAGAACGACCGAAGCAAAGACTGCTCTCCGCGCCAATGAGAAATGACATAACCCATGCCCAAGGATAGGGCAGGCCTATGTGGTGGGTCAAATTCGCGCTATTGGGCTGAATTAGTCCCTATTTCTTCTCTCCCAAACGTGCGGCGGCCAGAACCGCCATGTTCAGGATGTCGTTAGAGGTCGAGTTGGTTGAACAGATCTGAATCGGCTTATCAATGCCGGACAGAATTGGGCCAATCACGGTGGCACCGGCCAGTTCCTGCATCATTTTCACCGAAATTGACGCAGAGTGACGGGCGGGAACCACCAAAATATTGGCCGGACCCGATAGACGACAGAACGGATATTGCGCCATCACGTCCGGGTTCAGGGCCACATCTGCGGTCATTTCGCCATCATATTCAAAATCCACGCCGCGCGCGTCCAGAATGGCGGGGGCTTCGTGCAGCTTTTGCGCACGTTCTGATTTTGGATAGCCAAAGGTCGAGAAGCTGACAAAGGCGACGCGGGGTTCTAGCCCCAACCCGCGCGCCACGGCGGCGGCGCGTTCGGCAATGTCGGCCATGTCTTCGGTTTCCGGCCATTCATGCACCAAAGTGTCCGCCATCAGCACGATGCGGCCTTTGACCAACAGCGCGGTCACGCCAACCGCACCGTCGCTGGCGCGGGCGTCAAACACATGGTTGATCCGGTCCAGAACGTAAGCTGATTTACGGGTGGCCCCGGTGATCAGCCCATCGCCATGCCCATGTTGCAGCATCAGCGATGCAAACACGTGACGGTCCCGCGCGGCAAGACGGTGCACATCGTGACGGTCAAACCCGTCGCGCTGCAGGCGGCCATAAAGGAAGTCTTTATACTCGTCGAAATGCTCGGTATTGCCAGCATTCACCACGCGCAGCTCACGCACCGCGTCGCCAAGGCCCACGGTTTCAAGCTGGGCGCGCACATTGTCCTGACGGCCAACAACCAAGGCACGGCCATAACCGTTGCGCTGATATTGCACGGCGGCACGCAACACTTGCGGGTCGTCGCCTTCGGCAAAGATCATCGTTGCTTGGTTTTTGCGCGCCCGCGCGGTGATACCACGCAGGATCGAGGCGGTTGGGTCCATGCGCGCCTTCAGGCTTTGTTCATACCCTTCCATGTCAATGATCGGGCGGCGGGCT
>DDMF01000044.1:4297-5461 GCA_002340515.1 Rhodobacteraceae bacterium UBA2553 | reverse complement strand
ATCTGTTTGCGCGCAGGGATCGGCGCAGGCTTTGCGTCAACCGACGCCGCCGGGGCCGCCTCTTTCTTGGGCGCGGGCTTGGGCTTTGGCGGGGCCTTGGGCTTGACCGCTGCGGCCGCCACTTTGGGGGCTGCCTTTTCCTTGACCGGGGCCTTCGCGCCGCCGGTGGTGCGGTTGGACAGGCCAAGACGGTGGACTTTGCCGATCACGGCGTTGCGGGTCACGCCGCCAAGTTCTTTGGCGATGACAGAGGCGGATTGCCCCTCGCCCCACATCTTCTTCAGGATTTCAACGCGTTCGTCGGTCCAGGACATATATCTTCCCGTCTATTCGGTCTGTTTGGGCAAAAACGCCCCGGTGAATTCACAAGCGTCTATTTTAGTCACAAGTGCGCGGGATACAAGCCATTAGCGCGCCGCATTTTTCAGGGTGGCGCGGTGATGCCCCTCGCGCCAGGCCAAAAGCGCGCCGCCGGCAATGATGATCGCCGCCCCGATCAGGCTGGTGGAGACCGGAATGACCCCGAAACTGGCATAATCATAAAGGCCGGCAAAGATCAGCGTGGCGTATTGAAAGGGGGCAACAAAGCTTGCATCCGCCCGCTTCATGCCTTGGATGAAACAGGCCTGTGCGGTGGCCATCATCATGCCCAATGCAGCCAGCGCCAGCCATTGTCCGGTGCTGGGCCATTGCCAGACCCAGACCACGGCAAAGGTCGCTATCGCACAGCCAATCGCATTGTTAAACCACAGAATTTGCAGGGGAATTTCGCGGCCCGTGAGGCGTTTGATCAGGGTGATTTCAAGCCCCATCACCAAGGCCGCCCCCAAGGCCAAGAGCGCCGCTGGGTGAAAACTGCCACCGCCCGGTTGCACCAAAATCACCGTGCCGATCAAGGCGATGCCCGCCGCCGCCCACCGCCACGGCCCAACCCGTTCGCCCAGCAATGGCACAGCAAGCACCATCGCAATCACCGGATTAAGGAAGCTGATCGCCGTGGCGTCCGCCAGTGGAATAAAGGTCACCGCCGCAAACATCAGCGAGATGCCCATCCAGCCCGATGCCGATCGCGCCACATGCAGCCCAAGGTGCGGGCGCGCAAACTTTGGCCGCATCAGCCCAACCGCGCCGCTGATCGCAAGAAACGCAAAGAAAAACCGCCCG
>DDMF01000044.1:500-4268 GCA_002340515.1 Rhodobacteraceae bacterium UBA2553 | reverse complement strand
CGTGGCTGATCTGTAGCGGATGCAACGGCTCGCCCAGGTGATTCTGTCCTGCCAGCTTGGCCAGCAAAGTTGTCCCCGCAATCAAAGCGGAAGCCAGCAGGATAAATCCAGCTGCAGCAATGGGGTTTTGGCGCGTTTCCATGCAAGCTGCCTATCGTGCGACGCCCCACAAGAGAAGCCGTTTTGTAAAAAGACTGGACAGACTCCAGATCGCCCGCTATTCCCGCCCCATGATCAAACGGACCACCCTTGCCCGCGGCCAAACCGCAGACCGACGCCGACGCATCCGCGCCTGACGTCCGCCCGTTGATCCCTGCGCCTTATTGGCGCACCCACTTCAAACGTACTGAAATTGTTGACTTGCGGTCCGCCACACGGCACCACATGACTTCTTAATTTGTGAAGGACAGAACCATGATCCCGTCGCTTTTGCCCACCTATAACCGCGTTGACCTTGCCTTTGAGCATGGTCAAGGCAGCTGGCTTGTGACTGACGGCGGCGAGCGATATCTTGATCTGGGCGCCGGTATTGCGGTGAACGCTTTGGGCCACGCGCATCCGGCATTGGTTGAGGTGTTGACCGAGCAGGCGCAGAAACTCTGGCATGTTTCGAACCTCTATAAAATCCCCGCGCAACAGGCGCTGGCGGATGCTTTGGTGGATCAAACCTTTGCAGATACGGTCTTTTTCACCAATTCCGGCACCGAGGCCTGCGAGCTTTCGGTGAAGATGGCGCGCAAATATTGGTATGATCTGGATCAGCCAGAGCGGGTTGAGATTATCGGCTTTGAAGGCTCGTTCCACGGGCGCTCGTCCGCAGGGATCGCCGCGGCTGGTGGGGAAAATCTGACGAAAGGCTTTGGCCCGCTTCTGCCCGGTTTCACCCACCTGCCGTTCGGCGACCTGGACGCGTTGAAGGCGGCGATCTCAGACCAAACCGCCGCTGTGATCATCGAACCCGTGCAGGGCGAGGGCGGCATTCGTCCGGTGTCAGATGCCGACCTGAAAGCGATCCGCGAGATTTGTGATGCGGCTGGCATCCTGCTCATCTTCGACGAGGTGCAATGCGGCGTGGGCCGGACCGGCAAGCTGTTTGCCCACGAATGGGCGGGCGTGACGCCCGACATTATGATGGTCGCCAAGGGCATTGGCGGGGGCTTTCCATTGGGCGCGGTGCTGGCCACGGAACGCGCCGCCAGCGGCATGGTTGCGGGCACACATGGCTCGACCTATGGCGGCAACCCACTGGCCTGTGCGGTCGGCGGCAAGGTGATGGAGATCGTGTCCGATCCCGACTTTCTTGCCGATGTGAACCGCAAAGCAGGCGCGTTTCGCCAAGGGCTTGAGGGTCTGGTTGCAAGCCACCCCGAGGTGTTTGAAGAGGTACGCGGCACCGGGTTGATGCTGGGGCTGAAATGCAAAGTGGCGAACATGGACGTGCTTGCCGCCTGCTATGATGCGCATCTTTTGTGTGTACCCGCCGCGGATAATGTGATCCGCATCCTGCCAGCCCTCACCATAGAAGACGAAGATATTGGCGCGGCAATGACGCGTCTGGACCAAGCGGCAACTGCCGTAGAGCAAGCCGCAAAGGGGAACACCCAATGAACCATTTCCTAGACATTCATAAAACCGATGTGACCGACCTGAAGGGGATGATTTCCCAAGCACACGCGATGAAACAGGCGCGCAAAGGCCAGCCGAAAGCAACGCCTGATGCGGATCAGCCTTTGGCCAACCACATGGTTGCACTGATCTTTGAAAAACCCTCCACCCGGACGCGGGTCAGCTTTGATGTGGGCGTGCGTCAATTGGGCGGTCAGACCATGGTGCTGTCAGGATCGGAAATGCAGCTGGGCCACGGCGAAACCGTTGCCGACACGGCCAAGGTTCTGTCGCGTTACGTCGATATGATCATGATCCGCACCTTTGAGGAAGCGACCCTTTTGGAGATGGCAGAATACGCTGACGTGCCGGTCATCAACGGGTTGACCGACCGCACGCACCCCTGCCAAATCATGGCCGATATCCTGACCTATGAAGAGCATCGCGGGTCCATTGCAGGCAAGAAAGTGGTCTGGACCGGGGATGGCAACAACGTCTGCGCGTCGTTCATCCACGCGGCGGGTCAGTTCGGATTTGATCTGACCTTTGCCGGGCCAGAGGTGCTGGACCCCGAGGCGGTGTTTGTACGTGAGGCCCGCGAAAAGGGCGTGAAGATCGAAATTGAACGTGACCCCATGAAGGCCGTGAAAGACGCCGATCTGGTGGTTGCGGACACTTGGGTGTCGATGCATGACGCCCCATCCGCGCGCGAACGGCGCCACAATCTTTTGCGCCCCTATCAGGTCAATGACGAGCTGATGGCAGGCGCCAAGGACGATGCACTTTTCATGCATTGCCTGCCCGCGCACCGCGAAGAAGAGGTCACAAATTCGGTCATGGACGGGCCACAATCGGTGATTTTTGACGAGGCGGAAAACCGGCTGCACGCGCAAAAGGCGGTGATGCGCTGGTGTCTGGGGAAGTAACGGTGCGATGTCTTGCTTTTTTCCTGCTGTGTCTTCCTTTCGGAGCAACCGCTGACCCTGTTGGCTTGTTACAGTCTGCTCCGTGGTCGTCTGAACGCGAACCAGACGGGAGCTGCAAAGACTTCAACACGTATCAACTGACGCCTGACGAAAAGTCCATAGAAGTAACTTTTTCCAAGCCCGTAGTGGTTCGGGGCATTGAGAAAACGCAAGCCACTTATCGGGTGCTTGATGTTAAGGAACGTTGGCTGGATCTCTTTTTGGAGGGGGAAACCTGGGAAGACAACGCTGGACAATTGGTTTGGTGGCGTCTCGCCTTTCTTGACGATGCACGTTTCGTTTGGATCAGATCTGACTGGGAAGCGGGGCGGTCAACGTCGCCAAGGTACCGCTGTAATATGTCGTCTTGAATTCAGCACCAAAAAGCCGCGCTCATGGGCGCGGCTTTTCTAATTCTAGGCTCGGCCTTTCCAGCGTGATTGATCAGCCAACAATCGTGTTCAACAGCAAGAAAATCACGGCGGACATCGCGGCTGCGGCGGGCACGGTGATCACCCAGGCGGCGACGATGGTCATGAAATGTGACCGGCGCACCAGCTTGCGGCGGCGGCGTTCCTCGGCCGGGATGCGTTTCACTTCGGGGCGTGTTGCGGCACTGCGGCGCAGGCGACGTTCCATATGAAACTCGCGATAAAACCCAACCCCAAACACGCCGCCCACGGCGATATGGGTGGAGGAGACCGGAAGCCCCAGCCAGCTGGCCACAATCACCGTGATCGCGGCAGATAGGGCCACACAATAGGCGCGCATCGGGTTTAGTTTGGTGATTTGGCTGCCGACCATGCGGATCAGTTTCGGGCCAAACAGGACCAGACCAAACGAGATCCCAAAAGCGCCGATCACCATCACCCAGATCGGGATCGGGACTTTGGCGGCGAAATCCCCTACCGCTTCCACATGCACAATTGCCGCCAGCGGCCCAACCGCATTGGCCACGTCATTGGCGCCATGCGCAAAGGACAACATCGCGGCGGAAAAGATCAGCGGCAGACCAAACAGCGTCTTCAGCGACTTGGTGCGGTTCTCAAGCCCTTCGGCCTGTTTGGCAATCAGGGGGGCGGTGACCACATAGGCAATCCCGCCAATAAAGGCCCCAATCATCAGCGCCGTGGCCAGATCGATTTTTACAATCCGCTTTAGCCCTTTGATCGACAGATAGGCCCCAAACGCGGCGGCC
>DDMF01000044.1:0-466 GCA_002340515.1 Rhodobacteraceae bacterium UBA2553 | reverse complement strand
CGGCGGCCATCACCCCGATCAACACCGGAACCCAGCGTTTGGCGGCGGCAATCTTGTCATCCTGATAAACGATTTTGGCTTTGATGAAGGCGAGACACAGCGCGGCAATCGCCCCGCCCAGCACAGGGGAAATCACCCAGCTGGCCGCAATCTTGCCCATGGTCGGCCAGTTCACTGCGGCAAACCCAGCCGCGGCAATCCCCGCGCCCATGACCCCGCCCACAACCGAGTGGGTGGTCGACACTGGCGCACCGACCCAAGTGGCCAGATTGACCCAAAGGGCAGACGAAATCAGCGCCGCCATCATCGCCCAAACAAACATCCGCACTTCGGAAAAACCGCTCGGATCAATGATACCTTTGGAAATGGTCGACACAACATCGCCCCCCGCAAGCATCGCGCCCGCGCTTTCAAACAGGGCTGCAATGACAATGGCCCCGCCCATGGTCAGCGCATTGGCGCCCAC
>DDMF01000008.1:7036-12694 GCA_002340515.1 Rhodobacteraceae bacterium UBA2553 | reverse complement strand
ACAGGCCGGACCCCGATTTCAAAGGCAACACAAGCGTCAGCGGCCCCGGCCAAAACGCCATCGCTAGATCGCGCGCGGCACCATCCAGAACGGCGTATTCCTCGACCGCATCAATCGACGGCAGATGTACAATCAATGGATTGAAACTGGGGCGGCCTTTTGCCTCGTAAATACGCGCCACGGCGTGATCATTGGTGGCGTCCCCGCCCAGCCCGTAAACGGTCTCGGTGGGGAAAGACACCAAATCCCCGGCGCGCAAAAGCTCTGCGGCGCGGGCAACGCCAGCCGCATCCGCGCCCAACCGTTCGGTTTTAATCGTCGCCTTCATGACGCTGCGTTTTCCTTTTGCCCTTCGGTCAGCTTCGGTATGGATCAGAGGACGGCCCCAAAAGCCATTCGCCAAAATACATATCCGAGCCACCATATCCACCTGAGAAGGACGGACAATGCCCTATCGCGCCACCACCGAAGATTTTCAATTTCTGTTTGACCATGTGATCGGCTACGACCAGATCGCCGCCACGGACTTATTTGCCGAGGCCAGCCCGGATATGGCGCAGGCGGTTTTATCTGAGGCCGGCAAAATGTGCGAAGAGGTATTGGCCCCCCTGAACCGCTATGGTGACCTGACCCCCGCCGCGCTGGAAAACGGTGTGGTGCGCACCTCGCCCGGCTTTGACCAAGGCTATAAGGCCATTGCCGAAGGCGGTTGGATCGGCATGGCGGCGGACCCGGAATATGGCGGCATGGGCTTGCCTCTGACCTTGCAAACCGCCGTAAACGACATGATGTCGGCCAGCTGTCTTTCGCTGCAATTGTGCCCTTTGATGACCCAAGGCCAGATCGAAGCGTTGGAACATCACGCAACGGATGAGATTAAGGCGCTTTACTTGCCTAAGCTGATCACCGGCGAATGGGCGGGCACCATGAACCTGACCGAACCACAGGCGGGCTCGGATGTGGGCGCACTCAGCTCAAAGGCCGTGGACAATGGCGACGGGACGTACGCAGTTACAGGCCAAAAGATTTTCATCTCTTGGGGCGACAATGACATTACTGAGAACGTCTGCCACCTTGTGCTGGCACGTCTGCCCGATGGGGCCGCGGGGACCAAAGGCATTTCGCTGTTTCTCGTGCCCAAACTGATCCCGGATGCGGATGGAAATCTGGGCGAGCACAACTCGCTTCGCGTTGTTAGCCTGGAACATAAAATGGGCCTGCATGGATCCCCCACCGCCGTGATGTCCTTTGAGGGCGCGCGCGGTTGGATGATCGGCGAGCCGCACAAAGGCATGGCCGCGATGTTCACCATGATGAACAACGCCCGTCTGGGGGTTGGCGTGCAAGGTTTGGGCGCAGGCGAAGGTGCGTTTCAACAGGCGCTGGAATATGCGCTGGAGCGTAAGCAAGGTCGCAGCCCGATTGAAAACGGATCAGGTACCATCGCTGATTTTGCCGATGTGCGCCGGATGCTGACACAGATGCGGGCCGAACTTTATGCCGCGCGCTCCATGTCGATGTCGCTGGCGATGGCGATCGACATGCACCGCGCCACGGGGGATGCGGAATGGAAAGCACGCGCCGCCCTGCTCACTCCAATCGTCAAAGCTTACGGGACCGAGGTCGGCATCAATGTCTCAAACATGGGCGTTCAGGTGCATGGCGGCATGGGGTTCATTGAGGAAACCGGCGCCGCGCAATATTTCCGCGACGTGCGCGTGACGGCAATCTACGAAGGCACCAACGGCATTCAGGCGATGGACCTTGTGGGTCGCAAACTGATGGACGGCGGCGAAGCAGCCTTCCGTCTTTTGGATGAGATTGAAAGCGGTGCCGAAGCGGCCCGTGGTCAACATCCGATCATGGCTGATGCGGTCTGGACAGCGGCGGAAACGCTGCGCGAAACAACCGAATGGATGATTGAGCAGACCGACATGCAAGACCGTTTTGCGGGCGCCGTGCCGTTCCTGATGGGCTTTGCCCGCGTGCTGGGCGCACATTTCCATCTGAAATCCGCAATTGCGGAAGGCGGCAAAGGCAAACGCACCGAACTTGCACGCTTTCATATCAATCGCTTGCTGCCCGAACATGCGTCCAATCTGGCGCAGGCCCGATGCGGAGCGGCGGGGCTTTACACACTCTCAACCGAAGATCTTGCTTCGTGAGCGTCACTTCATTCGTCATTTTTTTACAATCAATTAAGGAAAGATCCTGATGTTCCGTCTTTTTGCACCTTTGCTCGCTTTTTCACTCGCAGCGTGTTCCGGTACGATGCAGGGGGTCGTAAGGGGAACTGGAGAACCCGTAGCTTTCAGTTTTGAACAAGGCATTGATTCTGATAAATATACAGCAATTGTCGGAAAAGAGAGTTTTGCCGGAAAGGCAGTCATGGACGGTGCATCGTCCACTCAAGCAATCCTATTCGGCGCAAACGGTTTTGGTCAGGCCTTTGGGCAAACCTCCACAAACCGATTTGTTGCCGTTCTATTAGGCAATCGCGGCAGCACCTTGAATTGTCAAATGCGATATGCGGATTCGTCTGGTCTAACCACATCCGGAGGGGTTGGCGTCTGCCAACACTCTGACGGCCGGGTCATTGACGTTTTGTGGTAATCCCAAGAAAGAGTTGTCATATACAAAGCAACACCAGAAACGAGGTTTTCAATGTCTTCCCCCCTTACCTTCCCCTTCCCCGACATTCCGGGGGATGGCGAGGCTGTTGAGGTCGCCCAAGGCGTGCTTTGGATGCGGCTTCCACTGCCCATGGTTTTGGATCACGTAAACGTCTTTGCGTTTGAGGATCCAGAGGGTTGGACCATTGTTGATACCGGGTTCGACACCGGAAAAACCCGGCGCATTTGGGAAAAACTGATGGCAGGGCCAATGGGTGGTAAACCCATCACGCGGGTCATTGTCACGCACCACCACCCCGATCATGTGGGGCTTGCGGGCTGGTTTCAGCGCGACATGGGCGCCGAGTTGGTCACCACGCGCACCGCTTGGCTCTTTTCCCGTATGCTGCTGTTGGACGAGCAAATGGTGCCGGTGGATGAAACCATCGCCTATTGGCAGGCGGCGGGGATGGATGCCGAGATCCTGGCGAAACGCAAAGTCGAACGGCCATTTAATTACGCCGACATCGTTGCCGATATGCCGCTGGGTTTTACCCGCATTAAAGAAGGCTCAACCCTGACCTTTGGCGGCCGCACATGGGACGTGCACATCGGCAATGGCCATGCCCCCGAACACGCAACCCTTTGGTCGCAAGACGGCGAGCTGGTCATTGGCGGCGATCAACTTTTGGCGACGATCAGCCCAAATCTAGGCGTTTATGCCACCGAGCCCGAGGCCGATCCGGTCGGCGATTGGCTTGAGGCCTGCGAGCGCCTGTCAGCCTATGCGACCGATACGCAATTGGTGCTGCCCGGTCATAAACTGCCCTTCACCGGGTTGCCCACCCGCATGAAACAGCTGATCAACAATCACCATCACGCGCTGGACCGGCTTGAAGACTATCTGACCGATCCCCATGTGGCAGGCGACTGTTTTCCACCGCTGTTTAAGCGCAAAATCGGGTCTGGCGAATATGGCTTGGCACTGGTTGAGGCCGTGGGACATTTGAACCATCTCTATCAAGAGGGGCGCATCACCCGCACCCGTCGCGACGATGGGGCATGGTTGTGGCAAAAGGCGTAAACGGCGCCACGTTCAGGGCGGGTTCAACACAGGCTCAGCACAAACATATTAGTGTCTGGCGTGGATAAATCCGCGTCTTTCACAAACCCCGCCCGTGTGAGAACTTTGGCAGAGGCGGGGTTATCGACCCCGACGCCACCCAGCACATCAAACGGACCTAGCGGGGTCATGGCGGCAACCAATCCCCGGATCACCTCGCTTGCATATCCCTTGCCCCAAACTGGTTCCGCCAGCAGATAGCCAAGATGGATATGTGGCGGGTTCCCGGCATCGGCTTGCACAAAAAGCATCATAACACCAATCAACTCTCCGGCGTCTTTGTCTTCAATCACAAAGACTTCGCTTTCCTCTGCGCGATCCGTGACCCAATCGGCGACACGGTCCTTTTTCACCTGAAGCGAGGGCGGCAAATGCTCAAGAACTTTCGGCGTCAGGATGTGCAGTAAGCCGCGTTCCAATTCAGCCCGACGCGCTGGGTCGGCCAGATCCTGACGCCAATGGCGCACAGACAAACGTTCAGTGGCATAGGGTGAAAGTGGGATGGAATGAGACATGTGGGGCTCCTGTCAGAGCCATCAGGCTATCATCCCAACGCAATAGGCGCACCCCATCACTGAAACGCGACGTGACGGGGGCGCCGGACTATGGCACAAATGAGCAAACGCAATTTCGAGGCTTCTCTTATGACCAAAGCGCCCAAAAAGCAGACTAAAACACCCCCTAAGAAGCAACCGCGCAAACACGCGGTATCCTGTTCGGAAAGCTCGCCCGTGGTGGTCGAAGATCAGCCCCTTCCCAAAAAAGTGGCCGCGCGCACGGTTGAAGAGAAATCCCCAGCGGAATGGGCCTATGAACGGCTGATCCTTTATATCAAAAACTTCGAAGAACAGCTTGATAATGAGCATGAGGTCGCGATGGGATTTGTCGGGGGCAACGCAGGCGTGTTGCGCATCGAAGGCATGGGGTTTTTCGATCCCGATATTGTCACCTTTTATGGCGCGGATGAGGTTGGCGGCAAAACACAACTGATCCAGCATGTCAGCCAGTTGTCAGTGATGTTGCGTGCCCTGCCCAAAGCGATAGAGGCGGAAGCCCCCAAACGCATTGGGTTTCGCCTAGCCGCTGAACTTGCCGATGATCAGGTCGAGGATGCCAAGGAAGTTGCCGATCAGGGGTAATCCCGCTGCGCACGCCGGCAGCTAAGCCCGTTTGGCCTTGCTGCTTTTCTGCCCGGCCCAGACTGAGGCAAGCACAATCCCTGCCCCAAGAATTTGCCAAACACTCAGCGTTTGTCCCAACAGGATCCAGCCCAGCAAAACCGCGCTGAGGGGGCTCAGGAAACCGAGGCTCGTAATCGCAGCGGGGCCAAGGCGTTCGATGGCGCGAAACCAAAAAACATAGGTCAGCGCCGCGCCAATCACACTCAGCCAGACAAGGCCGGTCAGATGGGACAGTGTCAACATGGGCAAAGGTGGATCAAACCAAAGGGCGACCGGCAAAAGCAATAAACCACCCGCGGTCAGCTGCCACGCTGTAAAGGTTAATGCAGACACCGGGGGCTGCCACAGACGGGTCAAAACCACCCCCGTCGCCATGGACCCTGCCCCGATAAGGGCCGCGATTATACCGGTGGCATCCAACCCTGCATTTGGACCCAAGACCAACATTGCAACGCCCAACATTCCTGTGACCGCCGCCGCCACCCCACGACCTGTCAATGCCGTTCCTAGCAAAGCCGAGGCGAGAAACAGCACGATCAACGGCTGCACCGCGCCCAATGTGGCCGCAACCCCGCCCGGCAACCGATACGCCGCCACAAAGAGTGCGGCCCAAAAGATTGAAAAGTTCAGCGCCCCAAGGATCAGGAGCTTTCCCCACCAGTCACGCGTGGGCAGATTTCGGGTGATCGCCAACATCAAAAGCCCCGCCGGAAGGGCGCGCAAGGCTGCAACTGTCAGAGGG
>DDMF01000008.1:0-7014 GCA_002340515.1 Rhodobacteraceae bacterium UBA2553 | reverse complement strand
GGGGATAGCTCAGGTAGAAGTTCGGTCGTAACGATGTAAGAGCTGCCCCAGATAACAGGGGCGCAGGCGGCCAGCAGTTTGTCTTTGTTCATTGGTAAGGTCATCGTGGGTCCTTCGCGCATCTGTCTTGACGTCAAGATATGTGCATTTCTCTTGACGTCAAGATAAATTCCAAGCAAAATTCTCGCATGACTGATATTGCTGACAAATCCCCAGATCACATCGACCGTATACGCGCGCAATGGACCCGCGAGCGCCCCGATTTGAACGTGACACCGATGGGCATGCTCGGGCGGCTGTCCCATATCCACAGCCACCTTTCCGCAGGGATGTTGCGCGTGTTCAAAGCGCATGGGTTGAATTTGGCGAGCTTTGATGTGCTTGCCACATTGCGCCGCGCCGGCCCGCCTTATGCACTAACCCCTTCTGCGCTAATCGATTGGACCATGGTCACATCTGGCACCATGACAAACCGCCTTGACCGGCTTGAAGCCGAAGGGCTGATTTCACGCCAACCAAACCCCGAAGACGGGCGTGGATCTGTCGTTGGGTTGACCGACAAAGGGTTCGCATTGATTGACGCTATGATGGCGGAGCATGTGGCGAACCAACAGGCCATGGTCGACTGTTTTAGCGAGGCGGAACAGACCCAACTGGACGGGTTATTGCGTCGTTGGCTGGCCCATCTGGACCCTGAAACACATCGCTAAAGCGAGTGAAAATCCGCTAAAAACCAGTGGCCGCTGAAATCACAACACTCGCCAAAGCACTGATGATCAACACCCAACCCAGTGGTATTTTCAGGCGCAAGATCAACAGAGTACATAAAATCGTCAGCCCCGCAGCACTCCAATCGACTGTGTTCAAACCCGGCACCCATAAGGTCCAGATCCCTGTGGTGACGCGCGTCACCTCATCAAACAGGACGTTCAATCCGAACCAGATCGACAGGTTGCCGATCACCCCGACCACAGCCGCGGTAATGGCCGTTAAAGCGCCGCGCAATCGGGGCTGATCCACGATCCATTCGATGTAAGGCGCGCCTGCGAAAATCCACAGAAAGCACGGCACAAAGGTCACCCAAAGCGTGACAAGGGCGGCCCCTGTTGCCATCAGATACCCGCCGTCGCGAAACCCGGCCACAAAGCCGACAAACTGCGTGACCAAAATCAGCGGGCCGGGGGTGGTTTCGGCCAGCCCCAAACTGTCGAGCATTTCATCCGCCGTCAGCCAGCCAAACGCCGTGACCACATCCTGCGCCATATAGGCCAGCACCGCGTAAGCGCCGCCAAAGCTGACCACCGCCAGCTTTGAGAAGAACGCGCCAATTTGCGGCAGGATCGTTTGGCCAGCAAGCACATCGAGCGCCGCCAATGGGATCAGCCAGACCGCCAATCCAATCACAATCGTCAACACAGTTTGTGTTAAGGGACGGCGCACGGGCGGCGCCTCCCCGCTGGCACCCCGTGCAAACATCGCGCCGACAATCGCCGCTGCGACTACGATCAACGGAAAGGGAATGGCGAGGAAGAAAATGCCGATAAATGCCAGCACCGCAATGACCCAATAGAAGGGCCCTTTTAGGGCACGTTTTGACACTTTCAACAGCGCCTCAAGCACGATCACAAGCACCGCCGCCTTCACCCCTAAAAAGAGCGTATCAACCAGCGGCAACGCGCCGTATGCCACATAAAGCGCGGCCAGTGCAAAGATCACCAATGCGCCGGGAATGACAAACAAAAGCCCCGCCAAGAGGCCACCAAGCACCCCGCGCAGGCGCCAGCCCGAATAGGTCGCAAGCTGCATCGCCTCCGGCCCCGGCAGCAACATGCAAAAGCTAAGCGCATCCAGATATTGCTTTTCTGTCAGCCAGTTACGCTCGTCCACCAGCACCCGGTGCATCAGCGCGATTTGGGCAGCTGGCCCGCCAAACGACAAAACGCCAATGCGCAGGAATGTGCGAAGAGGTCCGCGAAACGAGGGGGTGTCATTTGGTCAATTGTCCTGCATTTCCGGGCAAACCATGCTCGTGTGTCTCATCCATACCGTCACGCGCCCAGCGGTAAAGCGCAACTTGAGACTTGGCTTCACGGGGCGTTCGCGAAAGCCCCCTACAGCCGAAATACCAAGCAGCGAAGCGTCTGTCCACGTCCCCGGTCGGTTTGGCCATAAAAACGTGATACAAACCGTGACAGCGTGTGCAAAATCCTTTAATCGGAAGCTTAACATGTGATTCAAACAGGGAAACGCAACATGGCTGAACATGAAATGGGCTCGATGGATACTAGCACACAGGAACAGGCTTTTGACGGCTTCATCAAGGTGTGCATCCGCTCTGTGATTGCAATCATTCTGGTTCTGGTGTTCATGGCACTTGTGAACGCATAAGCCGAAGCGACGTTCACGCGTGACATCGAGATGCCCGCGGGGTGGAAAAATCCGCGATCCTCGCATTGGCATCGGCACAGAGATTTGAGGGTTGAGCATGCGGCGCGTTTTATTGGCAGTATTGTTGTTGGTTGGTCTGGCGGCATGTGGCGCCGACAACAAATGGGCCAGTGACGAAACGGTTAGCAAAGCCGCGTATCGCCATCCCGGACCTGCCACGCTGACCCTTTTCACCGTGATTTCCAACCGGACCGGTGGTGGCGCGCATTCCGCGTTGATGATCAATGGACATGAGCGGGTGATGTTTGACCCCGCCGGCAGCTGGGCCCACCCCCGCCTGCCCGAACGTCACGACGTGGTCTATGGGATCACCGAACCAGCGGTCGACTATTACATCGATTACCACGCGCGGATCACCTATCACGTGATCCGTCATGATATCGAAGTCTCGCCAGAGTTTGCCGAATTGGCGATCCGTTTGGTGGAACAAAACGGCCCGGTGTCAAAAGCACATTGCGCGTCCTCCGTGGGACAAATCCTACGCAAATTACCCGGTTTTGAAGATGCCCCTACCGGGTATAGCCCCAAAAAGGTTATGACTTACTTCGCCGCCAAAGAGGGCGTACGCGAAGAGAAATTCTATGACGACGATCCCCATCTGAACAACACGATTGTTGCTACGGGGATTTAAGACCATGCCACTGGTCTTCGCGACCCGAGGATTTGTTCTTGCCGTAAAACATCTTATGGAAGCCGGTGATGTGGCCTATCCCTTGGATGCGCTGAAATCAGGACAGCTGATCCAACCCTTTGAAGAGTTTCGTGACAATGACAGCGGCTATTGGTTGGTCTATCCGAAAACCCGGCGAAACTCTGGAAAAATCCGCCTGTTTCGCAAATGGCTTGAGGCAGAGTTTGCCGATGTGCGGATGCAGAAATCGCAAAGCACAGTATCGTCACAAATCCTCAACAAGCCCGATCAGCCCAGCAAATAGATCATCGCGTAAAGCGTAGCGGCACCAGAAAGGATGGCCACCAGAACATTTTTCCCAAAATACCCGACGCTCAGTGTGACCAAAGCCGCCGCAAGCCTGGCTGGGTCGATATGCCCCCCTGTGGCGTCTGGCCAAAACACCAGCGGGGCCACAAGCCCCGGCAAAACCGCCACCGGCGTATAACGCAAATGCCGCAGCACCCAGTCGGGCATTTCGCGATCGCCAATAAAACCCAGAAAGCTAAACCGGATCAGAAAGCTGCCCAGCGCCATCGCCAGAATGATGATCCAAATGGTGGTATGCGAATAGCTCATGGTGCAGACCTCTTTCGGGCGCGGCGTCCCTGCCACAACTCAACCTGCGCCCCCACCACCATCGCCACCGATGCCGCCACCAGCAACCCGGTACCGTAAGGCATCCACGCCATCAACAGCGCAACCACAATGGACGTCACCGCCGCCGCCACATGGGCCATCGTGCGCAGCGCAGGCGCAATCATCGCGATAAAGGTAATCGGCAGGGCGAAATCGAGCGCGAATTCCGCCGGGATCTGCGTGCCAGCCACCGCGCCAACATAGGTCAGCGCATACCAAAAGGGCGCAATCGGCGCCACAGTACCAATGTAATAAGCGAACCGTGCAGATACGCTCAGCTCTGGTTCCATCTCAAACTTGATCTGGCTGAGTGTATAGGCCTGATCTACCATGAAATAGGCCACCATGGCGCGTTTCCACACCGGCGCCTTGCCCAGAAATGGTGTCAGCGACGCGGAATACATCGCCATGCGCAAGTTTACCGCGAGGGCTGTGAGAATGACAATAACTGTCGGGGCGTTTTCGCTCATCACCTGAAGGGCCGCAAATTGCGACGCCCCCGCGATGACCAGAACCGAAAAACCCATCACTTCCGTCAGGTTCAGCCCAGCCTCGGTTCCCACCACGCCAAACAACAGCGCAAAAGGCCCCACCACGAGAATAAAGGGCAGCGCATCACGCGCACCGCGCAGAAAGGCGGTTTTGGGGTTGGTACTTACTTCCATCGGCCCTAAATTGCCCATATGTCCCCGAGGGGCAAGAGCAAGGATGCAAAATGCCTCAGAATACCGCAGCCGCCGATTTCATGTCTGATTACATCATCGCCCCCGACCCCACCGCCACCCGTTTGACGCGGGCCGTGATCGGCGTGGATGAACACGGGGATGAGGTCACCACCAATGTGGTTGAAGAACGCCCATTGACCATCTTTCTGAACGCGCGCGAGATTGTGACCGCGATGACCATTGGCGATTATCCCAACCATCTGGCCGTTGGATTTCTGCGCAATCAAGGCATGTTGTCCCCGGATGATCAGATCACTGGCGTTGACTATGACGGGGACATCGACACGGTGGTTGTGCGCACGGAAATTGAGACAGATTACGAGGATAAACTCGCCCGGAAAACCCGCACATCGGGCTGTGCTGTCGGCACCGTTTTTGGCGATATGATGGAGGGGTTAGAGGGGCTGACCCTGCCCAAGGCCGAGGTGAAAACCTCTTGGCTCTATGCGCTTGCCGCCAAGATCAACCGCACCCCGTCGCTCTATCTGGAAGCGGGCGCCATCCACGGCACCGTGCTATGCCAAGGGGACCGCCCGCTGGTCTATATGGAGGACGTGGGGCGCCATAATGCCGTCGACAAAGTCGCTGGATGGATGCGGGCCGAAGGCGTGAGTGGCGAAGACAAAATCCTTTACACCACCGGGCGGCTCACCTCTGAAATGGTGATCAAATGCGCGCAAATGGGCATCCCGGTTTTGGTGTCCCGATCCGGTTTCACCGCATGGGGCGTTGAGATTGCGCAGGACATTGGCCTGACACTGATTGGCCGAATGCGCGGCCAACGGTTCACTTGCCTTGCAGGCGCTGACCGCCTGATCCGCGATATGGATCCGGCCCACGCCGCCCCGGATGAAAAGAAACAGCGTAGAAAGGGTGGCACGGAATGACGCTTCCCAAACCCCTCGGCATCATCCTCGCCGGTGGCCTCGCGACCCGAATGGGCGGCGGCGCGACCCAACAGCTCGACAAAGGGCGGTTGCCGCTTGGCGACAGCACGCTTTTGGGTCACGTGATCAAACGGCTCGCCCCGCAGGTCGACGCAATGGCGCTGAATGCCAATGGCGATGCCACGCGATTTGCCGACACGGGATTGCCAGTTTTGTCCGATAGCATTGACGGCTTTGCAGGCCCCCTTGCGGGTGTGCTTGCCGGGCTTGATTGGGCCGCAGATCAAGGTGCCACGCATGTGATTTCCGCCGCCGCCGACACGCCGTTTTTCCCGGCGGATTTGGCCCAGCGCCTAATGGATGCCGCAACGGCCGAGAACACCCCCATTGCCTTGGCTGCCACGCTTGACCCCAAACGCGGGGCAATGCGCCAGCCGACCTTTGGGCTTTGGCCGGTCAGCTTACGCGATGACCTGCGCGCAGCCCTCACCGGTGGCTTGCGCAAAGTGGTGCTCTGGACCGACAGACACGGTGCGGCGCTTGCCCCTTATGCCCCCGACCCGTTTGACCCGTTTTTCAACGTGAACACGCCAGATGACCTTGCCCAAGCCGAACGCTATTTGGCCGAGCATTACCTAAAGGAATTCCCATGACAGATCCCAAAATCTACGGTGTGGTCGGCTGGAAAAACTCCGGCAAAACCGGGTTGATGGAACGTCTGGTGGCGGAGTTTACGGCGCGCGGGCTTGTTGTCTCGACCCTCAAGCACACCCATCATCAAGTGGACCTAGAGGTGCCCGGCACAGACACCCACCGTCACCGCGAGGCCGGCGCGCAAGAGGTGGTTTTGGCCAGCACGTCCCGCATCGCGCAGTTGCATGAACTGCGCGGCGAGCCGGAACCCGACATCGCTACGCTGATCTCGCGCCTGCATCCCTGTGATCTGGTGCTGATCGAAGGGTTCAAATCCGCACCCCATCCGAAAATTGAGGCCAGCCGCGTTGAGACCGGCCAACCGCTGTTTGCAACGGGCGATGCAACTGTGCGTGCGCTGGCGGCAAACCATACGCCTTCGAATGTTTCCATTTCTGTGATCGACCTTGACGACACCAAAACGATCGCCGACTTCATCGCGCGGGATGTTGGGCTGATGCCCGCCCCCCTTGAGGCACACAGAACAACCGGCTTGAAAAATGACTGTTTTGCCCTGCCCCCCGGCGTGCATTGGACCCCGGTGGAGGAAGCGCTGGCGACATTGCGGGATCGTTTGGCCCCGGTGACGAAACCCGAAATCATACCCACGGCCATGGCCCGTGGCCGCATTTTGGCGCGCGATCACATGCNNTGCTCCAACCCGCCGGGTGCCAATTCGGCGGTGGATGGCTATGCGTTTGCCCATGCCACTCTACCAAGCGGCACACCAATCAGCCTGCCATTGGTGGACGGTCGCGCCGCGGCGGGTGGCCCGTTTCAAGGCCGCGTCCCCGCAGGCCACGCGATCCGCATCTTAACCGGCGCTTTGATCCCGGACGGGGTCGACACGGTGGTGTTGCAAGAGGACGTGCAGGTGGCGGATGGAATGCTGACCTTCCCAGCCGCGCCAAAACCCGGATCAAACGCGCGCGCGGCGGGTGAAGATGTGGCG
>DDMF01000036.1:1971-15741 GCA_002340515.1 Rhodobacteraceae bacterium UBA2553 | reverse complement strand
AACGTGGCAAAGCCCGCAAGCGACAGGATCATATCCGAAGGCGCGCGGAAAAACGCCAAGACCATAAGCGGCAAAGGGGCGATGAACAAAAGGTTCAGACGCGCCCCCGCGCGCGCCGGGGTCTTGCCCTCTAGCGGGGAGCGTTTGCGCGGGGTGTTCTCTGCCTCGGCATTTCCGCCCCGATCCGCTTTTCCCTCAGGGCTATAGGCCCCGCCATAACGCTCTGCCATCACGCGCCCCCCGTCAGCGAGACATAGGTGATCAACGCAAGCAGAACGAAAAATGCGGTTTTCTGAAGTCCGCTTCCTGACATCGTTTCCGTCCCCTTTTTGGCCGTTTCATGACCGCGTTATTGGCCGTAATTTTGGCCCTATATGTTTAATATAGGCATGGTTTTGCCCATTTGCCACGCGGCTTAATGCTTTTGCGCAGCCGTCCGCTCGGCCGCGAGTTTGCGCGAATACCCCGACTGGATCGCCTCGACCACAAACAGCACCACAACCGAGAAATAGAAGGTCGATTTTGACATCGGCACAATGTCATAGCCAAAGACCTTGATGACCAGGCTGTCGTCATGCATCGCATGGGCCGCCGCAGGGCCCGCTTCGCCCAGCAACACCACGCCGACAATCAGTAGAATAAACAGGCCGAGCACCTCATACATACGGTTCTTTTCCAAAAACCGTGTGACACCGTCGGCCAACAAAAGCATCGCAAGGCCAGAAAGCAGGATGGCGGCGGCAAGCACCGGGAAGACATCCGTAATGGCCAGCGCAGACAGCACAGAATCAAAGCTGAAAATCAGGTTCATCAACACGATCATCGCCACCACTTTGGCGGCCGATTTGCCGGATTTATGCGACACATCCGTGTCCAGATGGTCCACCGACAACATGTGGCCGATCTCTTTCACCGCCGTGTAAATGATGAACACGCCGCCCAGAACAAAGACGATTGTGGCAAAGTTTACGCCACCCTCAAGCAAGCCGGGATAGTTGAAGGTGAAAAACGGCTCTGACATCGCGCCGATCAGTTTGATCATCGCAAACAAAAGTACGACGCGCAGGGCAACGGCCAAGATAATGCCCCAGAACCGGACCGCCGCCTGATGCGCCACAGGGGCACGTTGGCTTTCAATCGAAATATACAAAAGATTGTCGAACCCCAGCACCGCTTGCAAAAAGCAGAGCATCAAAAGGTTACCCGCGTTCTCAAAGCTCAAAAGCCCAGACAATTGTCCAGCCATCCAATCCATTTATCCATCCCTTCAACATGTTTGCGCTCACCATAATGGGGGGCGGGGGGCAGGCAAGGGGGAAATCTGGGCGGGGGTTGTCAGGGGCGCGCGCGGCAGGTGCTAAGGGGGCTGCAAAAAACTTTAAAGTTTTGCCGGGTGTTGCCGGAAAACTTTAAAGTTTCGCGTTTCGTTCCCTTTAAAGAGTTTTCAGTTTTGCGGTTTGAAAGATTAAACAGTTTAAAGTTTTTCAGCGGAGTCCGGTTGGGTGCGAATGCTGTTCCAATTGGCCAGCGCACGGCCCATCACCCGGTTCCAAAGCGTCGGCATCAGGGCCAGCGTCGCCATGGTGGGCAATGAATAGGGCAGCATCGGTGCCTGCATTGCGGTGGGCAATCTAAGCGCCGGGTAAGGTCGCGCCGGATGGGCGTGATGATCAGAATGGCGCGGGGCGTTCATCATCAGATGCGAAGTGAACCAATGTGGTGAATTCCAGCTGTGGTGATCGCTCACGGGCTCATAACTCCCGTTCTCACGTTTTGTTCGCATCAACCCATAATGTTGAACATAATCAGATAGTAACAGCTGTATTTGCGCATGCGCACAGAGGAATAGATAGACCAAAACTGCGCCAAATCCGCCGATCAGATAGGCAAGCACCAGCATCAAAATAGCACCCGCAACATAGGTCACATAGGGGTTCATGCGGCGTTTTTGCGACCGTGCAGAATCCGCCTTTTCCATCTCATATCCGGCGACAAAAGATCCAATCCAAGCACGCGGGGCAAAGGCATAAAAGCTTTCCCCTTCGCGGGCGGAATTGGGGTCGTCCTCTGAGGCCACGAACCGGTGATGTACCTTGTTGTGGGCCGAAGTGTGATGGCCAAATAGAAGTGAGATATAGACCCATTTTCCCATATTAAACAGTCGCTTATCAGTGCGGTGGATCAGCTCGTGCGCGTTGGAATTGGACACTTGGCCAAAGAAAAGCCCAGCCGCAATCAACAGCGCCAAGCTGGCCCAAACGCCAATGCCCGTCCCGCCTGAAATGGCAAAAACCACCAAAGGCAACAGAATAAAATGGGCGCCCGCCAGCGTGGCCGACAGGCGATTGGCGTCGGTGAAATCCGCATCTGCATCAGCAGTCGCTGCGATTTTACTGACTCCTTCGTCCAAGAAGAAAGACAGTAAGGTGATGTAAAGCAAAGATAAAACTGCAAATAGCCCGCCGAAAACAGCCCCAAGCGCAATCAGCACCACGGGCGTTAAGGCAGCAATCGCAAAGAATCGCAGCGGATGTGTCATCAAATGTCCCCTCGGTGGCCGCTCAGCCACGAAACCTATCGCACGCGTGCAAACTATCGGTAAATTCGCGCGGATACGCAATCCGTTACATCTATGTCGTTTTTGGCTCGCTCGTCGTGCTGCGCGGACGTTAAGCTGGGGGCGAACGGTTGATGGAGTGGGCAATGGCTCTCGATGAGAAAAAAGGCATCTGGAAAAACGCGCGTGGCAAAGGTCGGCATGTGCCCAAGGGGCGTCAGGTGGATATGGATGCGCTGGACGAAATCCTTGCCTTGTTGGGCGCGCGCGAACGTCGACGTGATCACCTGATTGAGTTTTTGCATTTGATCCAAGACACTTACGGGCACTTGTCCGCACGCCATATCCGCGCTTTGGCGCAGGAAATGGGGCTGGGGCAGGCTGAGATTTATGAGGTTGCTAGCTTTTACGCCCATTTTGATGTGGTCAAAGAAGACGATACCCCACCGCCCGCACTGACCATCCGCGTCTGCGACTCGCTGTCGTGTGAGATGGCCGGGGCCGAGCAGCTGCAAAAGGCGCTTGAGGAGGGGTTGGACGCGTCAGAGGTTCGCGTGCTGCGCGCACCCTGCATGGGCCGTTGTGACACAGCACCTGTGCTGGAAATCGGCCACAATCACATTGATCACGCCACACCGGAAAAGGTTCTGGCTGCGATCAAAGCGGATGACACCCACGCACATATCCCTGATTATCAAACACTTAGCGCCTATCAGGCCGAGGGCGGCTATGCCAAACTCACCGATCTGCGCGACGGGGGGGATTGGGAGAAAGTGCAAGATGAGGTGCTGACCGCTGGGCTGCGCGGCCTTGGTGGCGCGGGCTTCCCGTCGGGTAAAAAATGGGGCTTTGTTCGCATGAACGAAGGCACGCGCTATCTGGCCGTAAACGGTGACGAAGGCGAGCCGGGTACGTTCAAAGACCGCTATTATCTGGAGCGCACCCCACATGAGATGCTCGAAGGCATGTTGATTGCCGCCTGGGCGGTCGAGGCGGAGACCTGTTTCATCTATATGCGCGACGAATATCCGGCGGTTCTGAAGATCCTCGCGGATGAGATCGCGGCGCTGGAAGATGCAGGCATTGTGGAGCCCGGATATATCGAACTGCGCCGGGGCGCGGGGGCGTATATTTGCGGCGAAGAAAGCGCGATGATTGAGTCGATTGAAGGCAAGCGCGGTATGCCCCGCCACCGTCCACCTTTTGTGGCGCAGGTGGGGATTTTCAACCGACCCACGCTGGTGCACAATGTCGAAACCCTGCTCTGGGTCACGCGGATTCTGCGGGACGGTCCAGAGGTGCTGACTGCGGTTGAGAAGAACGGCCGCAAGGGTCTGCGCTCCTTCTCGGTCTCTGGTCGTGTGGCCAACCCCGGTGTGCATTTGCTGCCTGCGGGCTCGACCATTCTGGACGTGATTGATGCCTGTGGCGGCATGGCAAATGGCCATGAATTTAAGGCCTATCAACCGGGTGGCCCGTCCTCGGGCCTCCTCCCGGCCAGCATGTCCGACATCCCGCTGGACTTTGACATGTTGCAACCGCATGGCACCTTTATTGGCTCGGCCGCCGTAGTGGTTTTGTCGGATAAAGACAGCGTGAAAGACGCCGCGATCAACATGCTGAAATTCTTTGAGGATGAAAGCTGTGGTCAATGTACGCCGTGCCGTGTGGGCTGTGAAAAAGCCGTGAAACTGATGCAGGCGGACAGCTGGGATCAGGGGCTTTTGGGGGAGCTGTGTACGGCGATGCAGGACACGTCGATTTGTGGATTGGGGCAGGCGGCGCCGAACCCGATCTTGCTGACGATGAAGCATTTCCCAGATGATATCTGACGATATCTAAGGGCGCGACGTGTGACGGGCGCGACCGAGGAATTAAACCCGCGCGGCAGGGCAACTTGCCGCGCGATGTCGTTTCAGGGCTTGGCCGTGCTTGGTGAGCAATCGCTCGGTTCCGTCAACGTCAGGCTTGACCCACGCCGCGAACCTGCGCATCGATTGGGCCATGATGACCACAATGTTTCCCGCCTTCCTTGGCCTCGCGATTGCGCTGATCTATTTGCCCTTCACCAATGGGGGCGTGTCTTGGCGGCGATCCATCCACAAAACGCTGCCGCTTTTGCTGTTTGCACTGGCTGCATACCTCACGGATGCGCCCGCGTTTTTGGTGGCGGGGTTGTTCTTATCCGCGCTCGGGGATTTTGGGCTTTCACGCGACGGGGACAGTGCGTTTCTTTACGGATTATCCGCCTTTGCGCTGGCACATGTGCTTTATATCCTTCACTTTTTGTCATTGGCCCATGCCCCGTTGTGGGAGGTGTTTAGCGTCGCCCCCATTCCAGCCATTGCCTTGCTTGCCTTGCTTATATCGACAGAGCTATGGTTGGCCCCGCACACCGGCGCCTTGGGCCTTCCGGTGCGGATCTATGTGTTGGTGATTGGCGCGATGGGCTTGTCGGCTTTGTTGGTGCCTGTGGGGCTGAGCACCTTGGGGGCGGGGCTTTTCATCCTGTCGGATCTGATCCTCGCGGTAGAGCTTTTCCGCATGAAAGAGGACCACCCACGAAAGCCCCTCGCGGGGTATCTTGTGTGGATCTTTTACATCGCCGGACAGGGGTTGATCCTGTTTGGCGGGGTTTAGAGCGCTTCCAGTTCACGTTGAAGCGCTTGTTCGCTGCGCTCAAACGCGAAAAGCGATGGCAGATGCTTCTATGAAAACTGGAAACGTTTTATACGCCCACCCCAAAGGCGCGCAGGGTCATTGGGATCGCTTTGAATTCCTTGGCCCCCTCGCGGTTGCCCCATTGCAGCGGCTTTGAGACCCAATCCAACCAGCGTTTCTTGGCACACCACGTGGCGGCCATATCCCAGATCCCAAACCTGTCATGGGCGCGGTAGGCGTCGGTGGCGGCGGTGATCTCTGGATATTCGGCTTGCGCAAAGGCGTAACAGGAATGCACCATGATGATCAGGTCCTGCATGTGGCCTGTTGGGGTGTTGCGGTGGTTGGAGTAACGTTCGAAATCCAGAAACCTCAGCGCGGTCCCATCCCAGCACATGTCTTTGATCGCAGGTCGCCCATGGGACAGGCCTTTGGCGTGCATCAAAGCCAATTCGCGCCCCGCGGCGGCCATGGCGGTGTTTCGATCTGAAAGTGCGCCAATCTGCTGTGCCAAAAGATCTGCCAAGATCGGGCCGCTGTCTTTGGTAACCATAAAACTGGGCCCTTCGGCGGCAATCTCGGGCACGGGAACGCCTGCCTTTTGTAAAGCGTAAAACCCTGCTCGCTCCGCTTCAAACGCCACCTTCGGGTCGCCCTTTTGCAACCGCCAACGAAGCGACAATGCCTCGACCTTTTTGGCCCAATACACTGCGCCTGCATGCTCCAACCGCCGGATGCGCGCGTCTTTATCGTCCAGAAACTGGTCGAGTTGGAGTTGCAATTCTGGGGTTGAAAACTGTCGAAATGGGGATGTCATAGGGGCTGTCTATCAACTCTAATTGCGCGGTAAAAGAGGAGTGTTGGCCGAAGCTCTTCCAAATTGCGGTGATGTGGCTTAGGTGAAGGGAAAGAACCGGAGGCAGTCATGGCGTTTTTCTCAAAGCTCAAGGATCGTTTGTTCAAATCCTCGTCCAAGCTCGAACAAGGGCTTGAGGCAATTGTTGAGGAAGGCGGCGAGGTGGATGTGGCGGCGTCCGAACAGAGTGATGTGCCTGCGATCGAAGTTCCGTCCGAGGTAAAGCCAGAGGCACCAGCGTCCACGCCAAAGGTTGACCCCATCGCTGTGCCAATCGCCACTGTGCCCGAGCAGGTTGTGCCGAGTAAAGCGGCAGAGAAAGAGACTGAGAAGCCAGCTGAAAAACCCGGCCTCATTGGCCGTATGCTGGGCCGCAGCGCTCCAGCCAATGCGCAATCCCCCGTCACCCGCCGCTTGGTCGACGATGACATGCTCGAAAACCTCGAAGACTTGATGATTACATCGGACATGGGCGTCGACACAGCCATGCGCGTGACCGCCAATATTTCGGCCGCGCATTTCGGCAAGAAACTATCCGTGGATGAGATTAAGGCCGTGCTGGCGGGCGAAGTCACCCGCATCATGGAGCCCGTCGCCGTGCCGATGCCGATCTATCCCAAACGCCCCCAAGTGGTGTTGGTGGTTGGGGTGAACGGGGCTGGGAAAACCACCACCATCGGCAAGCTTGCAAGCCAGTTTACGGCTGCTGGAAAAAAGGTTGTGATCGCTGCGGGCGACACATTCCGCGCCGCCGCGGTGGAGCAATTGCAGATCTGGGGGGATCGCGCAGGCGTGCCTGTGCTGACCGCCCCCGAAGGATCAGATCCGGCCTCTTTGGCTTATGACGCAATGACAAAAGCTGAAGAGGATGGCGCGGATCTTTTGATGATCGACACCGCAGGACGCTTGCAAAACCGGTCTGATCTGATGGAAGAACTTGCCAAAATTGTCCGCGTTATCAAAAAGAAAGACGAGACTGCCCCGCATAACACCCTTTTGGTGCTTGATGCCACCACCGGCCAAAACGCGCTGAGCCAAGTGGGCACATTCCAACAGCTCGCGGATGTTTCCGGCCTTGTGATGACCAAGCTCGACGGCACCGCAAAAGGCGGCGTTCTGGTGGCGCTGGCTGATAAATTTGCGCTGCCCATCCACGCGATTGGGGTGGGTGAACAAATCGATGATCTCGCCCCTTTTGATCCGGAAGAATTTGCAAACGCCCTGATCGGCATTACGCCCTGATCTTCCTCTTTCCCTAAATATCCCACGGGGGTCTGGGGGTGTGAAACCCCCAGCACACTGACATGAGCGACTGGCTAATTTCTTTAGAAGGTACAGAGGCCGGGCATCAGCTCGCGCTGATCCTCGCACTGTCCGCTGCTTTCCTGCATGCGCTCTTTGGGGCTTTGCAAAAAGGTCGCCATGATCCGTGGCTGTCGCGCGGCGCAATTGATCTGAGCTATGGCCTTATCGCCGCCCCCTTCGCGCTGTTTGTCGTGCCTTGGCCGGAACCACATATGTGGCCCATTTTTGCCGCCGTTTTTGTGGTGCATGTGGGGTATAAGCTTGCGCAAAGTTACACCTATGCGCTGGGCTCTTACACAGTGGTTTACCCCGTGGTGCGCGGCACCGGGCCGTTGTTTACGGTCATTGGGGCCGGGTTTATCTTTGGCGAAAGCTACAGCTGGGTGCAATGGGCGGGCGTTCTGACCTTGCTAGGCGGGATCTATGCGCTGGCGGTTTATAACCTGAAACACTGGCACCTCGGGCGCGAGTTGTTGAAACCCGCGCTGGCCATGGCGGTGCTGACGGGGCTGTTTGTCGCCGCCTACACGACGCTGGATGCCTACGGTATTCGCGCCACAATGAACCCCTTCACCTTCCTTGCGTGGTTTTTCTTCATCGACGGGTTCTTCATGCCGATCATCGCCGGTGTGCGCTGGTGGAATATGCCCACACGCCCGGCCCTTGGCCCCTTAATGGGGCGCGGTGTGTTGGGCGCCTTTGTGGCTTATGCAAGTTTTGGGTCGATCATGATGGCCACGCGTCTTGACAGCGTGGGCGAGGCCGCCGTGCTGCGCGAAACCTCCACCGTTTTTGCCGCCCTCATCGGCTGGTTGGTGCTGGGCGAAAAGGTTGGGCCGCGCCGTGTTGCGATGATGGCTTTGATTGCCGCGGGCGCCGTGTTAGTCGAGATGGGCGGATAAGGAGAAGACATGACCGAGCAAGATACTTCTGAAAAAACTGAAAATGGCAAGGTTCTTGCTTTGCTAGAATACGGTCCATTGGTGCTGTTTTTCCTCATGTATAAGATGTGGAAAAATAACACCTTTGTAGTCTTTGACGTCGAGTATCAGGGCTTTATCGCGGCAACGGCCGCATTCGTCCCACTGCTTGTACTTTCAATGTTAATAATCAAGAGATTGACCGGTGAGTTATCGCATATGCAGGCTGCCACACTGGTGCTGGTCATCATTTTTGGTGGAATGTCTGTCTGGTTTAATGATGAGCGTTTCTTTAAATTAAAGCCGACACTGATATATCTTATTTTTGCATCACTCTTGGGGGGTGGGCTATACTGGGGGAAATCCTTTTTGCTCTATGCATTTAAGAAAAAACATATTGATGCGCTTAATCTGTCTGAAGAAGGATGGATGATCCTGACCAAGCGCTTCATGTTCTTTTTCATCGGTCTTGCCGTGGCCAACGAAGTGATCTGGCGCATGATGACAACCGACGCTTGGGTGAATTTCAAAACCTTTGGTCTGCCGCTTGGAACCATTGCGTTTTTCATGGCGCAGGGTGGGTTGTTTAAGCGCTATTCCACCGAAGAGGACAGCGACTAAGACCAGCCCGAAGCGGCGCATGGGGGTCAGTCATGAGGGTTGACGCCCATTTGCCCACAAGCTAGGCAGGTTTTGTGGCGATTTGTTTACCGGATTGCGGGCCACGTAAAATAATTCTGCTAAAGAGGTCAGGGACACTCGGCGGATGCCGTATTCAGCCCCCGACGCTCTGCGGTTGGGGGTTTTGTTGTTTGAAAGGACCAGACAATGATAAAAGATGATGCGACAAAAGAAAACGCGACAGATGCGAATGTGAGCAAATGGAACAAACGCACGGCGGCCGTGCATGGCGGCACACGCCGCAGCCAATATGGCGAAGTCAGTGAAGCGATGTTTCTGACCCAGGCGTTTGTCTATGACACCGCCGAAGCCGCGGAGCAGCGCTTTATCAAAAGCGGCCCGGATGAGTTCATCTATGCCCGTTATGGCAACCCCACCAATCGCATGTTCGAAGACCGCCTTGCAGCCCTTGAAGGCACCGAAGATGCCTTTGCCTGTGCGTCCGGCATGGCGGCGGTCAACGGCGCGTTGATGGCGCTGACCAAAGCCGGCGATCATGTCGTCTCGTCCCGCGCATTGTTTGGATCTTGCCTTTATGTGCTTGAGGACATCTTGGGCCGGTTCGGGGTGGAAATCACCTTGGTTGATGGAACGGACAATGCCGCGTGGGAGGGGGCGATCCGCGAAGACACCAGTGTTGTATTCCTTGAGGCGATCTCAAACCCGACGCTTGAGGTGATTGATCTGGAACATGTGGTGAGACTCGCCCATGCCAATGACGCTTTGGTCATTGTTGATAACGCCATGCCGACCCCGGTCTTTTCTTACGCCACCCGTTTGGGGGCCGATTTGGTGGTCTATTCGACAACAAAACATGTGGACGGGCAGGGGCGGATGCTCGGCGGGGCCATTTGTGGCTCGCGCGAACTGATCCGTGGACCGATTGAAACCTACGTCAAACATACCGGCGGGGCGATCNNGACGGCCTGGACCCACCTTAAGGCCTTGGAAACCATGGACCTTCGCGTGCGCGCACAGGCCCAAAGTGCTATGCAGGTTGCCGAGGCGTTGGCCGGTCACGACAAGCTCAGCGACATGCGGTATCCGCAACATCCCAGCCATCCCGAACATGCGATTGCAATGCAGCAATCCCCCTCGGGCGGGACCGTGCTTGCGATCGAGGTCAAAGGCGGCAAAGACGCGTGTTTCCGGTTCCTGAATGCGCTGGAGATTTTTACGATCTCAAACAATTTCGCGGACAGCAAATCCATCGCCACACATCCCGCCACAACCACGCACCAACGCTTGCCGCAAGAGCAAAAAGATACCCTTGGGATTTCCGACGGTCTGGTGCGCCTGTCCATCGGGCTTGAAGACGTGGATGATCTGATCGCGGATCTGGAACGTGGCTTAAACGCGGTCTGATTTGTCGCATCCCAGCCAGTGTGTTTGGCAAATGCGTGGCAAAACGGGTAAGGTAAGATATGCGTCAGGGTCGGGAGGCCACGATGAACCAGATGAAGCGCGGGTCAGGAATGGCACCAGATCGGAATGCGGCAAAAGAGGCTTTGGCCACGCTGAAGGCATGGGCGGCCAAGGCGGACCCTGTCGAAGTGGCCAGTTTGGACCCGTCGATTGCGCGGCTTTTGCCGGGCGGCGAGGTGTCGAATTACCCCGCGCTGCGCCGGGAATACCCGCAAGATTTTGAACCGGACGCGACCTATAAAGCCTCGATGCCGGACCTGCAAAATGGCCCGGCAAGCCTGATCCAAGGTGCGAAACGCCACATCCAGCATGTAGGGATTTCCAATTTCCGCCTGCCGCTGCGCTTTCATACGCGTGATGGATCAGATTTGACGCTTGAGACCTCGGTCACCGGCACCGTCAGCCTCGAGGCAGGCAAGAAGGGCATCAACATGTCGCGCATTATGCGCAGCTTTTATCAACACGCGGAAAAGACCTTTTCCTTTGATGTGATTGAAGCGGCCCTTGATGATTATAAAACCGATCTGGAAAGCCTGGATGCGCGGATTGAAATGCGCTTTTCCTATCCTGCCAAGGTGGAAAGCCTGCGTTCTGGCCTGATGGGATATCAGTATTACAACATTGCGCTTGAGCTGTTTGAACATAAAGGCAAACGCCGCAAGTTCCTGCATCTCGACTATGTCTATTCCTCAACCTGCCCCTGTTCGCTTGAATTATCCGAACATGCGCGCCAGCAACGTGGCCAATTGGCGACCCCGCATTCTCAGCGGTCTGTGGCGCGGATATCAGTGGAAAAGATCCATCAGCCGGGCAACACGCTCTGGTTCGAAGATCTGATCGACATGTGCCGTGTCGCCGTGCCGACGGAGACACAAGTGATGGTGAAGCGGGAAGATGAACAGGCCTTTGCCGAGCTGAATGCCGCCAATCCGATCTTTGTCGAGGATGCCACGCGGCTGTTTTGTGAGCAATTGCAACAAGATCCCCGGATCGGAGATTTCCGCGTTGTCGCCAGCCACCAAGAAAGCCTGCACAGCCATGATGCGGTGTCGATCCTGACCGAAGGCGCAACATTTGAGGCGCAATCGCTGGATCCCAAACTGTTCTCCACCCTGTTCCATGTGGGCTGACGACGCCCGAGACGACGTGTGAAACCGCGACATTCTCTGACCCGTGCTGTTGCGCCTCGTGCATGACGGGGTTGCGGCATCAGATCTGGCGGCTGTGCCACTGGCCCCCTATCTAGGTCGCAACCGGGGACACCCCCAAAGGATATGCGACGAGGTTTCCAATGGCTACGCAAGCAACAAACATTCCAATGCCCTCCACACCGGCCAGTTTTGGGCTGCGGGCGCGGTTGACCCAATGGGTCGGGGCGTTCTGGCAAGCGCTTGAAGATCAAGCAAACAATGGGCGTTTTGCAACCACCATCCGCCTGTTGGAAGCAAAAAGTGATGCGGAACTGGCCGACATGGGCCTGACCCGCGAAGATATCCCACAATACGCAATGCGGCAGATGTATTACATCTAAACGCTCTCTCGGTTGTGGTGCTATATGGACCCGCCGGTGATGATGAAAAGATAACACCTGAGACCACCCCAAAAGCCCGCAGACCGCTGCGGGCTTTTGGGGTGTGCAGGCGGCGTGGAGCGGCGNNNNGCGGCCTGCGCGCAACACGGGGGCGACGTGGGGCCGGTTCCCGTTTGGCCTGCATCAGGAGGCCCTTAACCCATGCCCTTTGAGGGTGATCCAAAGGTGTGAGACGTGAATTTGTCCTTGCAGACACAGCGGATACGGGTTGACACCCGGCACCCGGAACGCCAACCCTGCGCCTATGTTTGACCTTCGTCCTGTTGCATATGTCACCGGCCTTTTGGTGATGGCGCTTGGCATTTCGATGCTGATCCCCATGGGGATTGATCTGATCTATGGAAGCGCGGATTGGCTGGTGTTTTTGGAAAGCGCCGTGCTGACCACGCTGGTCGGTGGGTCGATGGCGCTTGCCACCGCCAATGGGGTCGGGCGGGGATTGTCTATTCAGCAAACCTTCTTGTTGACCACCGGAGTTTGGCTGGCGCTGCCGTTGTTTGGGGCGTTGCCCTTTGCATTGTCAGAACTTGACGCCCGCCCGGTGGACGCGTTTTTCGAGGCAATGTCCGGGCTGACCACCACGGGGGCCACGGTGTTTTCCGGTCTGGATGATCTGCCGCGAGGAATATTGTTCTGGCGCGGAATGTTGCAATGGTTTGGCGGTATCGGGATCATTGTTGTGGCGATGGTGTTCTTGCCGGAATTGCGCGTTGGGGGGATGCAGATCTTTAAGTCAGAAGCCTTTGACACAATGGGGAAAGTCCTGCCCCGTGCGGCGGAAATCTCGGGCCGGATCAGCTGGATTTACCTGTTCATGACGGTCCTTTGTGTGCTGAGCTACCTTGCGGTCGGCCTGCAACCGTTTGATGCGGTGGTGCATGCGATGACCACAATTTCGACGGGGGGGTTTTCCACGCGGGATGCATCGTTTGGGGCCTTTCAAGGGGTGCCGGAATATGTGGCCTCGGTGTTCATGATCCTCGCGAGCTTACCCTTTGTGCGTTATATTCAGGTGGTGGCCGGCACCGCGCGCCCGATCCTGGTTGACCCGCAAATCCGTGCTTATCTGGCGACGATTTTGGCCATCACACTTGCGATGACGATCTATCGTTTGGTGGCCAATGGTGACCATATTGAACATGGGTTCCGCGAAGGGCTGTTCAACGTGACCTCGATCATCAGTGGCACGGGGTTTGCTTCGGTTGATTACCAACTTTGGGGAACGTTTCCGGCGGTTGCGTTTTTCTTTATCGGCTTGATTGGCGGCTGCGCGGGTTCAACCGCCTGTTCGGTGAAAATCTTCCGCTATCAATTGTTGTTCTCCTCTATCCTTGCCCAAATCCGCGCGATCCATTCGCCGCATGGGATTTTCACGCCGCGCTACAACGGAAAACGCGTGGATGACGAAGTGCTGTCGTCGGTGATGAGCTTTTTCGTCTTCTTCGTGGTGACATTGGGCGTGGTCGCGGTGTTGCTGGGGTTGACCGGGCTTGATTTTATCACATCGGTCTCAGGGGCTGCGACGGCGGTGGCCAATATTGGTCCGGGCCTTGGCGATGACATCGGCCCATCGGGCAATTTTTCCGGGCTTAATGACACGGCGAAATGGATTTTGGCGGTCACAATGCTGATTGGTCGGTTGGAGCTTTTGGCAGTGTTCGTCCTGTTCACGCCGGTGTTCTGGCGCGGCTAAGGCGGCCTTATGAGGCTGTGAAAAATGGAACTAAAGCGTTTCGCCAAAAACCTGAATCACTGGTTTTGGCGAAACGCGCGA
>DDMF01000036.1:1334-1914 GCA_002340515.1 Rhodobacteraceae bacterium UBA2553 | reverse complement strand
TTAATTCGAAACGCTTTAGGGAAGAAACTATGGCAGACAAACCCTTGGGCGCACAAATCTCACATATGTTGAAATCACGAGGCGTTGACGTGATTTTCGGCATCCCCGGCGTGCACAATGTGGAACTTTATCGCGGCATTGAAGAGGCCGGGATCCATCACGTGTTGGCGCGTCACGAACAAGGGGCAGGCTTCATGGCTGACGGGTTTGCCCGCGCCACAGGCCAGCCTGGCGTGTGTTTCCTGATCACCGGTCCGGGGCTTTGCAATGCGATGACGCCCTTGGGGCAAGCCTTTTCTGACAGCGTTCCGGTGCTGGCGATCTCATCTTGTTTGAACCGGGCAGATCTGGGCATCGGGCGCGGGCGTCTGCATGAAATGAAGGACCAAGAAGCGGCGGGGGCTGCGGTTTGCGACTGGTCCCACACCGCGATGGATGGGGCCACGGCCTATCGTTTGATCGACAAGGCGATGTGCGAATTTGCCAGCCGTCGTCCGCGCCCCAAGCATATTCAAGTCCCGATTGATGTGTTGGGCGAATGGGTCGCCGCCGCCCCGGATGCCGGCATGACACCTGCCCG
>DDMF01000036.1:850-1264 GCA_002340515.1 Rhodobacteraceae bacterium UBA2553 | reverse complement strand
GCCGAACGTCCACTGTTCATCTTTGGCGGTGGGGCCGTAAACGGAGCAGAGGCCGCGCGAAAATTGGTTGAACTGACCGGGGCGGCCAGCATTTGCACCATCGCGGGGCACGGCATTATCTCGGATATGGCGCCGCTCGCCTATGGTCCCATTCTGTCGCACCCTGACAGTGTGCGCGAGATTGCCAAGGCCGATCTGGTGATTGCGGTGGGTACTGAGCTGTCGGAAGTGGATCTTTGGCGCGATCATTTGGGGCATAGATCCCCGATGATCCGGGTTGATATTGACCCGCACAGCCTTGCGGATGAAAACCGGGCTGAGCTGCCAATATTGGGCGACGCTGCCCCGTTTCTGGACGAGCTTTTGGCCATGGTGGATGGGCAAGCGCGCGCCTCGACCCAGTGGCAGCAGGCC
>DDMF01000036.1:0-785 GCA_002340515.1 Rhodobacteraceae bacterium UBA2553 | reverse complement strand
CACCACCGCCCGCGCACGGTTTCATATGGAGGCGGATCAGGCCCGCCCGCATATCCTGTCGATCTGTGAAAAGCTCGGCCCCGCGCTGCCGGATGACACCATGTTCTTCACCGATATGACCCAGTTTGCCTATGTCGCAAATGAGGTCTGGCCGCTGGAACGCCCTGGCCATTGGCACCACCCGTCGGGTTTTGGCACCTTGGGTTATGCGCTGCCCGCGGCAATTGGGGGCAAAATTGGCCGTCCCGAGCAGCCGGTGATGGCAATCACGGGGGATTACGGGTTTCAGTTCACGTTACAAGAGCTGGGCACCGCGGTGGAGCTTGGCCTGTCGCTGCCGATCCTGCTTTGGGACAATGAAAAGCTGAAAGAAATCGAAGATTGCATGGTGGAACGCCAGATTGCGCCCAATTCTGTCGTGGCTCGCAATCCAGATTTTTGTGCTTTGGCAAAAGCTTACGGAGCAAATGCGGAAAAACCTGCGTCCTTGGATGATCTGACCAAGGCGGTTTTGGCGGCATTTGAGGCCGAGGGGCCGACGCTGATCCATGTCACACAGGAGGTTCTGAAAGGGTGACTGTCTCGTCTGTGACGTGAACCAAAAGAAAACCCCGCGCGGACCGGCGCGGGGTTTTGCATTTTCATGGGTGAGCGTGCTCAGTTCCAGCAGCTGACCAAAACGGTGAGATCGGCGGCCATTGCGCTTATATCCACCGGGTCCATCGCCGCCATCGCATCCGTCGCCGTCGGGGTCACGCCATTGGCGGCGAGAAATTCCGCAACCG
>DDMF01000122.1 GCA_002340515.1 Rhodobacteraceae bacterium UBA2553 | reverse complement strand
ATCAAGCATAACATTACCTCCAAATCAGTTGGAGGTCAGACTCTCATATCACGACAAGCCGCGATACCATGGGGGCCTCGCATCGCTTACGGACGCCCTTGATATTGAGCGCATCGAGGATGCTACCGTGCGCCTGCATTGGACCGATGCGCCGTACAAGTGGCATGTCAACGACGGGCCTGAAGTTTTCGTTGTTCTCGACGGCGAAGTTGACATGCACATTCGCCAGAATGGTGTCGAAGATGTTCTTCGCCTGCGCGTTGGTGACATATTTCATGCCCAAAATGGCGATGAACATGTTGCGCACCCAGATGGCCCCGTCAGAGTATTGGTTATCGAAAAGGCCGGAAGTGTCTAAATTTTTGCACGATGCGGTCGGGGTTTTGATAACGCGTTCCAAAGGTGGATCGGGGTGTCGCTAATGGCTTTATGCTGTCTGTTCGCTTTGCTCCAAATGTCGGGGATCGATTTTGAAACGAGTTCGATACTCCCCGGCGCTTAGCCCTGAGATGGACTTAAACAGGCGGTTGAAGGCGGAAACATCCTGATAGCCAACCTGCCAACAAATCTCGCTCACCGACAGTGCGGTGAGTTCAAGCAACCCTTTGGCCTTTTCAACCCTTAGCTCCTGAACATAACGATTGACCGAATGGCCTGTGCTGTTTGAAAATTTACGATGAAGCGACCGTTCAGAAAGCCCCGCCTGTAAGGCGAGCGCGCCAACGGTCAAATCTGCCTTGGCGTTTCCCTCCATCCAAAGTTGCAGAGCGCGAATGGTCTGATCTTTGTGCGCCATGTTCGGGCGGAAGGAACGATAGTTGCGTTGCTCGCGGCCTGTCGGATCAATCAGCATTTGGCGGCACGTGCGCGAAATGACGGACGGGCCAAGCCAGCGGCCAATCAGGTGAATCCCCAGGTCCACCCAGGCCATCACGCCTCCGGCAGTGACGATATCATTGTCATCCAGCAAGATATGCTCGGGTCTCAGATGTACTTTTGGGAAAGCCCGCTTGAAATCTGCCTCAAGCGCCCAATGGGTCGTAACGGTTCGACCATCCAGAATGCTCGCATGTGCCAGCCAGTAGCATCCTGCGCAAGCAGAACAGATAATTGTTCCTTCAAGATGCCGTTTTTGAATCCACCTGTGCAGGCCATGATCATCAGCCCCTCTTGCCCCCGTCAGGTTGGGGGGAAGAATGATGGCGTCAACATTATGGGCATCATTGAGGGTGGATGGCGATAAAACCCGGTGGACAATCTTTCGCCCGGCGCCTTCATCAACATGCCTGTTTGCCACGTCAAACATTTCACCCAGACCATGCAGAGCGGATTGTTGAACACCCTCATAAGCGATGATTGCGATTTTTGGCGTATCTAGCACTATATTTGTCATACCTGCCAATCGTATCTGGAGGACGCGGTGGCGTAAACATAAAACGGAACCAGACCACTTCTGAAACGAGGATGATATGACCAAATCTGCGCTACTCCTGATCGATATCCAAAACGACTATTTCCCCAGCTTCGCCGAAAGCAAAATGGCCCTGCCTGGCATGGACAAGGCTGCTGGTAGGGCGGCACACCTGCTCACGACAGCGCGCGACAGCGGCACCATGGTGATCCACGTCAAACACGTAATGGCATCAGATGCCGCCCCGTTCTTTCACCCCGGCACACTCGGCGCAGAGCTTCATAAAAGTGTTGCACCACAGGCGACGGAAACTGTGATTGAAAAAGCTAGGCCGAATAGCTTTGTCGGCACGGATCTAGAACGAGCATTGCGGGAAGCGCACATTGAACATGTGACAATATGTGGGGCAATGAGCCAGATGTGCGTCGATGCAACTGTCCGCGCCGCCGTTGACCTGGGCTTCAAAGCTACTGTGGCCCACGATGCCTGTGCAGCCGCAGATGTTGTGCATAATGGCGTAAAAGTGCCGTCCGATATGGTTCAGGCCTCAATCATGGCCCCGCTTGCAGCCAGCTATGCAGACGTTAAGCTTGCCTCAGAATGTGAAATAATAACGCAAAGCTGATATTCATAAACATCGCAGCAAAAATGGAGGTCACTCCTTTGAGCCAATCTTCTTGAGTGTCTTCATCAGCCGTCCAAACTCTACATCGCCAAGCATCGTTCTGATCTCTGACTCGACTTTCGTCTTGGCTTTTTGACTGTCTCGTTGGGCGGCCAATCCTTTCTCGGTAAACAGGACAATCTTGCCACGACCATCGTTGGGATCAGGCTCGCGCCGCAGAATTCCTGATTGCTCCAAATCCACAATAAGTTGTTGAACAGCTTGTTTGCTCAAACCCATTCGGGCGACGATATCAGCCTGTCGCGTGCCCTTTAGCGCAACGTAGGGCACAACGCTGGAACGCGCTTCTGCATACCAGTCGTGGCCCGACGCGACCATTTCCGCAGCAAACTTCTCTTTCCACATCGCAGCGGCATCCCAAAGACGCCATCCCACGTGGTCAATACGAATATCGTCAATCTTCTTGACCAACTCCAGTCCTCATGATAGTCAATTTCCTTGACGATACTGATTAGAGGCCTTCCTTTCAAGTGATCTCAGCTAACGCGCAGAGCATTTATAATGATGGGGCAGACGTCTATTCAAAGTCGCACGCGCGTTGGCTTCGTTTTGCGGGAGGAGAGGCTCAATGTGCATTTGAAGGCGCTGTGACGGCCTTAATGCGCCCCGGGATGCAGATGCTTGACGTGGCATGCGGCACTGGAACAGTCGCAAGACGCTTGCTTAACAGATCGAATGGAAACTTCGAGCTTGTGCTGCTGGACTCATCGCAAAGAATGTTAAGTAAGTGTCGTGATATCCCGGCAACACGGGTTATCGGCTGCATGAAGGCCCTTCCGTTCGAGACGGATCGTTTTGATCTACTGACCTGTGCGTGGGGCATTGAAACACTGGACAACCCGGCACTGGCCTTTCGCGAATTTGTGCGTGTCACGCGGCCCGGCGGCCACGTCTGTCTCGTTTTTTGCGCAGACCTCCCGTCTCGATCTCTCATGGGGCATGTCCTGCGTCAAAAGGTTACCTATTCCGGGCGTGGGGCGTTTTTGAGCCACACCAGAATGCGCGAATTCGCCGAGGCAGCGGGTGCTTGTCAGGTCCAATCACTTCATTGCACCGGCCCCGCTGCAGCGATGATCCTTCATATCTAGCCAAGGAGAACATCCATGAATCGCAGAGGCTTTGTTACAGGTTTAGGCATGACAATAACGGCGGTCAGCGCGCAGGCTTCACCCCCTCCTCAGAGCCTAAGTATCGATGGTATGACTTTCCGATCTTGGCATGTCGACAGGCGGTTGTTTTCGACATTTACGGCTCCAACACTTGGTTGGGTTGGCGTGGGTTTCAACAATCAACAGCGCCTAAAAGAATCGCGATTTGTTATCGGCGCGATGAGTAACAACTCATTCTATGCCGAAGAACATATCGCGGTCGTGCCGGACCACCCAAGGGTTCAAGCACTGGGGCTAGAAACCTCAGCCGACGATGTTGTCGGCAGTGTATCGAATAACCAGACAACGCTTCAGTTTTCTTTGCCCCACATACCGCCCAATGGTGACAATCCGACCCTTTTGCCAGGTACCGCAACCTATCTGATGCTGGCATGGTCTCACCACACGGATTTCGACCACCATTCGGCATGGCGTCGGCATTTCCCAATCGAGCTTTGATCAGTCTTTATTTCAGAAGCAGTCGTTGGTCCACGCTCAGTGAAGAAGAGGTTTGTCCGCGACTTGATCCTTGCTCGCCCGATTTGTACTGCGGCAGGAATGAATGACCTGTATCGCCGCCGCACGGCAGCGTCCGTAACCGAGCACTTGCAGCGGTTTTCATGCCGCGTGCACTCGCAGCACAAAATCACAATGACTGGGTCGGGCTCTTTCCTGCCGTTAGCCGCTTTTGCACATCTTGTGATATACAGCGCTGTCAGCGTCTGGTTGTCGCTGTGGGAGGGAATGGTGGATCGGAGGATCTATCATGCATATACCAAACTTACCGGCCATTCGCGCACTTCGTCCCGCTTGGAACAAAGGTCGCATCGTCGGTCAAAAGCTCCCGCTGAAACCCAAACATGTCTGGGCCATCCGCGTCCGACTCGAATTGGCCGAGAACCATCGCGATCTGGCTTTGTTCAATATGGCCATTGACAGCAAGTTGCGCGGCTGCGACCTGGTCCGGATGAAAGTCGTGGATGTCATGGCGTCTGGGCAGATCAAAGCCCGCGCATCCGTACTGCAAAGCAAAACCCAAAAACCGGTTCGGTTTGAAATCTCGGAGGGCACACGGGCATCGGTCGCGACGTGGATGAAAGACCCGCTGATGGTCGGGTCCGAATTTCTCTGGCCGGGGCGCTTCCACGAGCGCCTTCACATCTCAACACGCCAATATGCCCGTATCGTGCGGGACTGGGTGTCGTCGATTGGGCTGGAGGTAACTGCTTACGGCACCCATTCAATGCGACGCACAAAGGTCACCCAGATTTATAAGAAGACGGGCAACCTGCGTGCCGTTCAGCTTCTGCTGGGTCACACCAAGATGGACAGTACAGTGCGGTATCTTGGCGTTGAACTCGAAGACGCCTTGGCAATCGCGGAAGCTATTGAAATATAAGCGTATGGGCCGTGCTACATGTACGGCCCTTAGCGGATGAGGTGGGTGGCTCCTGCTCCACCGGCATCGCATGTGCCATAGTGCAGTTATTATCAACTGCTAGGAAAGGAGCCACCCAATGACAGTTAAAACTATCGGCCTAGATTTGGCCAAGGATGTATTTCAAGTGCATGGCATATCCGAGAATGGACGCGTAATTTTCAACAAAGCAATCAAACGGGCAAAACTACTCCCTTTCTTTGAGGCGCTACCGCCCTGTAGAGTCGGAATGGAAGCCTGCGGATCCTCACACCATTGGGGCCGTACGTTGCGCAAGCTCGGTCACGATGTCAGGCTGATGCCAGCGAACTACGTGAAGCCGTATGTCAAACGCGGCAAGACGGATGCGGCTGATGCCGAGGCAATCTGCGAAGCGGTCCGTCGCCCAACCATGCGCTTTGTTGAGATTAAGACCGAAGATCAGCAGGCTGTCTTGTCGATACATCGCTCCCGTGATTTGGCAGTCAGACAACGCACCCAGCTGGCCAACATGATCCGCAGTCTCTTACGCGAGTTTGGGCATATTTTGCCGATTGGAATCGAAGCAGTTACGGCTTTTGCAAAGCGTCACCATGACGGTGATCACCCGGACATGCCCGAGATCGCGAACGGAATGCTCGGTATCCAATGCTATCAGTTCATTGGCTTGAACAAGCGCATCACGGGCTACACAAAGATGATCGAGCAGCATGCAATGCTGAGCACAGACGCCCGCCGATTAATGCGCATGCCAGGAATTGGGCCGATTACGGCATCGGCCATTGTCGCCACGATCGGGGACGCAAAACAATTCCGCACCGGGCGCGATCTAGCGGCTTGGCTGGGACTGACCCCGCTCAACAAATCCAGTGGCGGCAAAGAGCGATTGGGCAAGATCACAAAGGCTGGCGACCGCTACATTCGCAAGTTGCTGGTTGTGGGCATGACGTCTCGCGCGGTTATGGCGAAACGTTCGCCAGAGAAGGTGGATTTGTGGACGGCGAAGATCATCGCGGAGAAACCGTTCCGGCTGGCAACAGTCGCGATGGCAAACAAAGCAGCGCGTTCCATCTGGGCGATGCTCACCAAGAAACAGGAATACCGGCAGCCAGCGTTCTAACCGCGTCGACTGCCTACGAGATGCAAGACGTTGAAGTGATGATGCGGAATTAAGTCAACCAAGAGCAAGGACACTCCGGGAATGGCAGCGGCCCTTTGAGGTCGATACGCCGATTGGAACCTCGCTCGCGGAATTCATCAGGGCCAGTGGAGGCAATGCCAAAACATAAACAGGCCGGACAGACGACAGTACTGACAAAAAGACCGCGAATATCACCAAAAAACACTTGCAATGCAGGAGCCACCCACAGA
>DDMF01000128.1:1875-3806 GCA_002340515.1 Rhodobacteraceae bacterium UBA2553 | reverse complement strand
GGCTTCGTCCTTGTCCCGCACAGCCGCCATTAGTTAGGTTGTGCTCCGCACGTTCGCCACTCACCGCTGACGCAACCGCGCCACGACACGTGACCATCCACCGGGGCTGACCAGAAACGACAGGCCAAATCCGGCGACGAAACCTCCGGCCTCGGCGACCCAGTCGATGCCTCCGCCGAAAAGCAATCCAAATGCCAGTTGGATGCCCGCGAGGAACGCGATCAGGCGAAAGGCTTGCAGTTGATTGCCGCCGGTGTGCGCCAAACTGGTCCAAAGCAAAAAGGTGTAGGCGCCGATCAACCCGTAGACCGCCGCGTAGCCTCCAAACAGCACAATCGGCGTGTCCCACACCAGCCAATAGGTCAGCGCGCCCGCGATAGCCGCGCCAAAATAGATGGTGAGAAAAGCAATCGGGCCAAAGACTTCGCCAACCATTTTGCCGAGCGCCAGCAGGAACACGAGTACAAAGAGAAGATGCATAAAGCTGATGTGCAGGAACGGGTAAGTCAGCATACGGGCCAGATCCAGCACGCGAAATTGGCCATTTTCCACCATCCAGCTAAACAAGGGTTCGCGAAAGCCCCAGTTTTCAATCGCAGAAATGCGCCAGCCCACAGCGTCTGTCCCGCCAATCAGCCCGTTTTCCCCCGCCAGAAACACCAGTTCGATCCCCACCAGAAACACGCACAGTGCAATCACCACGGGGGGCAAGGGGTTTACCGGGGCCTCGTCGGAATACATGCTCATATAACCTTAACCTTCCACCAGAAATTGCGCCTTGCTTGACGAGGCTTTCTAGCATGGGTAAGCGGTAGGGCACGGAAAATCCAGATACTATCCAAACGGGACATCCTCATGACCACACATACACCGCGCGTCTTTTCGGGCATCAAGCCCTCTGGCGGCTTGCAACTGGGCAATTACCTTGGTGCAATCAAACGTTTTGTTGACATGCAAGGACCGCAGTTTGAAACCATCTATTGTGTGGTTGACCTGCATGCAATCACCGTCTGGCAAGATCCCAAAGAGCTGAAAGATGCGACACGCGAAGTGGCGGCGGGGTATTTGGCGGCTGGAATTGACCCGAAGCAGTCGATCCTGTTCAACCAAAGCCAAGTGTCTGCGCACGCCGAATTGGCGTGGCTTTTCAACTGTGTGGCACGCATGGGTTGGATGAACCGGATGACCCAGTTCAAAGACAAAGCGGGCAAGAATGCTGAAAAGGTGTCATTGGGGCTTTATGCGTATCCGGCGCTGATGGCCGCGGATATTCTTTTGTATCACGCAACCCATGTGCCGGTGGGTGAAGATCAGAAACAACATGTGGAGCTGACGCGCGATATCGCCGCCAAGTTCAACCATGACTTCAAGGCCGAGGGGTTTTTCCCCATGCCCAAGCCGATCATTGACGGCCCCGCCACCCGTGTGATGAACCTGCGCGACGGGTCGAAAAAGATGTCGAAATCCGGTGAAAGTGACATGGAGCGCATCAATATGACCGATGATGCCGACACGATCGCCAAAAAGTTCAAAAAGGCGCGCACCGACCCGGACGCGCTGCCAGAGACGCTGGAGGGGCTGAACGGCCGCCCAGAGGCACGCAATCTGGTTGATATTTACGCCGCCCTGTCCGAGGCCACGCCAGAGGCGGTGATTGCAGAATATGCAGGCGCGGGATGGGGACGGTTCAAACCCGCTTTGGCCGATCTGGCGGTCGATAAGCTTGCGCCAATTTCCACCGAAATGGCCCGCTTGATGGGGGACAAGGCAGAAATTGACCGGATCCTGGGCGAAGGGGCGGATCGTGCAGATGCCATTGCACAGCCCATTCTGGATCAGGCTTATGACATCACAGGCCTTTTGCGCTCGCGATAAAAGCAGGCTGGGGAAAGAAGTGAGGGGCGCTGCCCCTCGCGCTTTGCGCTCACCCC
>DDMF01000128.1:1090-1826 GCA_002340515.1 Rhodobacteraceae bacterium UBA2553 | reverse complement strand
TTATTGCAAGAAAAAGGGCGTAGGGATTTTCCTGCGCCCTTTTGCTATGTTGAGGGCAAATCTGGAGGCCAAAATGTTTTCACAGGACAGTATCGCGTTTCTAACAGACCTCGCCCTGCACAACGAAAAGCCTTGGTTTGAGGCCAATAAGGCGCGCTATCTTCACCATGTGAAAGAGGCCGCAGCCGAGTTTTCAGAGACCTTGGTGCCCATGCTCATCAAGACCTACGGCGGGCCCGTCCAGTCAAAGCTTTTTCGCATTCACCGCGATCTGCGCTTTTCCAAAGATAAGACACCGTATAACGCGCATATTCACTTGAGCTTCCAAGACGGGGATACCGGGGGCGCCTGGATGCTGGCGCTGGAACCCAAACGTTTGGTGATCGGCTATGGCCAATTCGCCTTTGACAAAACTCGGCTGGATCATTGGCGCAAAGCGGTGGNNGGGACGCCGGGCAGCGGTTAACACGGATCTTGGCGAAGGCCGCCGATCAGGGGCTGCGCATAGACGCACCAGAGCTGAAACGCGTCCCCGCCCCCTATGACAAGGGCCATCCCCACGCGGAGCTGTTGCGCCGCAAAGGTATCGCACTCTGGCAGGATGATCTGGCCCAGGATCAGGCCTTTGGCCCGAAAGCGCCCGCGCAATTGGCCGGGACGTTTCGGAGTTTTGATCCATTGCGGGAATGGCTTGCGACCGAACTGCCCTCCGGCGGTTAAAGCGTTTCCGTTTTCA
>DDMF01000128.1:171-1048 GCA_002340515.1 Rhodobacteraceae bacterium UBA2553 | reverse complement strand
GAAGCGAAAGGCAGCGAACACACGAGACAATGTGAATTGGAAACGCCCTAAACGTTACGCGCTCAAGCCAAGCTTCGCGATCAATTTGGCAAGGGTGGCGCGTTCATCCTCGCTCCACGCGGCCTTACGGGATTTCAGCAGCGTCGCCTGGCTTTTGTGCACCGGCCCACCAGAAAGGATTTTTAGGTGGTTCGCCCGCAGCGTTTCCCCGGTTGAGGTGATATCCGCAATCGCTTCTGCCGTTTCATTTTTCACCGTGCCTTCGGTGGCACCCTGACTGTCGACAAGCTGATAATCCGCAACCCCGTGTTCGCGCATGTGATCGCGGATAAGACGGTGGTATTTGGTGGCGATGCGCAGGCGAAACCCGTGCTCGGCACGAAATGCCGCCGCCACCGCATCCAGATCATCCAGCGTATTCACATCCACCCAGGCGCGCGGCACAGCGATGATCAGATCCGCGTGGCCAAAGCCCATCGGCGCCAATTCGATCACTTTTTCCTGCCAGCTGGCCAGTTTTTCGCGCACCAGATCAGTGCCTGTCACGCCCAGATGAATGCGCCCAGCGGCCAGTTCACGCGGGATTTCACCGGCGGACAATAGCACCAGCTCCACACCTGCAATGCCCTTTACGGCCGCGGCATATTCGCGGTCAGATCCGGTGCGCGTCAGCTCAATTCCACGCGCGCCGAACCACTCAAAGGTCTTTTCCATCAACCGCCCTTTTGACGGCACGCCGAGTTTAACAGTCATGACGATGCTCCCAACATCAGGGTCATCTCGGGGCGGATCACGCCACCGATGGCTGGAATATCATGGTGATCGCCGTTTTGATGACCAAGCACACGGGTCAGTGCGTCATAGCGCCCGCCGCTCG
>DDMF01000128.1:0-160 GCA_002340515.1 Rhodobacteraceae bacterium UBA2553 | reverse complement strand
CCGGGGGCAAATCGGGGCGGGTTTCAGCGTAAAAGCCAAACACAAACCCGTCGTAATATTCCATCGAGGTGCGCCCATAGCTGCCTTCGAAATCAAGGCGGGTGATGTCCACACCTCGCCGGGTCAGGGCCTCGGCGCGGGCCTCCAGCCGGTCCACGGC
>DDMF01000048.1 GCA_002340515.1 Rhodobacteraceae bacterium UBA2553 | reverse complement strand
GAGGCGGTCGGGGATTGCGATTTCGTGTTTGCCACGACCGCACGCTCGCGTGAGTTGACCAAACCGATTGTCAGCCCGGAACGTGCGATGGAAATGGCATGCGCGATGCGGGCTGAGGGAAAGAAGGTCGCGGTGTTGTTCGGGCCAGAGCGCACAGGGCTTGAAAACCCGGACGTTGCAGTTGCCAACGCGATCATTACGGTGCCGGTCAACCCGGAGTTTGCGTCGCTAAACCTTGCGCAATGTGTGTTGCTGACCGCCTATGAATGGCGCCGCCACACGGCGGATATCACCCATGAGGTCTTGTCCATGCCCACAACCGAAATGGCCAGCGTGATCGAGGTTGATAAGCTTGCCGAGCATTACGAGACGCGTTTGGATGAGTTTGGGTTCTTCTTTCCCGAAACCAAGGCTGAGGTGATGAAAATCGCACTTCGGAACATGTGGAGCCGGATGCCGTTGACGCGCCAGGATGTGCAAATGATGCACGGTATGCTGCGTCAGTTCTTACGGCAAATGAAGAAGTAACAGCTCCCGGTTTTAACGACCATGCAGAGATTGAAACGCCCACGGTTTAGGTGGGCGTTTTCGTTTGGTTATGCCGCTTTGCGTGCGGCCAAAATCCAGATAATCGCCAATACGGCTGAGCCAAGCGCGTTCAGGTTGGCCATCGTGACACCGAACATTTCCCACGGAATTTCGTCGCAGCGCACAAGAGGGGCTGCCATGATTTGGTTCAACAGGTCGGCGGGGTCCAGCTCTCCGGTCAGGCCGGAGGAGGTGCATGTGCTGGGCCCCTCCCACAGTTTTCGTTCAACGCCGGAATGATAAAACCCTAGAGCAGAAGTTGTGGCTGCAGCTGCCGCGCCAAACCAAGCCAACAGGCGTTTTTGTGTGCTCAGTGTTGCCGCGCCGATGGCAATAGCCGCCGCGTGTGGCCAGCGTTGCCACAAGCAAAGTTTGCAAGGTGCAAACCCAAACGCCTGAAAGATAAAAGCGCCACCCAGAACAAGGATGGAGCCAAGCGTGGCCATCAGCACCAAATGCGTGAATGTCAGGTTTTTGATCAGTTTCATAGGAATTTCACCAGATAGAAGCCCCCGATCAAACCCACCACACACAGGGTGAACATGAGCCCGAGGCGTTTTTCAATAAAGGTACGAATGGGCGCGCCGAATTTCCACAAGAGGGCTGCGATGATGAAAAAGCGCAGCCCGCGGGCAATAACAGATGCAATCATAAAGACCGGAAAGCTAAGGCCGGTAGAGCCAGACAGGATTGTGATGACCTTATAAGGGAAGGGCGTCACCCCCGCGATCAACACAGCCCATGCGCCCCATTCATTATAGGTTCGCGCAAAGGCGTCGAAATTGTCGGTCTTGCCGTAGAATTCCAGAACAGGGCGTCCAACGCTCTCAAACAATCCCCAGCCAATGAAATAGCCAAATACGCCCCCAAGAACGGACGCAACAAGGGCCACACCCGCAATCAAAAACGCGCGACGTGGGGTGGCAATGATCATTGGAATCATCAGAATATCTGGGGGAATTGGGAAAACGGAGCTTTCCAAAAAGGCTACAAAGCCAAGCGCCCAGAGCGCGTAAGGCGCCTCAGCCAACGCCATCGTCCAATTGTACAGTCGCTTAATCATGCCCGATCGTGCCCATTTATTTGCCCCCACGAAACACGCTCATTGCGTCAGGTCAAGCAATCTTGCCTTGTCGGGACGCAATGGCGCAGTAAACTGATTGTGAAACATCGGGGGGATCACCATGAAGTGGAAAGGTCGGCGTGAAAGCCGCAATATTGAAGACCGGCGGATGCAAGGTGGTCGCCGAGGCGGTGGGCTGCAAATTGGTGGCTTGGGGTTGCTGGCTATTTTGGCCTTAGGATATTTTGCGGGAATTGACGTCACACCCTTGCTGGAGCAAAGCTCAGCACCGGCATCCACCACCACCACCACCACCATCACCGAAGCGGATAAGCGGGCAGGAACGTTTGTTTCGGTGACACTGGCCGATACGGAAGAAGTTTGGGATCAGGTGTTTCGCGCGCAGGTGGACGGGGCGTATCGCCCGGCGACATTGGTGCTTTACAAAGGGGTGACACAAAGCCCCTGTGGTGGGGCGTCCGGTGCGACGGGACCGTTTTACTGCCCAGGGGACCGCAAGATCTATTTGGATACCGATTTTTTTACCACGTTGTCCGGCCAGCTTGGCGCCAAAGGCGACTTTGCTGCGGCTTATGTCGTCGCTCATGAGGTTGCGCATCATGTGCAAAACGAGCTGGGAATTTTGGGCAAAGCCAATTCTGTGCGACAGCGCGTCAGCCAAGAGGAAAGCAACGCCATTTCAGTTCGCATCGAATTACAGGCTGATTGTTACTCGGGCATTTGGGCGCGACAGGTGGAACGCCAGTTCGGATCGCTCGAAAGCGGGGATCTTCAAGAGGCAATCAATGCAGCGCGCCAAATCGGGGATGATACATTGCAACGCAATTCCGGTCGGACACCGATGCCACACACATTCACCCATGGCACCTCAAAGCAAAGGGCCAAATGGTTTGAGATTGGTTATGAAAGTGGCGATCTGAATGTCTGCGACACATTTTCTGCCAATAGGCTTTAGGGGCGGGTGCGTATCCTTCATGAGGGGGCCAATGCGGGGTGTTGACGGGGAGGTGCGCGAGGTCGCGACCGTGAACGCGTTAATTAAATGTTGCATATGCAACGAGCTCTCGCTACGAATCCTAAAAAACGCGACCAAAGTAAAACCGACCGTACGGTCGAAAATTCTTGCCTAATGATCTATAGCCTGATTTTATACATGTAATGGGCAATTTAATTACGCCGAAAGGCCTTCGCCTGTAACATACTGTCTAGATACCGCGTTTTGGGAGGAAACGAAATGAAGATCACCTTGAACACAGCCCTTGCGGGCGCACTTGCACTTGGACTTTCAGCCACGGCTGGGTTTGCACAGGATGTGACACTCCGTTGTCAGCACTTCTTGTCACCCAAAGGATCGGTCCCGAAATTTTTCATGGTCCCTTGGGCTGAAAAAATCGAAAAGGAAAGTGGTGGCCGCATTAAGGTAGAGATCTATCCCGCGATGCAATTGGGCGGCAAACCCCCTGCGCTCTATGATCAAATCCGCGATGGTGTGATCGATTGCGGTTGGGCCTTGCCCGCCTATACGCCGGGTCGTTTCCCCGAAGCAGAGGCGTTTGAACTGCCCTTTATGACGTCGATGAGCGCGGAAGCCTCGTCAAAAGCGGCGTGGGAATTCTCCGAAAAATACCTGATGGAGCGCATGAATGATGTGCATTTGATGGCGACCCACGTCCATGGCCCCGGCGTTATCCACAAGAAAGGCGAGCCAATCATGGCCTCGGCTGATTTTGCTGGCCTGAAACTGCGCGGACCGTCGCGTCAGGCGAACCAATTGCTTGAAACACTTGGGGCAACCCCGGTTGGTATGCCGGTGCCAGCCTTCCCGGAAGCGTTGTCCAAAGGCGTTGTCGATGGTGGCGTTATCCCCTGGGAAATTGTTCCGCCGCTGAAAGTGCATGAATTGGCCGAAAGCCATACGCAGATCGGCGGCGATCGTGCGCTTTATAATACATTCTTTATTTGGGCGATGAACAAAGACACCTACAACAGCCTTCCAGACGATCTGAAAGCGGTGATTGATGCCAACTCTGGCCTTGATGCCTCGGGCTGGGCCGGACGCGCGATGGACGAAGGCGACGCGCTTGGGATGAAAGTGGTGTCCGACAAGGGCAACAAAATTCATACGCTGGACGATGCCGTTGTAAGTGAACTTAGGATGATTGGCGACAAACAGACCGCAGCATGGGCCGAGGATATGGCTTCGAAAGGTCTGGACGGCGCAGGTATGGTGTCGATGGCACAAGAACTGGTTGCCAAGCACAGTGGCAACTGATCTGACCTAAAGAAACCTCTCCGAGCCGTATAAAATGGCTCGGAGCTCTCTCATCAAGTCGCGACTGACGTTCTACGTATTGTGTCGCTATAGGTGAGTTTTTCCAGACGTTTTTCCAGATATGGGGGCGCCAATGGCATTGGCCAAATCAACAGAGGTTCGCGTGGGGCGGATCATGGAACGGATCAGCCGTGGGCTGGCATATTTTGGCGGGGTGGTTCTGGCTGGTATTGCTTTAACCACCGTTGCGTCAGTTATCGGACGGGCCCTGCTTGGATTTGGATTGGGTCCAATCAAAGGGGATTTTGAAATCGTGGAAATGGGCTGTGCGATTGCCGTGTTTTCCTTTCTGCCTTGGTGTCAGTTGCGCCGCGGCCATGTGACCGTCGATATCTTCATCTCGCGCCTTTCCGATAGAACGCAAGCCTTTCTTGGCTTGGTTGGGGATGTCATGCTGTCGCTTGCGGCTTTTGTCATCCTCTGGCGGTTGTGGCTTGGTTTTGGCGAGAAGTTTCCCTTTGGGTCTGACGGAGCGCGTGCGATTTTAGGGATGGGTTCAAAACCATTCTTTGCCGAAAGCACTTATGAGTTGGAGCTTCCGGTGTGGATTCCGTTTGGTTTTTCATTGGTCGGTGCAACACTGTTTTTCCTGGTGAGCGTTTACACGATATGGCGCTCGCTCAACTGGATGCTTGATGGTCGGGAGGAACACGTATGACCGGTCTAGAGCTAGCTATTTTCGCCTTTGTTCTGATGCTTATTGCGATCTTTTTGAGATTGCCAATCGGCTTGTCGATGGGGCTTACGGGGTTTTTTGGAATTTGGTACATGATGGGGCGTCCGAATGTGACGCTGAGCCAGCTGAAAACACTCAGCTATGACACGTTTTCCAGCTATTCCCTGTCGATTGTGCCTCTGTTTTTGCTGATGGGGCAGTTTGCGACCAAGTCCGGCATGTCCGGGGCGTTGTTTAACGCCGCCTCTGATTGGCTTGGGCACCGAAAAGGCGGCGTTGCGATGGCGGCCGTGGGGGCCTGTGCGGGCTTTGGCGCGGTCTGTGGATCATCGCTTGCAACAGCCTCAACCATGGGGCAGGTGGCTTTGCCGGAGATGCGCAAACGGGGTTATTCCGACGCGCTCTCCACGGGGGTTTTGGCCGCTGGTGGCACCTTGGGGATCCTGATCCCCCCATCCGTTATTCTGGTGATCTATGCGATCCTGACGGAACAGAACATCGTTAAAATGTTCATCGCGGCTTTGGTTCCGGGAATACTGGCGGCCCTTGGTTACATGCTGACGGTTGCGATCATGGTGCGGATCAACCCTGACAGTGCCACCACTGCGGACCGTGTGCCGTATCTTCAGCGTTTCAAAACGCTTCTTTCCATCTGGCCTGTTGTTGTCATCTTTGGCTTGGTTATGGGTGGCATTGCTGGCGACTGGAATTGGACACGTGAGGGGGTGCAGGCATTGTTCACCCCGACCGAAGGGGCCGCTGTGGGCGCGGTTGCAACCGGAATGTATGGCGTGATGACGGGTGGTCTGACCTGGAAAGGGTTCTTGGATTCCATCCTCGCCACAGCGCAATCCACGGCGATGATCTTTTTCATCGTGCTTGGTGCGCAGATATTCAATTCCTTCCTCGCCTTCACCCAAGCGCCACAGATGCTGGCGGAATGGGTCACAGGGCAGGGGTTCGCCCCCCTGATGGTCCTGACCGTCATGCTGGTTGCCTATCTGATTTTTGGGTGCGTCATGGACAGTCTGTCGATGATCCTGCTGACCATTCCGATCTTCTACCCGATCGTAGAAGTCTTGGATTTCGGCCTGACCCCGGAAGAGGCGGGCATCTGGTTTGGGATCCTGGCGTTGATCGTGGTTGAGGTCGGTTTGATCACGCCACCTGTTGGCATGAACCTCTTTATTATCAACTCGATGGCGCGCGACATTCCTATGGCGGCAACCTATCGCGGTGTGGCGCCTTTTGTGTTGTCTGACTTGATCCGTGTGGTGATCTTGGTTGGCTTCCCGGGCATTACGCTTTGGCTGGTCGGGGTGATGTTCTAGCCAAAAACCTGAATTGTAGCCCGGCTGATAAAAAAATGCAGCCGGGCCGTTATTTGTGACATTATCCCGTTGACGTTCCGGTTCTGCTTTTGTATCCGGTGCTCAGTGCCCAAGTGGCGGAATGGTAGACGCAGGGGATTCAAAATCCCCCGCCGCGAGGCGTGCCGGTTCGAGTCCGGCCTTGGGTACCACCTTATTTTAAGGCTTTCCGTTGAATTTTGTTGTCTGAGATGTGGTCAGAGCCCAGCGTGATCAATGAAGCGAGGCTGACAGACGTCCGCTTTGGAAATATTTGACAGCGATAAACGGGCGCCTGTCGCTCAGAGGCTGTTAGTCAGAGAAACACAGTTTATTTCCGTCTAGATCGCGTATATAGGCTGAGAATTTTGGCCCACGCTGACCTGGTGCACCCTCGCAGGAACCACCGAGTTCAACGGCAAGGGCATGCAGTCTTTTGACCTCGGCTTCAGGCCCAACGCAAAAGCCAACCATTGTACCATTGCCATTGGTGGCGGGATTTGTGTCAAAGGGGGTCGCTGTTGCAAAGGCAAAATCCTCGCCAAGCCAATAGGTCATTCGGTCAGATGGCGACATGCTCTGAAGGCCCGACTGCGCAAAAAGGGCGCCGTAGAATGTGTTTGCGGCGGCCATGTCGTTTGTTCCGACAACACAATAATTCATTTTCATGTTTTGCTCTCCTGTAAGCATATCTCAAACCAACCGGTATCGGGTGATGGTCTTTCTGCGTCACACTCCTATTGTCTAATATGACATTTTATGTCCTATTTGTTTCATGACCCGGACAAATGCGAACGATAGACTGAGACGGATGGAATTGCTGGCTGTGCAGCTGAAGCAGGACACACATTGTACGGTCAAAGACTTGGCGCGTGAGCATGGGGTCAGCACGCGTACAATTGCGCGGGATCTGTCGCTTATGCGGGATCAAGGCATGCAAATCGACGCCGACCGCGGGCGCGGCGGGGGCGTACGTCTTGACCGAAACTGGGGCGTCGGCCGGATGAATTTGAGTTATGCAGAAGCGGTTGATCTTCTCATCAGCATCGCGGTCGCCGAACAAATGAACTCGCCCATGTTTTTGGCAAGCTTAGGGTCCGTCAGGCGGCAACTGGTGGCGTCTTTTTCGCCTGAGAAACGCAAGAAAGTGGACCGGCTTCAAGCGCGCATCATGATTGGCGTCACCGCGTCAACTTACGTTCAAGCGAGCGCCAATACCGCGCCAAAACGGGTTGTCCAGGCCTTGCATCAGGCGTTTGTCGCCCAAGAGAGCTTGGAGATACGATATCAACGAGAAGATGGTGAAATCTCTGATCGGCACATCGAACCCCATTATCTTTTGTTGAAATATCCAATTTGGTATGTCGTAGCCTTTGACCATTTGAGAAAGAGCCCAAGGACCTTTCGCTACGATCGAATACTTGCTGCGAAAGCGACGGGAACGCATTTTCAACTGTTGCCAAAAGAACAGTTTGGACCATCATTGGTCGACGACGATTTTCTGATTTGATCGCAAAATAGATATCACTGTAACCGTCCATCGTCTGGGTGAACGCAACGACCGTTTTGTCCCGCCGTCACGCTGCGAGATGTGTTAGTTCAGTGCGGGTCTTTGGGGCCAACTCATGCATTTGGCATGACGTCCAATCCAAATATATTTGGGGTAGTCACGCATTTATTTTGCGCTGACCGGTTTTCACGCTCTCAATCGACACGAGGCCTTTTCATCTCATATCTGGTTTGCCAATGTGCACGGGCTGCATTGCGTGCCAATGGAGGCAATGGATAAGGATAGGGGCATCCATGACGGATCAAATAAAGCTTGCGCAAGCGCTTCACCTTCGAGCGAAGGACCTTAACAAGGGAGAGCCAATCGCCCTGCCTCTGGTTTCAAGCTCGATGTTCCATTTGCCCGGTGACCCTGCGGGGTATCCAGGGTACGGCCGCGTTGATAATCCCACATGGGAGGCGTTGGAGCATTTGCTGTCGCATTTGGAAGACGCCCCATGTGTTGCCTTTCCATCTGGTATGGGCGCAATCTCTGCGGCGCTGTTCTCAACCTTGAAAGCAGGCGACCGGCTGTTGGTCCCTGCAGATGGGTATTATGTCACGCGGGTGTTGTCACAGGAGTTTTTGGCCGGTTTGGGTGTGCAGGTCGATGAACGTCCGACCAAAGATTATGACACGCTTGATATGGCCAACTATAACGTGGTTTTCCTTGAAACGCCGTCAAACCCCGGGCTGGATCTGTGCGACATTCAGAACATTGCGCGGCGCGTGCGTAGAGCAGGCGGCATAACAATTGTCGACAACACCACAATGACCCCACTTGGACAACGCCCGCTGGATCTTGGGGCTGACATTGTTGTGGCATCGGATACAAAAGCACCGGGTGGGCATTCGGACCTGTTAATGGGGCATGTGGCGACACGCGATGCCGCTGTTCTGGAACGTGTGCGCAATTGGCGGAAAATGTCCGGGGGCATTCCAAGTCCGCACGCGGCTTGGTTGCTACATCGTGGGCTTGAGACATTGGATGTGCGGTTCGAGCGTATGTGTCGCACGGCCATGAGCTTGGCGCAGGTGCTGAAATCTCATCCCATGGTGACCGAGGTGCGTTATCCCGGTCTGAAGGGGGATCCATCTTATGAATTGGCGATCAAGCAGATGAGTTGCTTTGGATTTTTATTAAGCCTGACCCTCGATACAGAAGATCTGGCTGAGCGGTTTATCACGGGTTGCGCCTTTTTGCGACCAACAACCTCATTTGGTGGGGTTCACAGTTCGGCAGAGCGGCGCGCACGCTGGGGGGATCAAGTTGCCCCTGGGTTCGTGCGTCTTTCGGTTGGTTGCGAGCCAGAACAAGCTCTGATTGCCGACATTTTGTCCAGCTTGGATAATCTTTAATAGGACTGCAAAACACTGACGTGAGGGGATGTCCCGATGCCATTTTGGTGCCGGAGATATGTGGGTTTGTAACCTGTCTTCACCAACATGGTAAACGAATCGTTGTCCCCACATGTTTGTTTCCAATGATGCAGAAATTCCGGTTCCTGGTGGCAATTGTTGCAATATGGGCTTCTGATTTAACTCTAAATCATCTTGGATTTCTAAAAAATCCGCTGGAACCTGTTAAGTAATTAACCTTTGGTCAACTGTGCTCCCAATGGAAACAAAGACGGGGTCGATTAACCAATTTTCCCAGTGGGTTGCTATCTAAAGGCGTAGTGACCCCTTTAAATCACAGAGGAAACGGTGGTTTTAAGCAACTCTAGGTTGTGATGTAAATGGGGCGCCGAAACAATCGCATTTAATGCAACTTCACAGAAAAGTCTTTTTTGTCCCCAAAATTAACCACTTCTGTTCTACTCAGTCGCTGTTTGGCTGTTTTTCCCCTTTGGTTTGAGCGTGCAATCGCCTAACTTAGGAATTGCCCAACATTGCCCAACTGGGGGGCGATGTCTGAAGGCCACGGGGGCGGCCGCACGAAAACCATGGTAAAATCCGTGGGGAGAGTGTGTCCGTAGTTTGCCGGGTGGTAAATTGGCGCATTTTGACGTGAAAGATGTAGGTCGGGGATTTCCGCCTGCCTTCATGTCTGTTGGTCTTTCTGGGCCAATCTCTCCTCGTTCGGGTGGGTAACTGGTGGCGTTTGTGTGGTCAATTCCGTGGCTGGCATCGTTCCACAAGGGATTGAATTGACACCGAATGAGGGACGACGATGTGCGCATTGTCTCAAAATATGAGAAGCCTTGAAAAGCCAGCATACCTGTGTGCTGGCCTTAAGTGCCTTTTGTCCGGTGGCAAAAACGAATTTGGAATGAGCCGTGACCGCGGCGCGATCGCAAGTGATTTGTGTTTTCTATCAAGGGGATGGATAACATGAAGACGAGTAAGGGGATTACTTAAATGACTGATTATGTGCTTGATTGGGACCAATCCGGCGCTGACGGCTCGGCAACCTTCTCGTCTTCGACCGGTGGAGATGACGTTGGGGTCAGTGTTTCAACACCAACCAATGTGAATGGCGACCACTTTGCATTAAGCGATGGTGTTCTGACATCATCTGGTGTTTGCAACGAGACTGTGACTGCGGTTGAATTTGATGCTGCGGTGAGCAACGTTTCTTTTGAAATTTTCGACGTTGATGCGGGTTCAGGCTGGGACGACAAAGTGACCATCCGCGCCTATGACGCAGATGGAAATCTTGTCGACGTGAACTTCTCTGATCTGATTGCACATCACCAAGTCAGCGGTAATTCCGTCGAAGGTGGGGGAAATTACGCTCCTGGTGTTGACGGTTCAGGTGCGCCAGACACGGTCACTGTGACGATCCCTGGCCCAATTACAAAGCTTGAAATTGTGCATGATGATGGCGACAGCACAAGTGTTTCGGGAACGGTTAAGATTTCTGATATCAGCTTTGACGCTGCCGCTCCGGTTGGCGATGGTATCGTCGAAGGCACTTCTGGCGACGACGTGATTGACCTTGCCTATACAGGCGACCCTGATGGCGACATGATTGACAACAGCGATGCGTTGTTACCTGGCGAAGCCCCTGAAGATGATATTGTGCTCGCGGGCGATGGCGATGACCTGGTGAAAGCGGGCGAAGGCGATGATGATGTCTACGCCGGTGGCGGCAATGACACCGTTTACGGTGAAGCCGGGGATGACCTGATTTATGGGGACAACAACGGTGGTCTGCCGTCCGGAAACATTGTTCGCGAGAGCTTTGAATGGGACAAAGCACCGGACCCAGACGGTGCGGGTGCAATCGACAATGGTGATTTGCTGAGCAGTTTCAGCCAGAACACTGGCAATGTTTCTGTCAACTTTACTGTGACCTCGCAAAGCGGTGCATCTGTTACGAAGTTCTCAACCGACGCACAAAACGTCAACGACATGGTCGGCGATGGTGCTGCGATTGATGACAACAGCTCTTTGGACAATGTCCTGAACGGTCAGGGAAATACCGCAACGTATGAGTTGGATTTCTCAAATGACGTTCAAAATATTTCTTTCAATATCAACGATATCGACGGCGATGGTGTTGTTAAAGTATATGCCTATGTGGATGGCGAACGCGTCGAGATTGACATTGAGGCTGGCAGCAAACTGACACTTAAGGACCTTGATGGTCATGCCGGCGATGAAACCATCGACAGTAACGGTGGCTATGAAGCCGACACCAGCGAAAACTACTCCGCAACAGTTAACATTGATGGGCCAGTCGACAAAATCGTTGTGGTTCACTCGCAAGATGGCGCGAATAACTCGGGCATCAATATCTCGGATGTTTATTTTGATGTTCCTGAGGATGGCTCAGAAGCCGGAAATGACAGTCTGATTGGTGGCGATGGCGCCGACACCATTTACGGTGAAGGTGGCAACGACGTGATCGAGGGCGGCGCAGGCGAGGATTTGCTGTCTGGCGGTGCCGGTGGTGATGACATTGACGGTGGAACCGAAGATGACATTATCTTTGGTGATTCACTTGATCCCAGCGCGGGTACCGAAACGGGTGTTGATCCGGTCACTTTGAACTTTGGAGATGTTGAGCCGGGCTCTGAGACCTCGGGGTCTGCAAGTGCCACATCTGGTGACAGTGTTGTTTATAAAAATGTGGCCGTGCTAGAGGATGGCACAGTTGTTGAAGCTCGTTTGGTGCTGGTCAGCAAGTCAAGTGATGACCTGCAGGTCGATCTGGCCAACAGCACGAACTACGAAATCATGCTCAATGGCAATAATAACGGCTTGATGAATGGCGAGACTGCAACCTTCGCGCTTGAATTCTATGACCAAAACACCGGAGAGCCGGTTCAGATTGAGCCTGGGATTGTCTTTGCCGACCTCGACCAGAATGTTGGACATGAAGCGCTGACGATCACTGATCCTGCACTTGTCAACGTGGGCGTGCCTGCCGACAGCTCGCTGAATGTGAACTTCTCTGGGGGGACACTTGTTGCCAATGGGACAGAGGATAATGCTGATCCGAACGACCCTGACAGCCAGATTGCCACAGTTTTCGGGACAACCTCGTCTATTGAGTTTACGCTGACATCGCGTGGCGTCAATTCCGGGACAAATTTCGGCTCTACGGATGATGGCGATTTCACTTATTTGGCTGAGGGTGGCAACGACACCATACAAGCGGCTGGAACAGGGCAAGTTCGCTTGGCCGAA
>DDMF01000100.1:702-12394 GCA_002340515.1 Rhodobacteraceae bacterium UBA2553 | reverse complement strand
AAACGCCCACGACATTGATATCTCTTACCGCGTTTCGGATTTCCCCAGTGTCAGGTTAAAACCGAAACGCTTTAGATCGCACCGTTGAAAATCCGGTCCTGAAACCACAAAAGCGACGGATAGGCGCTGATCCAGATCCAGAAAAACCGGTTGAGCCCAAAGAAGATCGCGTTTGCGAGATGAAACAGGGCGGCAATGCAGAGCGCAAGGATCAGCCAGGATTGCGCCAGCAATGCGATCGGAAACAGCACTTCAAACAACATAACAGCCCAGGACATACCCCATAACAGTCGGGGCCAATTGGCAAAATCGCGCAACCCTTCGCTGACCGGATAGGCGGAAAACCGAAACACATCTTGCAATGCACGGCCGCGGCGCCATTCTGAATTGATGATCTTAATTTCGCCTGAAATGAAATAACACAGCACCAATTGCACCGCGAGATATCCCAGCATTCGCTCTTTCCACACCGGGTCAGGGACAAAATGGGCCAGTGTGAGACAGGTCAGGACCAACAGGCCCATCTTGTCACTGCCGCCATTATATGGCCCTTGAAACCGGTGCAAAATGATCAGCGCAAGCAGGCAAAGTGCGGCCAGAACCCAGGGCACCATGACGCCCATCAAAAGCAGCACCGACAGAATGATCCTTATGCTAAAAAGCATGCGGTCACGGGGCGGGCCGGCCAGATGCTCTGAACTTGCTTGCAAAAATGCGAGCGCCATCAGGATCTCGGTCAGGCGAAGGGCGGTTTCAAAACTCATGGGGGTGCAATCTGATCAAGTCGGATTGATAGGTGATGTGACGTGTCACCTGATCGCCGTCCCGATCCATAAAAATCAGTCGAAATTGCCAGAAGGTTCCCATGGGAGGGTAGGGGATTTGCGCGGCAATATCACGGCTGATGCGCTCGGTCAGCTCGGTCAGGCTGTGCCCACTTCCGGTCCCCATCAACCGTTCTGACAGGCTGACCAGAAACAGGCTTTCATTCCATGCCGCGTTCCAAAACATCCTCCGCACCATCTGCATCGCGTTCAATTGTGCCGGGCGGGGGCGATATTCCTGCCAGTTTTCAATCCTTTGGGTGGAGGAGGTGATCCCCCATTCCACCCGTGGCGAGGGCTGTACCGCCTTGAAAAACCGCCAAGACGGAATGAGGGCGGGCAAAAGCAAGCTGAGGCTGTGGAGGATCGCATGAAACATGGACCAAATTACCGCGCCGCTCGTTACATTTTTATTAAAACAGCGCGGGATCTGTTGGGATGACCCCGGTTATTCCCCCTGTTATTCCCCCTGTTATTCCCCCGGGCGGGTCAGGCTGAAAACATCTTTCACCACGGTATAATCACGATATCCAAGGCGCGCGAGCGGGCGAAAACGGGTGACGTCAAAGATCCCGTCCACCAGGCAATCATCACGCAGATGCACACCAACCACCTCGCCAAAACAGACCAGGTTCTCTTCACCCGGCAGCCGGGTGATCTGGGTTAGTTTACATTCTAAAGCGGCAGGGGCCGCGGGCAGACGAGCGCACTCAATCAGCTCGCAGGCAACCCGATCAAGACCTGCATGGGTGAATTCATCCACGTCGCGCGCATAGGCGCCTGACGTGGCATTCATCGCGTCCATCATGTCTTCAGCAACAATATGGATGCAAAACACACCGGTTTTATCAATATTGTCCAAACTGTCCTTGCCTAGATTCCGATCAGATTTGCCCGAAGTGCTCGCAAACATCACTTGCGGAGGGTCATAGGCGACGCCGTTGAAAAAGGAATACGGCGCAAGGTTGTCACGGCCATCCGGCCCGCGGGTCGAGATCCACGCAATGGGGCGCGGGGTGATCACCGCGTTAAATGGGTTATGGGGCAGGCCGTGGCCATTTTTTGGTTGATAAAACACGCGCTTCTCTCTTTTCTCAGTCCGCTCCTTTTGCTAGCAGCATTGGGGGAGTGAGGGAAAGAGGCAGTAGGGAAAACACCGTTGTATACGCTTTCGGTAGAGACAGACGAGGATTGGTGGGAGGTTGAAGGCCTTTATGACACCTGCTTTGCGCCGGGGCGCGAAGCGCTTTCGTCGTATAGGTTGCGCAATACGGTGCCGCCGGTAAAAAGCTTGTCGTTGGTCGCGCGCGACGGCGATGGGATCTTGTCAGGTGCCATTCGCTATTGGCCGATCACAATTGCGCCGAACACGGATGGTTTCACCGAAACCCCCGTCGCTCCGACCGCGTTGTTGCTTGGCCCCGTTGCGGTTCATCCGACCCGGCAAGGCGAGGGGTTGGGAGGGCTTTTGATCCAAGGCAGCTTGGACAAGGCAAGATCAGATGGGTGGGCTCGTGTCATGTTGGTGGGGGATGCCCCCTATTACCGCCGGTTCGGCTTTGTGATCTTGCACGGGGTGATCATGCCGCCGCCCACCAACCCTGACCGCGTTTTGGGGCTGGAGCTGCAACCAGGTGCCTGGGCCGGAGTGACGGGCCGTGTGGAGCGATTCTCGGGGTACTTGTGACGCCCCTGTCACCGTCTGCTGCAGGACAGAGGCGCGGCGCAGCAGCCATGACAGTCCGGGAATACGGTGAGGAATATTAGATTTAGACCGCGCCAGATGGCGTCGATTGTACCCTGTTTTTTGTGCACTTAACGGAATGTGATGCGGCGCACGCCCATAAGGGTCTGCCTGCCGTAACCGGCTGCGGTTACGGGTGAATTGTCGCAATAGCCCCATCAAAACAACCGAGCTAAGCAGGGTGAGCATTGTCGCCAACATGAACCTCTCCTTTTCAGAGCTTCATGTTGGTGGGAAAATGCTAAACAAACGGTTAAACGTCGTGAAAACTCCGTCGATTTCGGGATAGCCAATTGACAACCTCGGGGCGCACGGATTGTTCCCCTGACAGGCGCGCATCGTCAATGCAGGCGCGCAGCTCTTGCACATTGATCCGGCGGATCAGGTTTTTCACCGGACCAATTGAGGCAGGGCGCATAGAAAGGTTGCGCATGCCAAGGGCGGTGAAACAGGCGGCCTCGATCGGACGCCCGGCATCTTCGCCGCAAAAACTCAGCGGCGTGCCCACTTCGGCACAGCGCATCACGATCTCTTCGATCAGGTTCAAAAAGCTGACATTCAGCGTGTCATACCGGCGGCGCACCCGTTCATTTTCGCGGTCCGCCGCATAGAAAAACTGTTTCAGGTCATTGCCGCCGATGGAAATAAAGTCTGCCATTTCAAAGAATTGACGCGGTGCAAACACCATGGAAGGGGTTTCCAACATCGCGCCGATTTCCACATCGGCCGGCAGCTTATGGCCAAGCTTGCGTTCACGCTCTATCTCAGCCAACAGCATTTCGCGGGCGTCCCTGAACTCGTCCTGCTGGGCAATGAACGGGAACATGACCGAGAGATTTCGCCCGGCGGCGGCTCGGATCAAGGCCTGCAATTGCATCCGCATCACACCGGGTTTGTCCAGCCCGACGCGGATTGCGCGCCAGCCCAAAGCGGGGTTCGGTTCGTCCAGCGGGTTCATGTACGGCAGCACCTTGTCGGACCCGATATCGAGGGTGCGAAACACGATGCGTTTGCCTTTGGCGGCATCCATCACGCGCGAATAGGTGTTGACCAATTCGCCCCGGCGCGGAATTTTTGAAACCGTCAGGAATTGCAGCTCGGTGCGAAACAGTCCAACCCCCTCAGCGCCGGAATTTTCCAGGCTGGGCAGATCGGCCATCAGGCCCGCATTCATATGCAGCTTTACTTCGGTCCCACATAAGCCCACCGCAGGTTTGTCGCGCAGCGAGTGATAGCGTTCCTGTTGTTCCGCCTCCATCGCCATCTTGTCACGAAAGGCACCGATTATGCTTTCTTCGGGACGCAGATGGATGGTGCCATGTTCGCCGTCGACCAGCACATGGTCGCCATTCAGCGCCTCGGTTGCGATACGGCCCGCTTGCACCACAAGCGGGATGGCAAGCGCGCGCGCGACAATGGCAGCATGGCTTGCAACCGATCCTTCTTCAAGGATGATCCCGCGCAGCCCACGCCCATATTCCAACAGCTCGCCTGGGCCGATATTGGTGGCCACCAGAATGGGGTTTTCCGGCATTTCGGCGCCCGTTTCCCCCCCTTGCCCGGTGAGAATGCGCAACAGCCGATTGGAAAGATCATCAAGGTCATGAAGGCGTTCGCGCAAGTAGGGGTCCGGCACCTGGCTCATGCGGGCGCGTGCGGCGGATTGTTCTTTTTCCACAGCCGCTTCGGCGGACAGACCCCGCGCGATGTCCTCTTCCATCCGGCGCATCCAGCCTTTGGAATTGGCAAACATCCGGTAGGCTTCGAGCACTTGCATCTGCTCTTTATCTTTGGGTTTTGCGGTGATCTGCGCCGTGGCCAACAGTTCATCCACCTTCAGGCGCAATTCTTCCACCGCTTCGGTCAGGCGGGTCAGTTCCACATCCGGGTCGTCTGCCACCGGATTGGTGACAACAACACGCGGTTCATGCAGCCAGACATGACCTTCGGCGGCGCCCTCTTGTCCAATCATGCCTTGAAAGGTTGCGGGGCGTTGGTGCAATGCCGACATGGCCGCGCCTTCGCCAACAAAGGCGCCCAGCTCGGTCATTTCGGCCAACACCATGGCCACCACTTCGATGCCATAAAGCTCGTCCGCAGAAAATTCGCGCGGGTCGCGGGATTGGATCACCAAGACGCCCAGATTTTCACCAAGACGCTGGATCGGGACGCCGAGGAAGCTGGAAAACACCTCTTCGCCGGTTTCGGGCATATAGCGAAACCCTTTGGTCGAAGGCGCATCGGTGGTGTTGATCGGTGTACCGCTTTTGGCCACACGCCCCACCAGCCCCTCGCCAACGCGCATCCGGGTTTGGTGGACCGCTTCGGCGTTCAGCCCTTCGGTGGCACAAAGCTCTAGTGTTTCTTTGTCGCGAAACAAATAGATCGAACAGACCTCAACCCCAAGACTATCGGCAATCAACGAGGTGATGCGGTCCAGGCGTTCCTGACCTTCCGAAGCGGCGGCCAAGGTCTCGCGCAGGCTGACCAGCAGTTTGCGGCTGTCGCTTTGTTGGCTTTCTGCCATCCCTATGTCCCCCGGTGCCCATTGGGCGATTTACATGGCGCACGGAACACCGCGCGCCTGATCCTTTTGGACCTTCATTAGACTAAGCGCTCTGGTGTTACATTGCCAGATGGGGGGGCGTGATTTACCCCCGATTTGGGTACATCATGGCGGGTAAGCTGCGGAGCGACCAGAGCAATTCCACTTAAAGGGGAAAATTGGCCGTATTTCCCCGGATCTGCATGAGATGCACACAACGACCGGGGGGATTGATTAGGGTTTGGGCAGATCAGAATCCATGTTGCGGCGGGCCGGACCAATGGCGCCCAGATGGGTGTGATGGAAACCCTTGCCGGTTTTCAGACCATAACCAAAGGCGCGATCTGCCCCGGAATGGGCCAACCAAAGCGCACCAATGGCAATGAGTGAAGGGGTGCCAAGGATGAACCCCATGGCCAAAAGGCTCGTGCCAAGCCCGTATAAATGCATCAGATTATACACCGCGGCGCCCACGCGCGCGCCGGCCCCATAGGCCAAAAAGCTTAGGTCGGGCATCAAAAACAGCCCCGCCACACCCCACCATGGGTAATCCGCCCCACTGAAGGCATAAATCGCGCCGCCCGCCGCCGCGACCAACGCCCCCTCTGCCCGTTGCCATTGCACCGCTTCTGCCATGATATCCTCCCAGACTCCTCCTTACAGTTGGGCGTTTGATGTGAAAAGAAAAGGGCGCGCGGGAAATTGATCTTAATATTGCGGGCAGGTGGTTCTTTTGGCGGGCGAGGCCTAAGTTATTTACATCCCCAGATGGCAGATCGCTTTGGAAGAAGGAATTGAACAATGCAAATCAGACAGACAAATGGGCGTGGCAAACGGTTCGACAGCATTCTGGACACAGTCGGCGACACCCCGGTGATCCGCATCAATCGGATTGCACCACCCCATGTGAATATGTTCGTGAAGTTTGAGGCGTTTAACCCGGCAGGATCGGTCAAAGACCGACTGGCATTGAACATCATTGAGGCGGCTGAACGCGAAGGGCGCCTGACGCCGGGGCAAACCGTGGTCGAGGCCACATCCGGCAACACCGGCATTGGGCTTGCGATGGTTTGCGCTGCCAAGGGGTACCCTTTGGTGGTGACCATGGCGGAAAGCTTTTCCGTGGAGCGCCGCAAGTTGATGCGGTTTTTCGGCGCCAAGGTGGTGCTGACCCCCAAAGGATTGAAAGGGTTCGGCATGTATTCCAAAGCCAAAGAATTGGCCGAGGAAAACGGCTGGTTCCTTGCCAGTCAGTTTGAAACCAAGGACAATGCTGACATCCACGAAAACACAACGGCGCGCGAAATTCTGGCTGATTTTGCAGGTGAAAAACTGGATTACTTCGTGACAGGTTATGGCACAGGCGGAACGGTCGCTGGCGTCGCGCGCAGCCTGCGCCGCGACAGCCCGCACACCAAGATTATCCTGGCTGAACCGGCCAATGCGGCGTTGATTGCGTCAGGCTATGTGAACACCCGCAATGAGGCGGGCCAACCCACCGAAAGCCACCCGTCGTTTGAACCACACCCGATCCAAGGCTGGACCCCGGATTTCATTCCCTATGTGTTGCAAGAGGCGTTGGACAAAGGCAACTATGACACGTTGACCAAAGTGCCTGGCCCGGATGGGGTGGCATGGTCGCAACGTCTGGCCGCCGAAGAGGGGATTTTTACCGGGATTTCCGCAGGCGCCAGTTTTGCCGCCGCAATTGAGGCTGCCAAAGACGCGCCAGAAGGCGCCAATATCCTTGTTATGTTGCCTGATACGGGCGAGCGCTATCTGTCGACCCCACTGTTTGAGGGGATAGCCGAAGGGATGAGCGATGAAGAACGGGAAATTTCCAACTCGACCCCTTATGGACAGATGGAGGGGTGAGGTTTCTCTGATTTGAGACTGGACTGGTGTTGACGGTCCTGCACCAGTCTTTTTCTTGTGGGTGTCTTGACGGGGAGGGATAGGGGAATACTAGTTTTCTAGTTTTGCTGAACTCACGATTTCCCCCACGGCACCGAACCCGATACAAAAAAACACCCGCCATAGGGCGGGTGCTTCAAATATCATTGAGTTATAGAGGTTTACGCCTTTTCCAACTCAAACGCGTCATGCAACGCCTGAACTGCAAGCTCCATATATTTACGATCAATCAGCACCGAGACCTTGATCTCTGATGTGGTGATGACCTTGATATTGATGCCTTCAGCCGACAACACTTCGAACATTTTGGCCGCAATCCCTGTGTGGCTGCGCATCCCAATGCCCACAACCGAGATTTTGGCCACATCCGTGTCCGCCACCAGATCGTGGAAATTGATCTCGCCCGCCGCCTTGGCATCCGCCATCGCTTTTTCCGCACGCGCCACCTGATCAACCGGGCAGGAGAAGGTCATGTCGGTGCGACCTTCTTCGGAAATGTTCTGCACAATCATGTCCACATTAATCCCGGCATTGGCCAGGGGGGTAAAAATGGCCGATGCGATGCCGGGGCGATCCGCCACCGAAATCAGGGTCATTTTGGCCTCATCGCGTTGATAGGCGACGCCTGAAACAACTTTATTTTCCATGATATCCTCCTCGTCGCAGACCATTGTGCCTGCTTCCGGGTCATATTCTTCAAAACTCGACAAAACGCGCAACTTGACCTTATAGCGCATCGCCAATTCCACCGACCGGGTCTGCAGAACTTTGGCCCCTAGGGATGCCAGCTCCAGCATTTCTTCAAACGCGATCTTATCAAGCTTGCGGGCCTTGTCGGTCAGGCGCGGATCGGTGGTGTAAACACCGTCCACATCCGTATAAATATCGCAACGCTCCGCTTCAAACGCGGCGGCAAAAGCCACGGCGGTGGTGTCTGACCCGCCACGCCCCAGCGTTGTGATCCGACCCTCAGGCGACACGCCCTGGAAGCCGGCAACAACCGCCACGCGCATGCCTTCGCCGAACTTTTCCATGATATTGTCGTTCGGGATCTCTTCGATCCGCGCCGACGAATGCGCCGATGTGGTTTTCACCGGCACTTGCCAGCCTTGCCAGCTGCGCGCGGGAATATCCATTTCCTGCAAACGGAGCGCCATCAGGCCCGCGGTCACATTTTCACCCGAGCTGACAATCGCATCATATTCGCGCGCGTCATACATCGGCGAGGTGTCCCCCACCCAGCCCACAAGCTCGTTGGTTTTGCCGGACATCGCCGAGACAATGACAATCACGTCATAGCCATTGGCCACTTCGCGCGCGACACGCTTAGACGCGCGTGCGATCCGATCGAGGTTGGCCACTGACGTGCCACCGAATTTCATCACCAGAATTGGCATGGTGATCCCATCCCCTTGTTTTTCACGCGCCCGTCTTACGCAGGGGGCGCACAAAGGGCAAGATCGGATTGACGTATTGTGCTGTGTGCGTGGTGAAAACGAAAGGTATTGTCGGTTTGATCGTGGATATCCACGCAGGCATTGTCCAATCTGACGAGAACATCAGTTGGTCTTGCGCGTCGGCATGAAAGGCAGGGGCAGGACCGGCACGCCTTCTTCCAGCAACTCCCGCGCCTCCTCAATCTTGGCCTCGCCGTAAATTGGCCGATCCGGGCGGTCTCCCAGATGCATCGCGCGGGCCTCGGACACGAATTTATCGCCGACATAATCGCTTTCCGCTTCAACCTTGGCCTTTAACTCTGCAATCTGGCGCGCCAGTTCAGGGTCCGGTAAGGCGGCTGGGGTCTCCCGCGTTGATGCGGGAACCGCGGCGGTTTGAGGTGGTGTTTCGGGCTGTGTGGCCAGATTGCGTGACGGGCGCACCTTGGGCGCCATCAGCGATTTCACCACCATGCTCGACCCGCATTCCGGGCAAGTGATTCTTCCTGCCGCCGTAAGACTGTCAAAAGCCCCCGCGTTCTGGAACCAGCTTTCAAAGCTGTGGTCATTGTCACATTTCAGCGCATAACGGATCATTTTGGTTTCCGTGATTGGGGTCTTTAGCCGTGCAAATCAGGGCTTTTTGGCGGTGGCTCAGTGTAAGCGGTAAACTGTAAACCGGAAAGGGGTTAGCTGTGCAGCACTTTGGGATCAAACTGCTTGATCATCTGGCGCAATTCCGGTTCAGACACCATTTGCGAGGCTTTTTTCTGGCTCACCCATTTGCGCCGCCGTTGCCCAGCCTCGCGGTAATTCTTGACCAGTTTCTTGACCTTAAGCGGGAAGACCGCGACCACACAGGGCAATTTCTCGCCCGCATGGCCCTTGTCATAGGAATAAAACCCCAAGACCTGATTGCTGAGCTTGCCCAAGGCCCCCGCCTCTTCAAACGCTTCCGTCGCCGCCGCCCCAGCCGGTGTTTCGCCATCCATCGGCCAGCCTTTGGGAATGATCCATCGCCCGACCCCGCGCGAGGTGATCAGCAGAATTTCGACCTTTCCGTCCTGAATACGGTAAGGCAGCGCGCCAAATTGGGTGCGCACCGAACGTTTATCCGACAAGGACAGCCGCATCGGCTTTTGTTTGCCCTTCGCAATCGTCACTTTCTTTAGGCCTTTGAGACTGAACTTACTGCGCATCCTACCCCCGAGAGTGCTGGGGAAATATTTTCTTTTCCTTAAGATAGGACGGATTTGTAGAAAATCCAAGGAAAACAGCAGATGTTGTGGCCTTCCCGTGAACATCCGCCAGATAGTGGGGCGGATGGAAGGGGTTTGTTGGCTGATGTGAAAATGGCCGCATCAAAAGCTGCGGCCAAATCCGATAAACTAAGTCGTGTATCAATCACGGATGCCGGCAAATCGTTCCTGCCAACCTTCGCGATCTTCATCCGCGATTTTCGAAAACACGTTCTCTGGTACGGTGAACGCATGACCTTCTTTTAACAGACCCAAAGCGGCGGGCACATCGTCGGGCCAGCTGTCATCCTTGGTGCCCATCGCATCGAGCATGGCTTTGGAGGCATCGGGAATGAACGGGGCCGACAGCACCGCGTATAGGCGGATCAGGTTCAGCGCCAGACGGATCTGGGCGGCGGCCTGATCGGGGTCGGTTTTAAACACAGTCCAGGGGGCCGCGGCCTGCAAGTATTCATTGCCCGCAACCCAAATACCGCGAAGTTCCTGCGCCGATTTGCGCACGTCCATCGCTTCCATATGGCCTTCATAGGCGCGGACTTTGGCGGTGACGTCAGCGATCAAGGCGGCCTCAGTCTCGCCATATTCCCCACCCGCAGGCACGTTTTCTGAGAATTTTGAGCGGCAAAACTTGGTCACGCGGCTCACGAAATTGCCCAGCACATCCGACAGGTCTTTGTTCACGGAAACCTGAAAGTTTTCCCATGTGAATTCACTGTCAGAGTTTTCTGGTGCATGTGAAAGCAGCCACCAACGCCAGTAATCCGACGGCAGGATTTCCAACGCCTGATCCATAAAGATCCCGCGCCCCTTAGAGGTCGAAAATTGCCCGCCATCATAGTTCAAGTAGTTGAAAGACTTGATGTAATCCACCAATTTCCATGGCTCCTGCGACCCCATGATCGTGGCCGGGAACGAGAGCGTGTGAAACGGCACATTGTCTTTGCCCATGAACTGCACGTACCGCACATCCTCGGCGCCTTTGTCGGTGCGCCACCAACGCTCCCAAAACTCCGCCCCTTCACCTTTTTCATCCGCCAACTCGGCGGTGGCGGCGATGTATTCGATCGGTGCATCAAACCAGACGTAAAAAACTTTGCCTTCCATGCCGGGCCAATCGGCGTTGCCGCGTTTGACCGGCACACCCCAGTTCAGGTCCCGCGTGATGCCGCGGTCTTGCAACCCGTCACCGTCATGCAACCATTTCTTGGCAATGGAAGTGGTCAGCACCGGCCAGTCGGCCTTGGTGTCGATCCAAGCGTCCAGCGCATCTTTCAGTTTCGACTGGCGCAGGTACAGGTGTTTGGTTTCGCGCACCTCCAGATCGGTGGACCCGGAAATGGCCGAACGTGGATTGATCAGATCAGTGGGATCCAGCTGCTTGGTACAGTTTTCACATTGATCGCCGCGCGCGCCATCATAGCCACAATTGGGGCATTCGCCTTCGATATAGCGATCCGGCAAGAACCGCCCATCAGCGTTGGAATAGACCTGCTTTTCGCTGACCTCTTCGATATAGCCGTTATCGGCGAGCTTGCCCGCGAAATGCTGGGTCAGCTTGCGGTTTTGCGCACTGGAAGAGCGGCCAAAATTGTCAAACGACAGGCGGAAACGATCCGCGATACCCGCCTGTACCTCGTGCATTTCTGCGCAAAATTCATCCACCGGCTTGCCGGCTTTGGCGGCGGCCAGCTCGGCGGGCGTGCCATGCTCATCTGTGGCGCAAATGAACATCACTTCGCGGCCCCGGCCACGGTTGTAACGGGCATAAAGATCCGCGGGCAGCTGGCTGCCCACAAGATTGCCGAGGTGTTTGATCCCGTTGATATAGGGGATCGCCGAGGTGATGAGGACGCGGTTCATGGTATTTCCCAAGCTTGTTTGCAGGCGTGTTTACGCGCTTTTTCTGATTAGGGCCAGATCTGATTAGGGCCTGTGGGGGCAGGCGACAGGGGCGCTGCCCCTCGCGCATT
>DDMF01000100.1:0-676 GCA_002340515.1 Rhodobacteraceae bacterium UBA2553 | reverse complement strand
GCTCACCCCGAGATATTTATGGCAAGAAAAAGAGCAAAGCCCCGGTGTTACTTATCCCGCATTCGGCCAAACAGGCGGCCCATGGAAAACGAGGTGCGCGGGGTATAGGTATAGGCGGTTTTATCCAGCATCGTGGGGCGTGCGCGCATACGGATCAAACCAAAGACAATCAGCGCCGCATGTCCCACCGCAATGAAGATGAACAGCGCAGAGGGGCCGTGGTTTTCGATGAGGGTTGAGGCGATATAAGGCGAGGCAATGGCGCCGACGGCATAGAAAAACATCAATGCTGCGGAGAGTTCAACCCGTTCCGTGCTGTCGGCAAAGTCATTTGCGTGGGCCGCTGAAACGGAGAAGATTGGGAAGGTGGTAAAGCCGAAAATCCCAGCGGTCAGGAAGGCCATCTGCGTGCCCATGCCGGTTGACAGAATGGTCAGAGAGCAGCTTGCCATCGCGGCCACAGACAACCAGATCAACACCCAGCGGCGATCGTATTTGTCGGCAACCCAGCCTGTCGGCAGTTGCGCCAGTGCGCCGCCCNNGCCCAGTACAAAAGCCGCCAGGAACCACGCGAGTTGACCGGTGGCCAGGCCCACCTCTTGCCCGTAAATTGGCCCGACCATCCGAAATGCCGCTGACGTGATCCCCGCCACCACGCAGCCGGCCGCCGCCAGGG
>DDMF01000123.1 GCA_002340515.1 Rhodobacteraceae bacterium UBA2553 | reverse complement strand
TTAACGGACCCGCCCCCTCTTCATTTCTAAAACTGAAATTTTAACGGCCTCAGGCGGCTTCTTCTTCGCTGGCTTGACGCGCCCACATGGCAGAATACCGCCCCTGACGCGCCAAAAGATCTTCATGGCGCCCCTGTTCGACAATCTTGCCTTGTTCCAGAACCACAATTTGATCTGCGTCCGCAATTGTCGAAAGACGGTGCGCAATGGTGATCACCGTACGTCCCTGCCCCATTTCGCGCAGACTGTCCTGAATGTCGCGTTCTGTTTGCGTGTCAAGCGCCGAGGTCGCCTCGTCCAGCAGCAGCACAGGTGCATCGCGCAGAATTGCGCGGGCAATGGCAATACGTTGTTTTTGTCCACCAGACAGCATCACCCCACGCTCGCCAACATAGGTGTCATAGCCTTCGGGCAAACGTGACAGAAACTCATGAGCGGCGGCGGCTTTGGCGGCCTCTTCCACTTCTGCATCCGTTGCATCAGGGCGACCAAAGCGAATATTCTCGCGCGCAGAGGCCGCGAAAATCACCGCGTCCTGCGGCACAAGCGCCATGTATTTGCGGAAATCATCCCGGCGCATATCGCCCAGCGCCACACCATCAAGCGACACCTGACCTTGTTCAGGGTCATAAAAGCGCTGAAGCAGTTGGATGATTGTCGTTTTACCGGCCCCGGATGGGCCGACCAACGCCACGGTTTCCCCCGGCTTCACTTGCAGGTTCACCCCTTCCAAAGCGGCCTGTTTTGGGCGCGCAGGGTAATGGAAGGTCACATTGTCAAAGTTAATCGCCCCTTTCGGGCGCTCGGTCAGCATAACCGGAGACACGGGATCTTTCACATCATCTTCGGCGTTCAGCAACTCAACCAGACGTTCGGTGGCACCTGCTGCGCGTTGCAGCTCGGACCAGATTTCAGACAGAGCCCCAACGGCGCCGGCCACCATCACTGCATAGATCACAAATTGCACCAAGGCACCGATCGACATGCCACCACCGGTCACATCATGCATCCCGATCCACAACACGCCCACCACACCGGAAAAGATCATCGTGATGACGATCACAGTCATGATGGCGCGGGTGGTGATACGGGCTTTTGCACTTTCAAAGCTAAATTCAGTCAGGTCAGAAAACGCGTTTCTGCTAATGCTTTCGTGGGTAAAGGCCTGAACGGTTTGAACAGACAAAAGCACCTCGGACGCATTACCGGAACTTTTCGCAATCCATTCTTGGTTTTCACGCCCCAACACGCGCAGCCGGCGCCCGAGAACGATTATTGGCACCACAACAACCGGCACAAGCAACAGAACCAACCCGGTCAGCTTTGCCGAGGTGAACAGCATCAGGATCAGGCCGCCCAAAAAGATAAAGAGATTGCGCAGCGCCACGGAAACCGAAGACCCGATGACCGACAGGATCAACGTGGTGTCCGTTGTGATCCGGCTTAGCACCTCGCCGGTCATCACCTTTTCGTAAAACGCCGGGCTCATGCCAACCACTCGGTCAAACACCGCTTTTCGGATGTCCGCCACGATGCGTTCACCCAATCGCGTGACCAGATAATACCGAAGCCCCGTGCCCACCGCGAGAAGGCTGGCGACACCCAAGGCCGCAAGAAAATACTTATCCAGCAGATGCGGAGTTGCAGCCCCAAAGCCATCAATCACGCGGCGGACAGCCAGCGGCAAAATCAACGAAATTCCCGCTGTGAAGATCAAGGCCACGAAGGCTCCGAAAATCCACAATTGGTGTGGACGCATAAAAGGCCAAAGCCCGCCGAGCGCACCAATCCGCTTGGATTTTTCGCGTTCGTCGATATCCATACCTGCGTTTTGTTTTCTAGCCATGAACCGCTCCTTTGGCGCACAGATAACGGCCCGGCCGCTTGGGGACAAGGCACTGCTGGGGAAATGCCGTTTAAACACGCAACAAATCTGACATCCAGTCCCGAAAGGGTCCATGACGCGGGCCACAACCATCATCACGAAATCCGGGGCGTTTCCGTTTTTGCACAGCCACCATTTTGCAACGTGATCTGTCACATCTTGGATACAGCAACGCGCTACGCCCGGGTAAAGCAATTTGGGGTTTTCGAAAAATGTGCTCTGATCGTCCTGCATTTCGAATGGTACATGGTTTGGTCCTGCGCAATGGACAGTTACAAAAGCGATCAATTTCTGTGGCGGAAGGCAAGATTGTCAAAGCCAACTTGCCCGAGGTTGATTTGCGCGGTTATTGGATTTTACCCGGAATTATTGATATCTTTAGCGACGCTGCCGCCGACCGGCTAAGCCAATGCGTTACTCCGCATTCCTGCGTAAAAGCCACCTTGCAAGCCGTGGATCACGACGCACAGAGGGCTGGTATCACAACGGCTTATCTCGCACAAAGCTGGAGCAATCGCACACAAATCGGTGCCCCGACACGCGCAGCACCCTTGTTGAAATCTCTCAGCGAAGAGCAAAAATCCTGCCAAGTGGATTTGCGCACCCTCTTATGTTGTGACACCCAAATGACCGAAACTCAGGACCAGATCTTGCGCGCTGTTGAACGCCACAACATCACCTTTGCCCTGTTTCAAGATCGCTATGCACGGCAGGATTTGCCCGCCCGTCCCACATCTGCGCCCTGCTTAAGCAGCGCCTATTCTTCGGACAGTTTGATAAATTCAGGCACACCGCGGTTTTTATGCAATCTCGCCACGCGGTTTGAACAGCTCGGAATTCATTACGGAAGCGTTGGTGACCCCAATGGTGACACACGCGAGCGATATTCTATGCTGGGCGCGCGGATTTGTGTCTTTCCAAACTCAAACTCCGCAGCCCAAATTGCAAAAGCCGTTGGCGATCCCATCATCCTTGCCGCGGCGGATATCCTAAACCCCACGCCGCCCAATGGTGGCTTCTCTGCGTTGCAAGTGTTGCGACTGGGCCTGTGTGACATTCTGGCGAGCCGACGGTCATTTATGTCTTTGCCAAATGCCGCCCTGAAGCTGGTCGATGACAATATCCGTTCTTTTCCAGAAGCGTGGGACATGATTTCCAAGACACCCGCGCACGTAATGGGACTGTTTGACCGAGGGGTATTGGAAAACGGGAAACGCGCGGACATCACCGTGATCAACCGAGCCACCCGACAGGTCGAGATGACAGTTTCGGGTGGACGCATTGTCTATGCGACCGGCCAAGCCGCGCGGCAAATTGCATCCATAAATTTAGCATCTTCGGGTCAGCCATCAACCAAAGCTTTCCCTTCTCCGACGGGGGCGCTACACCCGGTTTATGTCGGATCATAAATTTGAAATTTTCCTTGCGACAGTTCCGGGCCTCGAGCAGGCGCTGTTTGACGAAGCAAAGGCGTTGGGTCTTCCCACACCAAAGCGGATCCCCGGGGGCGTCAGCTTTGATGGTGGGTGGCCAGATGTTTGGCGGGCCAATCTGTGCCTGCGTGGTGCCACGCGTGTTTTGGCGCGAATTGGATCTTTTCCAGTGTTCCATCTGGCCCAATTGGACAAACGCGCCCGAAAGTTCCCTTGGGCCGATGTCTTGCCAACGGATAAAACCATCCGTGTTGAAACCACCTGTAAACGTTCCAAAATCTACCATGATCGCGCGGCCACCCAGCGTATCGAGCGCGCATTGGCTGACGTTTTGGGGATCGAAATTGCGTCAGAGGCAGATATCACGCTGAAAGTGCGGATCGAAGATAATCTGTGTACCTTCAGCATCGATACCTCTGGCGAAAGTCTTCACAAGCGTGGACATAAGACCGCGACCGGCAAAGCCCCAATGCGCGAAACCCTTGCCGCATTGTTCTTACGACAAATGGGGTATGATGGTGCAATGCCGGTGGTCGACCCGATGTGCGGGTCGGGAACATTTGTGATTGAAGCGGCAGAATGGGCCAGCGGACTGTTCCCCGGCAGATCCCGCGCCTTTGCATTTGAAGCCTTTTCCAGCTTTGACGCGGACGCCTTCGAAAAGTTAAAGGCATCGGCAGCACCAGCAGAGCCTGAGCTTTTGTTTTTCGGATCGGACCGCAACGATGGGGCGGTGCAAAACAGCCGCAAAAACGCAGAAAATGCATCTGTGTCGGGATGCACCCAATTCAAACTGGGTGCGATCAGTGATTTACAAAATCCGGGCACTTCGCCCGGGATCGTCATGGTAAACCCCCCATACGGCACGCGTATTGGCGAGAAGAAACTGCTGTTTGCGGTTTACGGCAGTCTTGGGAAGGTTCTGTTGGAACGGTTTTCCGGTTGGCGCGTCGGGATTGTAACCAGCGATGGCGGCCTGGCCAAGGCGACTGGGTTGGATTTTGCCGAGATCGGTCCGCCCATCTCGCATGGGGGATTGAAAATCAAACTCTACCAGACCGCGCCATTACCCTAGCACGCATCGCAACATAGCACGCGCAGGGTTTGTTTTAACAAACCAAAAGACGTGCGATCCGCCCACCCAGAGTGTGGGCTGGGCAGGAATGTCTCAAACAATACCGGTCGCGCCTTCTATTGAAGTCGCCGAGCGGTCCGCCAGTTACCAGATGCTTAGCGCCGGTAGCACTTTGCCTTGCGGCCAAAGCCACTTGGCGAACACACATATGTTGTTTTGCTCGTGGCAACGACGGTGTTGGTATTTGGTTGTGCTGAATTTGTGGCCATAGCCACAGATGCAACGGATGCTAGGGCGAACCCCAGCACAATCGCTTTTGCCTTGTTCATGTCTTGCTCCTTACCTCAATGCCCGCAGTCTTCCGGTGTCAGAGTTCCGTTCTTTGACGGCTTTGGTTTACCCTGAGAAGGTTGATATGCGGTTAGCAGCACTTAATTGAGGTCGGAGTCTTCGCGCAATTGTTCTAAAGTAATTGGTGATGTGAGCGGAAACCGGCGCAATGGTCTTTAAGCAGCAGAGCTGTTGTGAAAACAACTCGTTAATGCCGTTGGTGGCAAAATGCACTGTGGCGCAAGCGCAACATTTCTTGCGAAAAATTGCATCTGCGCCCAGCACAAATGGGACAATCTAAGAGCAGTTGGTGTGCTGCGTTACTGCCGAATTTCAGCAGTTTCCACAATCACGCGCTCCCCAACACGCCAATTTGGTAACCCAAATCCACGCGGCCAAGGGTAGACCTCTTGTTGGTTGAAATAGACAATGCTTTCCAGTGTTGGATATTGCGGCATTGGCTTTTCGATATCCGCTTGCCACCGGTCCACATAGTCCTGATCACCTGAGAACCCAAGCTCGGCAACGACAACGGGTTTGTTAAACTGACGGGCACGTTCATAGCGCGGAGCCAGAATGTCGTGGAAGCCAAGTTCTTTGCCCACAACCTCTTTTTCCCATGGCTGAAGCCCGAAGACAGACAACCCAACCACATCCACATAATCATCGCCGGGATAATAGTCTTCCATGCCTTCATCCCCGAGAGGAGACCACATAACCTGAATATCAGGTGCCGATTTCAAGCATGAATCAATCACACGCTTGAAAGCCGCAATATATGTGCCCGGATCCCATCTGGACCAGATAAATTGACCACTTTGGTCATCCATTTCTTGCGCCCAACGCACGGTTACTTTGCTTTTGAACCGACCAAGGACGTCACAAATTGCTGTGACATTCCCGTCGTATTCGCCGCTACGAATGCCCGCCTTTAACACGGCAGGCGTATTTCGGTCGCTTCGCGTCCATGTCCAAGGCTCAATTGTCACAAGCACATCACGGCCACGTTCCAACGCATAGGCATCCGCTTCGATCAGACTTTCAAGAAATAAATCCTCCCACGGCAAAAACAGATGCTCAATTCGCACGATATCTGAGTCCGTATAGTCGCCTATGGGATCATAGGCGCCATAATCCGGCGGATTTGGTTCCGCGATTAAAGGGGTGGCCAGCACGGTGGCCAGCACAATTGCTGTCATATTTCGAAAATGTCCCATTGTCTTACTCCACCATATTTTTGAAAGGGGCCCACCAATCAGACCCAAGGTTGATGCGATAAACTGCCACACCTGCTTGCCCCGTCCCTGCGCCGGCGACCTTGAATTTCGGTTCAGAGACGGCAACGATTTTTGTGCCATAGGACAGGGCATAGATGCTGCGAGCGCCGTGTGCATTCAACGAAAGAAGCATCGCCATCAGCAGCGAAGCGACCACACCCAATTGGGTCAGCGCTCGTACCGGCTGTTGCACCCAACGGATGTTGTTTTCCCGGCTGTGTTTGAAAAAAATAACAGCCAACAGAATGGTATAGATCAGTGCATTCATCAGGCTGAACAGCACAAAACCGGCGGCATCCTTCAGATCTGGCGCGGTCAAAACCGGGATAAGCGCGCCCAGTGCCAGCACAACATACGGCAACAACACCCGGACCGGCAAAGGCGGCGGGCCGGTGTCTCCTTTTGGTGTCACACGGAAATCCACAAATCCACCACGCAGCTTATCAACCACCGCCATAGAACAGCCAATAAACGTCCAGGGCCACTGTGCGCTGGCAAAGAGTGCATGTTCCCAACTTAGAACGCTGGCATCAAACGGCCGCCAGAACCCGCGATTGCGCATGACAAAAGCAAAGCTTGTAATGACCAGAGTGGCAGGGATTGCATGAAGCATGAAGTCGGCAAAGGTGACATTCACAAACCGGATATCAAAGCTCAGGGCAAAGATGGGCAGCAAATACATCAGCGCCACAAAACCCGTCGAAAACGGGTACCATGTTTGGCAGAACAGAAACTGAAACCTAAGCCGCGGGCGTAGGCCTTTCAGATAACGCGGCGTGTGTGACAGCAGCAATGTGGTCAGGCTGCGCGACCATTGGAACTCTTGAATGATCAGATCCGTCAGGCACGCAGGCCCCCCACCATGCGCAATTGCATTTGCCGCATGGGCCCCACGCCAGCCACCTGAATTCAGGATCATTGTGGTGGAATGGTCTTCGGCCAGCTCTGGCCCCAACCCGCCAACCTCTTTCAAAGCCCGCGTGCGCACCGCGTAATGCGACCCAATACACATCGGCGCCCAGCCATTGGAATACCCCACTTGGATCCCGCCATGGAACGGCGCCTCGGCATAAAGCCGCATACGTGCCGCCCAGCTGCCTTCGGCGTTGCTGTCACAAATCGACGGCGCGCTGACGTATCCCACCCTCGGGTCATCAAACCCCCGCAAGATCGCTTCCAGATACCCCGGTTCGGGCGCATGATCCGCGTCCAATTGCGACACAACATCATAGCGCGCATAGCCGTAATGATCATAAAAATAAGCGAGGTTCCCCTCTTTACAGCGGGTGCGACGCGGCCATTCCTTTTGATGATAGGCCAATACGCCCTTGCGGGTTGAGATAAACACACCATGCGCCTTACACCAGGCGATGGTCTCATCGTCTGGATCTTCATCCGCCAACCAGGTGTCATGAGCAGGCGTTTGTTCGAGCATCGCCAACAAGGTGGTTTGAAGCACCGAAAGCGGCTCAGCTGGCGTTTTGGTGGTCACCATGGCAACCCGCAAGGGGCCCTGCATGATCGGCACCAGGTGGGGCCGAGCGCCGTTCAGCAGGAAACTCATGAAATATGTCATTGTAAAATGAAGCCACAGAATACACAGGGTAATCAGCACATAGCGAAACGTGCCAATGTTGTGTTCCGGGCGCAGCCACCACAGCCAAAAATAGGCCATAGCCCCCCACCAAAGCACAAAACACAGCCAATAGGGCCAGCGGGATTGATGGGTATTGCCGACAGTTTGGGGCGTCTTATTCTGCAACAAAGCGGACATGAGAGGCCTCCTTATTGTTGCAAGACAGCCCAAAACTCGGCGCGGCATCTTGAATGATGTGATCCAGCGTCGAGCGCTGCGTTTCAAATCCAAGTACAGCTTTTGCCTTTTGGGCGCAGGCCCATAAGGCGGGAGGATCCCCGGCGCGACGTTCCGCGATCTGATAGGGCACGGGCCGACCGGTGATCCGGCCAATCGCCTCGATCACCTCAAACACAGATTGTCCCACGCAGCTGCCCAGATTAAGCGCGACACTTTGCCCGCCTTCAAGCAAATAGCGCGCCGCCAGCAGATGCCCATGTGCCAGATCTTGAACATGGATGTAGTCCCGCACACAGCTTCCATCCGGTGTCGGATAATCATCGCCAAACACCGACAACACCCCACGTTGCCCCGCTGCGGCCTGAAGCGCCAAGGGGATCAAATGTGTTTCGGGATCATGACGCTCGGCCAAAACGCCCTCCGGGTCCGCCCCGGCCGCATTAAAATATCTCAGCGCCACATGGCGTTGCCCATAGGCCTGATCATACGCCCGCAACATGTCTTCGCAGATCAATTTTGTATTCCCATAAGGGCTCATCGGGATCTGCGGGCATGTCTCTGACACGGGGGTTTCCCGCGGCTCGCCATATGTTGCGCAGCTGGAGGAAAAGATAATCTTATCAAGGGCACAGGCATGAGCGGCCTTCAAAAGCCCAATCATCCCCCCCACGTTGTTGTCGTAGTACAGCGCCGGATCTTGCACCGATTCACCGACATAGGCACTTGCGGCAAAATGCATAATCAGCTTGACCCGATGGCGGCGCAGCACAGCCTCGACCGCATCTGCGTCGCGCAGATCAACACGTTCTAACGGCCCCCAACGCACAGCATTCGCGTGCCCCGTGGAGAGATTGTCTATGGTGATCGGCAAAAAGCCTTCGGCCGCCAATCGCTTACAGGTGTGACTTCCGATGAAACCGGCCCCACCTGTAACTAAAATGGGGGTCGGTTTTGTCATGACGTCACCGCGAGCTCGGCGGAGGGTAAGCGGACCATCTCCCCCTTGAAATGGGCAATCGTTTTTCGCAACCCGTCCTCAAGCGGAACCTTGGGCTGCCAGCGCAATTTTTCCATCGCAACGGAGATATCCGGTTTGCGTTGCTTTGGGTCATCGGTTGGAAGGTCGTGATAGTCGATTTTCGCCCCGCTTTTGGTCAGCGCAATGACCTTTTGCGCCAATTCCAGCACCGTGAACTCACCCGGATTTCCGATATTGATGGGCGTGCGTTCAACCATTGGCACCCGCATCAGGCTTTCAATCGCATCCAGCAAATCATCCACATAGCAAAAAGAACGTGTTTGCTGCCCTTGGCCATAAACCGTCAGGTTTTCACCGCGTAGGGCTTGATTGATGAAATTGGACACAACCCGGCCATCATTGGGATCCATATAGGGTCCATAGGTATTGAAGATCCGACCAATCCTGATCCGCACGCCATATTGGTCATGATAATCATGAAACAAGGTTTCAGCCGCGCGTTTGCCCTCGTCATAACAGGCCCGCGGTCCGAACGTGTTCACACACCCGCGATACCCTTCGGGCTGCGGGCTGATCTCAGGATCACCATAAACCTCAGATGTCGATGCCTGAAAAATCTTAGCATCATCTTTGCGCGCAAGTTCAAGCGCATTTATGGCCCCCATCACGCTGGTCTTAAACGTATGGATTGGATCGATTTGGTATTTCGGAGGAGACGCAGGACAGGCAAGATTGAAAATCTCGTCAACCTTTTCACCAATCACATAAGCGTTCACCACATCATGGTGGATAAACTTGAAATTTGGATGATGCATGAGATCAGAAATATTGCTGATCCGTCCCGTTTGAAGATTGTCGAGGCAAACGACACGATGTCCGTTTACTAATTTCCGGTGGCACAGCTGGGATCCGAGAAACCCAGCCCCCCCGGTTATTAGAATTGTTTTTTTACCCACCACATGTGGTATGCGCAATTTCTGCGCAGTGTGGCTCCTTCTGAATTGAGCAAGCATTTTTCATTTCCCCACCTAATAGCATCATCGTGATGGGAACGCAGTCCTTGGTGTTATTTCGAAAGCCGCATTATCGGGCTTTTTCATTCAGAGGCTTAAAATAACTGCCTCTTGGTGCGTATCACGATGTACAGTCCTCACTGATCACCGCTCGCCTCAATTGCGCTTCCGCGCCCTTTGTAATCTTTTTGTCTTTCGCGCCCATTTTAGGCTGCGGAGATCAGGATACTCGAATTTACTTTGAATTTTCAATTAATTGGACGGTCTACGGCCATTTTTATACTTATTCTTTTGATCTATCGACACTGTAAGGATTTGATATGAAACACTTAAATCAAAACGCCTTTAACTTCGCATTGAACTCTGAACGGGGAAACTGGATTTTTTCCAAGACTTTCAATGGGTTTTGTAAAAAAATGCCTGTAACTAAACATTTTGGGTATCTGCGTTTAATCTAAGGATTGATGATCCTGCCTGCGGATATCTGTGATATTTGTAAGGTTTTCTGCCTTACAAATCAGTGGGAACACAGAAACCAGGGATTCCATCCACACTGAGACCATCGTTTTTCGGCGAGAAATCCGTCCAGTCTGCGCGCCGAGCGCAACACGCCACAAAAAACGCCAGACCAACATAGCCAGTCTGGCGCCTGTTCAAAGTCCCGGTTGAACTGTGATTAGCCTTTGCAATCCCAAGCGCGTTTCACCAAACGATCTTGGCGCGAGTACCAATACGCCCGTTCATTTGCGGACAACCGCGATGGGTTTCTTAACAGAGCATCCGCTGTTTTTAAGGCTTCTGGCACTTTACGGCATGGGTAATATTCCGGCGCAGTTGCCGCTGGCTGTTGCTCTACTTCTTCAACTTCACATCCCGCAAGAACGACACATGCAGTTGCAGCAATCAATGACATTTTCAACATAACGATCCCCTCCTTAATGTGGAAACGTTTGCTTTTCTTCGTCAGTTGGATGCAGAAGCTCTGGTGGCATGACCCACAACTTAATAAGCGTAAAATTCTGACCCGCAGCTGAGTTCTGGCCGTTTCCACCACCAAAACCCGACAAATTCTTCGTTGATATCAATTAGCTCAACATTTCGAATTCGGCCTGTCAAGCTAGCCCAATGGACGAGCTTGCGCCCAAATCTCCGCACCAAAAGCAAAAAACCTGTGCTGGATTCACCCGGAATTGCATTTTTCAGAGCGTTCATTTTGCAATCCAAACCGGTGAGTTTGGCGATTCTATGCCGGATTTTACCGCGTGGGCTTGGTCAGAATTGGGAAATAGGTGACCGTATATACTGCAAACCCCACCACCCAGCACATCGCGGACATATACATGATCGCATTGGTCGAGGGGGCAAAGGCCGCAACAAACCTAAGGACAACTGCAGAAAGGACAAGGATAAAAGAGGTGGTGATTGCAAGGTTGGCGACTGGCTTTCGCCCGGCATGGGCCAAGCTTGCTCGTGACATAATCGCCAATGTCGTCACACCAATTGCCCCGGCCATCCAAAGATGTTGCGCCCCAATAATCGTACTGATTGGGGCGCCAAGCCCCGCAAGACACACCGCAAAAAAGCCCAATGGCACAAAGAGATAACCAAGATGCAGGATCCACAGCATGGGTTCAGATCGTGTCTGCCACCCCGCCCAGCGCGCCCAACGGATCAACTGGCCCCCCC
>DDMF01000095.1 GCA_002340515.1 Rhodobacteraceae bacterium UBA2553 | reverse complement strand
AAAATCCGCGACCACCTCTCCAGCGTAAACCTGTACCGCCAATTACTACCTGATGTTGATATTGAAAAAATTATTGACAACAGTGCCGTCGAGATAGTTCCAGACGAGACCCTTTAAATTAGGCGTTCGACATTTACTCCAACCGCAACCCCTCAATCGCCGCAACCATCTCCACATCCGTATCGTCACTGTCCGCCGACAGGGCCAGCGCCACCAAGGCCCCCGGCTCCGCGCCAAACGCACGTTTATAATCAGCGGCGAGGTTGATATTTTCCGCGTGGCGACCACTCCCCGATGGTCTTAGCACCACAGTTTTGCCCCGCGCGCCGAGGTAGGGTGAGGCCAGCAGGTCGCCGCGTTTATGCGCACCACCGTGGACATAAACTAGCACACGCCCATCTGGATTTTTCAGAAGCTTCCGTAATGACGACCGCCCCGCATCCGCCGCTTGATCCTTGGGCAGAAACGCAAAATACAGCGCCAAGTTCCGGTCGTCCCCGCCCTTTTGACGCAAGTCTGTCGCAGGCACCGAGTGGTCCACCTGCCACGTCCATTTGGCGCCCCGCGTGTCCCATTCGGACTCTGGTAAAATCTTATAGGTGATCGACACCGACCCGTCGGCCTCTACCCCCATCCGACCCGGCGCGCCATCAAAACTGACGCGTGAGAAGAACGAGGCAAACCAATGGGTCTTCCAGTCAGCAAAGCTGATCGGCCCGGCGTTGGCGGGTGCGGTCAGCAGCACAAGGGCAATAAGGGCGTGTTTCATCATACCCTTGGCATATCAAGGCAGACGCGCCATTCAAGCACCTCGCGCGCTTCTCACGCGATTGTCAAACTGCGTCAGGTGATCAACCCGTTGTCCAAGTGCAAAATCCGGTCCATGCGTGCGGCAAGGTCCATGTTATGTGTGGCGATGAGGGCGGAAAGCCCGGTGTCGCGCACCAGTTCCATCAACGCCTCAAACACCGTGTCCGACGTGCCGGGATCAAGGTTGCCAGTCGGTTCATCCGCCAGCAAAAGCGCTGGCCTATTAGCCAAGGCACGGCAAAAGGCAACGCGCTGTTGTTCGCCACCAGACAGCTCCGCCGGGCGGTGGCTGGCGCGATCAGCGACCTTCACGCGCTCCATCAACTCCAGCGCATGGGCGCGGGCGGTGCGGTCGGGCACGCCTGCGGCGAGCTGGGGCAGCACGATGTTTTCAAGGGCTGAGAATTCCGGCAGCAGGTGGTGGAATTGATAGACAAACCCCACCTGTTCACGGCGGATTTCGGTGCGGGTGCGGTCGTTTTGCGCGCCCATATCCTGCCCGTTGATTTGCACGTTGCCCGCATCGGCCCCATCCAGCAGCCCGGCGATGTGCAAGAGCGTGGATTTGCCCGAACCCGAGGGCGCCACCAGCGCCACGACTTCGCCGCGCGCAAGGGTCACGTTGGCCCCGCGCAGCACGCGGATTTCGCCGGGGGTGCCGGGGTTAAAGGTCTTTTCAATGCCCGAAAGCGTCAGGACAGGGTCACTCATATCGAAGGGCCTCTACCGGGTTCATGCGCGCGGCTTTGCGGGCGGGGAAAAGGGTGACGAAAAACGAAAGCCCAAGGGACAAGCCCACGGCGGAGGTCACATCCCAGAGCTCGAGCTTAGCCGGCAGGCGGTAGATGCCGCGCACCGAAGGATCCCACGCCTCGCCGCCAGAGAACCAGTTCACCAGCGCAAAGACATTGTCGATGTTCCACGCGAACAGACAGCCAATGATCACGCCCGCGATGGTGCCGACAACGCCAGTGAGCGAGCCGCACAGGAAAAACACCCGCATCACCGCCCCTTCGGTCAGGCCCATTGTGCGCAGGATACCAATGTCACGGCCTTTGTTTTTCACCAGCATGATCAGGCCCGAGGTAATGTTCATCGACGCGATCAGCACGAGCACGGAGAGGATGATGAACATGACGTTATCCTCCATATCCAGCGCATTTAGGAAGGCGCCGGACCGGTCGCGCCACGTCCATGTGGTTGAGGGTTCTTCGGCCGCCTGCATCAGTGCCAGCAAAAGATCATCCACCTCTTCGGGTTCTTCGACCATCACCTCAACCTCATCGGCGGTGCCTTCGCGGTTAAAGAACGCCTGCGCCTCGGTGAAGGGCAGATACACGCGGGTGCGGTCGATGTCCCAACGGCCCGCGGTGAAGATATAGGTGACCTCATAGGCATTCACCCGCGGGCTGGTGCCAAACGCCGTTTTCACCCCATTGGGTGAGATGATTTTGATCATGTCACCCGTCGTCACACCCAATTCCGCCGCCACACCAGAGCCAATGGCGATGCCCTCGTTAAAGCGGGAAAGGTCACCTTGTTTGCTTTCGGGATTGGCGATGCGGGGAATGGTCAAAAGATCGTCATAGCGGATGCCAAACACTTCGACGCCCGCGTTGCGTTGCCCTTTGTTGCCCATCACCTGACCTTTGATCAGGGGGGCCGCGCGGGTCACACCGGGCACGGTAGAAATCCGATCCACCCAACCCTCAAAATCGCGGATTTCGCTGGTGACCTGTCCAATGTCATTCACATGGGCTTGGGCGTGCAGGCTGACGTGGGAATTGGCGCCCAAGATCGTGTCGACAAATTCATCGCGAAACCCGGTGCGCACGGCAAGCGTGATGATCAGGGCGGCCACCGCAAGGGTAATCCCGATCAGGCTGATCCACGTCATTGTGCTCACACCGCCTTCGGTGCGGCGCGCGCGTAGGTATCGCCACGCGATCATCCATTCGTATTTTGAGAAGGGCGCGGGGCGCGCATAAGGGGCGGTTCGGGCCAAGGGGCTGCTCCGGTTTTGTTTTCAGGCAAAGTGGGGGTTTCGCGTGCCAAGGTCAAGCAGACGGCGCGCGCGCCAGCCATTTAGCGCGCAGAGTTTATGGCCGGTGGATAAGCCACCTTCGCACTGTGGAGAAGCCACAGATTTCTGTGGACAAGTGAGGTTATTTCACAAGTTCCTCTTTACAGGTTAGCAGAGCGCAGGCACCATATCTAGTAAGGAAAAGGCGCGAAGACCGCCGAACCTAGTACAGGCAACAAACCCTAGTGGACCTCCAGATCGTGGATTTTCAATAGGGTCAAACCGCGAAAGGGAAGCGCCATGGCTGCCACTGAGCACTATCTCGAAGCAGATGACCTGCATCCGATCGACATTGTTGAACATATCGCTGAACACCACGCATGGGAATTTAACCGCGTGGCGGATGATCAAATCGCAATGGCTGTGGAAGGACAGTGGCGGACCTATTCGATCACGCTGGCCTGGTCCGACTATGACGAAACGCTGCGCCTGATTTGCACCTTTGAAATGGAACCACCGCAAGACAAGCTGCCCAAGATTTATGAGGCGCTGAATGCGATCAATGATCAGTGCTGGAAAGGCGCGTTCACCTATTGGAACGAACAGCGCCTGATGGTGTGGCGCTACGGGCTGGCGCTGACCGGTGGGCAATTTGCCGGGCCTGAACAGATCGACCATCTGATCGCCAACGCGGTCGCAACCGCTGAACGGTTCTATCCGGCGTTTCAACTGGTGGGCTGGGGTGATCAAAGCATCGAAGACGCAATGCAAATGGCCATCGCCGAGGCCTATGGCCGGGCGTAAGCGATGATTTGGGTCGTCAGCCTGTTCAACATTGCCATTTTCGGCTGGACCGCCTTTGAAGCGTTAAACACCCTTGGTGTCTTTGACCCTGCTCGGCTGGCTTTGCCTTTTATCCCCACATTCTCTGTGCAAATCCTGTTTGGCTTATGGCTCATCGGAAATTTCACTTTGTGGCTGATCGCTCGCAGATTGCGCAGGGCATAGACGCTGGCAAGATAGCGGTAACTCACCGTTGCGCCCCCACCATCCCCCGCATAGTCTTTGGAAAAACAGGGGGACATCACATGACAATGGATGATCTGAAATCGCGCGGCTTGGTGCTGCTCGGCTGCGGAAAAATGGGCTCGGCGATGCTTGAAGGTTGGCTGGGGCAAGGCTTGCCTGCGGGGTCAGTCTGGGTGAATGATCCCTATCCCTCTGATTGGCTTAAGGGGCTTTCCGGCCTGAACCTGAACGCAGATCTGCCGCAAAATCCAGCCATCGTCCTGATTGCGGTCAAACCTCAAATGATGGGCGACGCCTTGCCCGCGATTGCAGCGCTTGGAAATGGCGAGACCCTTTTTGTCTCAGTTGCGGCTGGCACACCCATTTCCGCGTTCGAAGCGATCTTGGGCGGTGAAAGCCCGATCATCCGCGCGATGCCCAACACGCCCGCCGCGATTTCACGGGGGATCACCGCCGTTTGCGGCAATAAAAACGCCAGCGCAGACCACATGGATCTGGCGGAAAACTTACTAAGCGCCGTGGGGCAAGTTGTGCGGTTAGAGGGCGAACATCAGATGGATGCGGTCACCGCCCTGTCTGGGTCGGGCCCCGCCTATGTCTTTCACCTCATTGAAACCATGGCCGCCGCAGGCGAGGCCCAGGGCCTGCCCGCAGATCTTGCCCNNGCGGCTGGCCAAAGCCACGGTCGCGGGTGCCGGTGCCTTGGCCGAAGCCGCTGAAGACAGCCCCAGCCAATTGCGCATCAATGTCACCTCGCCCGCCGGCACCACCGCCGCCGCACTTGAGGTTTTGATGGATGAGGAAACCGGCTTCCCCCCCCTTCTCAACCGCGCGGTCAAAGCCGCCGCAGACCGTTCAAAGGAGCTGGCCAATGGCTGACCTCACCCCCGAAATCACCTTTGATGATTTTATGAAAGTCGACATTCGCAAAGGCACCATCCTGCGTGCGGAACCCTTCCCTGAGGCGCGCAAGCCCGCGATCAAAATCTGGGTGGATTTCGGCCCTGAGATTGGCGAGCGCAAATCCTCGGCCCAGATCACCGAGCATTACAGCCCAGAGGATCTGGTGGGCAAAGAAGTCATGGGCGTCGTGAACTTTCCCCCCCGGCAAATCGGCCCGGTGATGAGCGAAGTTCTTGTGCTTGGTCTTTATGATGAAAACGGACATGTGGGGCTGATCACGCCTGACAAACCTGTCCCCAATGGCGCGCGGATGTGCTAATGAAACTCTTTATCTCGCGCCCCTTGCCCGGGCCCGTTTTGGAACACGCAAAAGCGGGTTTCGACGTGACCATCCGCACCGAAACCACAGCGATGACCGTGCCTGAAATGATCACATCGCTCACCGATTACGATGTGGTCTTGCCCACATTGGGGGATCTCTATTCTGCGGACGTTTTTGCGCAGGCAGGCGACATCCGGGCCAAATTGCTTGCCAATTTTGGTGTCGGGTACAACCATATTGATGTGGATGCCGCCAAGGCCCACGGGCTTGTCGTATCAAACACCCCCGGCGCGGTCACCGACGCCCCCGCAGACACCGCAATGACGCTGATCCTGATGACTGCGCGTCGTGCGGGCGAAGGCGAGCGCATGTTGCGCGAAGGACGTTGGGCGGGCTGGCACCCCACCCAAATGCTTGGCCTGCATGTCACCGGGAAAACCGTGGGGATCATCGGCATGGGCCGCATCGGGCAGGCCATTGCCCGGCGCTGTCACTTTGGCTTTGGCATGAAGGTGGTGTTCTTTAACCGATCGCAAAAAGATGTCGATTTCCCGGCCACACAATTGGACAGCATCCAAGCGGTCGCAGCCTGTTGTGACATCATGGTGATCGCGACACCCGGCGGGGCCGACACCACCCATTTGATCAACGCAGACACGTTTAACGCCATGCAATCCCACGCCTTTTTGATCAATATTGCGCGCGGTGAGATTGTTGATGAGGCGGCACTGATCACAGCGCTAACCTCCGGTCTGATCGCCGGTGCGGGGCTGGATGTCTATGAGCTTGAACCCAAGGTGCCTGACGCGCTGATCCAAATGGAAAACGTAACGCTTTTACCGCATCTTGGCACCGCAACCCATGAGGTGCGCACAGATATGGGCATGTTGGCGCTGGACAATGTGGAACGTTTTGCGCGTGGCGAGGGCTTGGTGACGCCTGTTTAGAGCGCTTCGCCCTTTATTTGAAGCAGCAAGCAGCGCGTAATGCGTTGAAATTATTGACTTCAGGCAGCATTAGGCGCTTCAGGTTAAAGGCGAAACGCTCTCATCAGGTGCCGTTTGGCTAGCCCCCGGTTTGCTTAACCGCAGTCCCCGACCGCCTCGCGCCAATGCTTGCGGCAGAGGGAAACATAGGTTTCGTTCCCGCCAATCTGCACCTGCGCGCCGTCCACCAATGTGCGGCCCTGATCATCCTGACGGATCACCATGCTGGCCTTTTTGCCGCAATGACAGATGGTGCGCGCCTCGCGCATTTCATCCGCCAGCGCCAGCAAAGTGGCGGAGCCCGGAAACAGATTTCCCTGAAAATCCACCCGCAACCCGTAACACATGATCGGCACGCCCAGATCATCGACGGCGCGGGCCAATTGCCAAACCTGTTTGTGTTCCAGAAATTGTGCTTCATCAATGAAAATACAGGCACAGGGACCTTGCTTCAAACGCGTCACAATCTTGGCAAACAGGTCTTCCCCCGCCTCAAATGTATCCGCTTCTGCGTCAATCCCAATCCGCGACCCAATCCGCGCCTCGCCCGCCCGATGATCCAGCTTTGCCGTCATCAGATAGGTCTGCATATTGCGTTCATTGTAATTGTATGACGCCTGAAGCAGCAGGGTCGATTTCCCCGCGTTCATCGTTGAGTAGTGGAAGTAAAGTTTCGCCATGGATGAGAATTACGTTGCCCGCATCACGGGATCAACCGTCAATTCGCATCAGTTGGAAAGTGAGGATGGGGTCGGCCAAACACGCCGACCCCTCTGCATAAATTTGCAGAATGGAGGCGAAACGCCGAACACAAACACCCGAGGTCAGCGGCAACGAATTGCCTTGGGGATGGAACAGACCTCAAAACTCATACGCGTTCTTTGCTTCACTTATTCCGGCCAAAAACACCGGACCTTCCCCCGCCCAAAAACGGGCCCCCATCTGATTCAGCGCTGGGGGCGCTGAAACCGTACACTCTTGAACACTCTGTCATCATATAAGCCATTCCATTACGGTGAGATAAATGGGAAAAGGAATACAGAATTCCCCGTGGTCCGCGTATTGGACCCACGCAAAAGGTTATGAATATGACAGGCACTGGTAGCTATTTAAAAAAACACACTGAGGCATTGGTTAAAGATGTCGGCCTTGAGGCCGCTTGCGAACTGACAGGCAAGTCCAAGGCCACCTTGGGTAGATACTACTCGGATAGTGATGAGCATTCGGATCGGTTCATGCCAATTGATGCCGTAGCAGCATTGGAAGAGGCTTCATCTTATCCACATGTCACGAGCGCATTGGCGGAACTGAAGGGCATTACAATGTCCTATAACACTGAAAGAAAAAACAAACCTTCGGGCGGTGTGAATGCCGACGTTATTGCGCTTTCTCAAAGGTTTGCAATGCTGATGACAGAATATCAGCAGTCCATAGAGGATGGTATTATTACCATCAACGAAGCAAAGCGCCTGCTGCGCGAGACCCTGTCCCTGCAGCATGTTTTGATTGATATGAAACTGCATCTGGAAGAAGAATCAGGCTAGGGCTTGATGCTTCTGGGCTTTATCCAATCAGGATAACCCCCCACGCAATCCCAACAGAAATCGCCGTCAGTGCCACAAACGTGCTGGCGGCGTCTTTGGCACGTCCCGCCAGATCATGATGCTCTTTCGTGACCAGATCGACCGTGCGTTCAATGGCCGTATTGATCATTTCAGCGGCTATCACAAATCCCCCAAGCGAGAGAATCACCGCGCGTTCAACGGGGCTTAATTCCAGCGTGAAGGCGAGTGCGGCAGAAGCTAACCAAGCGTAAACCCATTGGCGCACGGACTTTTCGTTGTGCCAGCCATCCAACCATCCGGCCCAAGACCAACGACAGCGATCTGCAAATCGCGCCCATTCCCGTTTCAACATCTCAGATATCCCTCTGCGTCAAATAATGTTCGACCGCGTCCTGCACCCGGCGAAACCGGTCCCCGCCCAGCTTAACGCCACCATACCAACGGGTGACGACAATGATATGATTTTGCAAGCCTGCGCGCTCCAGCATCCGGGTGATCACCAACCCCGCACCGCTTTCCCCATCGTCACCCTTTTGCGGGCCATCCTCAAATAGGACACCCCAGGTGTTATGGGTCGCTTTTGCGAATTTCTTGTCTCGGGTCAGTTGCTTAAGAAAGGCCCGCACGTCATCGCGCGAGAACACCACGCCCCCGGTGACCGCGTATTTTGAACCGCGATCGGTGAGAAACCCGGTAAACTGTGTCATCTTCAGCTGCGCCATAAAGCCCTTATAGGCGGCGCGGTCCTGACCCGCTAGCCAAGCTGTTTAAAGAGCGCCCAATTTTGGCAGATTTCAGGCGCAGCATTTGCCCCGTCGGGGTGGTCCCCCAGCCAAATCGCGCAGCCTTCGGGATCCGGGCACCCCATGCAGGAATGCACCGCGTCATCAACGCCATCAAAGCTGATGTCGCCCCCTTCGACCGCTCGGCTCAGGTCCACACCTAATGTGCCAGCCATGCGTGCCACAAGCGCCGCGTGATGCGCAAATCCATGTTTTTCAATTGCTGTCATATCCGTCACCTCCACCGATAAGTCTGACGGGGTCCGTCCGCACGCACCTTGACCAACATCAAGCCCCATTGGCAGCGGGTTCTGACCCGGCTATGGTGAGGGTATGTTTACCATCGAACACGACTTTGACGCCTCGGTCATCACACTCGTCGATGAAGGTGACACCCCGTTTCGGGAAGATGTGACCATCACGGCTTTCGCCAGCTGTATTACTGTAGATCAATGGGATGCGCGCACGGACCAGGTGCATAAAATCACCCTATCCATGACACAGCTCACTGATTTGATCGCCGCTTTGGATTTGCCTGAGGGGATATACCGCACCGTGCGCCCGGATGAGATTCCGGACGTTACAGATGACAGCAGTGGGTGACGCGAACAGACCCCTTAGCCATTAGCTTGCAAGTTCCGTTCAATATAGGCGCGTAGCTCTTCTGCCTCTTGGCGGGCATCGCGCAAACCGTCCATTGCGGCGCGCAGTTCGGCTTCGGTCTGCTGCAGCTGATTTGACATCTCTGCTTCACGGTTTTGCAAATAGGTGATCGCCTGATCCCGCGTTTCTTCAGCGTCGTGTAACGATTGTGCCATACGGTCGATCTCGCCCATTTCGTCACCCGCGACTTTTGCAAAACGATGGATCATCCAATGGGCAAACCAACCCAGCGCAAATGCGACGAAAAGGATGATCGCGGTGACGATAATGAATTCGGTGCGGTTCATCGGTAATATCCTTACTGCGTGGCGCTGTCAGTTGGGGTTGCGGTCTGGTCACTCTGTTCAGGGTCCGATCCTGGGCTTGTTTCTGGGCTTGTTTCTGGGCGGGGCGCCGGACGTGGATCCCCCTCGCCCGGTGTGCGTGTGATGACACCCGATACGCTGTCAGAAGCCTCGGTGTCAGACGGGCCATCCGGTTCCACGCGCTCCTCTGCCTCTGACCCTGCCCCAGAAACCAAAGCAGCGGGTGTGTCGATATCACCAGATGTTTGTGCCCCAGTTGGGTCCGCAACATCTTGCGCATCCCCCTCTTGGGCAGGTTCTTGGGTCAGTTCTTGGATCGGTGGACTTTCCGCGCCGGGTTCCAGCTCTGCGTCCTGCTCCATCGGGGCGCCATCTTGGGGTGGACCCTCCGCCGCCAGATCCTCTGTCGGCAAAGCGTCACTGGCGGTGTCACCAGCTGCAGGCTGCGTGCCGTCGGGCGCGGGCTGGCTTGGCGCTGCTTCGCCTTCCGCAGCGGCCTGCGTTTCGGAATTTTCACCTGCATCAAGCAAGCGGAATTCAATCCGCCGATTGGCCTCGCGACCCTCTTCCGACCCGTTGTCCGCAATCGGATCCTCTTCGCCATAGCCTGTGGCCACTAGGTTCGAGGTCAGCACCCGACGCGACAAAAGTGCTGTCAAAACAGCCTGTGCACGGGTTTGCGACAAAGAGCGGTTCATTTCTTCGCGGCCCTGACTGTCGGTGTAACCGGCAATTTCCATGCGCACTTCGTCGCATTTCTTCAAAAGCTCCGCAATCTTATCAATGGTTTCACCTGCCGAAGCTTCGATATTCGCGGACCCCGGCGCAAAGGCGATTTTACGGGTCGCCAAAATCTCGTTGATCTGGCTTACACATTCCTGCGGTGTTGGCAGGCCTAAGACCGGATCCAGCGCCTTTTGATAGGTGACATCCACCTGAAAATTCTGCGATGCACCCAGTTTTTCCGACAAGATCCGCGAGATGGTCGCGCCTGCATCCGGATCGCCCGTATTGCCGCGCACATCCACCACGTCCGGCTGCACCACAATGGCACCGCTGTTCAGATGTCCCAAAGCCTCAAGCGCCGCCAAGACACGGGTCGGCCAACCGGCCGGCAGCTCCGGATCAAGACGCGTCGCAGCATAGACATTCGCGACCCCAAAACGCGCCCGGGCATAGCTTTCTGCCGCCCCGCGTTGCAGCTCGTTGGTCAGGCGTCCGCGCAATTGCATTTGCCCCTCAGGGCTGAGGGTGGCCACAAATTCCGGCGGGCCGTCCCCTTCGCCAGAGCCGTCGATTTTCACAACTTCAGGCAATATACCATGGACCGAATAAAGATCCGGCAAGTCTGATTCCAGCTCGCCCACGGCCCGGTCAAACATTGATTGCGTGGTGCCGGGTGCCGCAACAAAGGTCACATCCGCATCGGAAAACGTAACCGACCCGCCCTTTAGCTCGCCGACTTTGCGAATCGCCGCCGTAACCGCGTCCGCCCAATCTGGTGACGGCACCCCAAGCCCGATTGTACAATCAAAACTGCCCTCCAATCCCACTTCCGCCGCCGCAGACAGAATGCGCGCACGCCCAACCGTGTCATGGGCTGAGCAGGCATCAAATCGCGCACCGCCTTCGTCAATCAAAAAGCGCAGCGTAAACGGGGTGATCACTGGGCGGGGGGCAGAAATATTCATTGAAAGCAGCAGGCTGCGCGGCGCGGCACGTTTCAATTCACGCTCCCACCGGGATTTCTGTACCGAGCTGTCAGAAATCGCCGTGATCGCGACCCGGTCCGCATCCATTGAGATTTTCGAGCGGGGCAATTTGCCCAGCGCCGTCATGGCAAATTTCAACGCATCATCCCAGTTTTTCGGCACCGGGTGATCGGCGACCCCCATCAGGTCAGTGATATGGGTGGATCCCGCAATATCCTTGATTTCTTTGGTCAGTGCCTCGCGATCCACATCCGCAGGGATCAGACCAATCAGCGAAATTCCTTCGTCATTGCGCAAAACCTCGATAGAAAAGTGCGGTGGCTGGATCGCTTCGGCGGCGGGTACGGTCATATTGTCAATCACACGGGTCGCATCAACCACGGTGCCTGCCGTGGCCAAGGCCCGGAACCGCGCAATTTCGCTCGGCGCGGTGCCGGACAGCACAACCTGCAAGCCATCAGCCTCGGTCGCGGCCCATTCATACCCTTGCAACACAAGCGCATCCTGAACGTAATCCACCGAAACACGCTCAATCACACCAACCGAAATCCGTGCGCCTAAAAGCGCAAGCAAAGCCGCAAAAGCAAAAAGGCCGGGGGCCAAAATCGATGTGGAAATACGCATTTATCGGTTCCGCGGTGTGATCAAAAAGGTGATTTCATTTGTCTTAAGCCGTTGTGTGCGCAGGCGCAATCAAAGCAACAGTGATACGGCAAGAAACAGCACGGGGATCAGACCAGTATCGCGATTTGCGCGAAAAAGTCGCAGGCACATATCAGGGTTATCGATATCAAGCATCCGCAATTGCCACGCCAAATGCCACCCCATGACCCAAGCGCCCGCCAAGGCGACCGTCATCGCGATCACATTACGCGCGCCCATCGCCTGGATGATCGCCATCGACAGCATCACCAGGGTGAGGATCATGAAAAACAACAGCCACTGTCGGGTGCGCGCGCCAAACAGGCGGGCGGTGGATTTCACGCCAATCATCGCGTCATCTTCTTTGTCCTGATGAGCGTAAATAGTATCGTAAAACAGCGTCCAGCTGATGCCCGCGAGATAAAGCGCAACGGCGGGCCATTCCAGACGCCCGGTATGTGCCACCCAAGCCAAAAGTGCGCCCCAGTTAAAGGCAATACCCAAGAAGACCTGAGGCCACCACGTGAACCGTTTGGCGAAGGGATAAATCAGCACCGGGATGATCGCGACAAATCCCATCAGGATGGCAGCCGCGTTAAACGTCAGCAAAATCCCCAATGAAATCAGGGCCTGCAACCCCATCCAGATCACCGCTCCGCGCACAGAAACCTGCCCCGCAGGGATCGGTCGGCTTTTGGTGCGCTCAACCTGACCATCAAAATTGCGGTCGGTGATGTCATTCCACGTACAGCCCGCCCCGCGCATCAACCACGCGCCCAGCGCACAACCAATGGCAATCCACAGATCGTAAAGCCCAAAACGTCCGGTCTGCCCCGAGGCCAAGAGCAGCCCCCACCAGCATGGCAACAACAAAAGCCACGTCCCAATCGGCCGATCCGCGCGGCTCAGCCGCAAGTATGGGCGCGTCCACACAGGGGCATAATGGTCCACCCAATTGCCGGAATAAGCGTCAGAAACCTGTCCATTGGGGTCTGGAAGTTCGTCTCTTTGGGTCATAGATTGCTCCCATTGGGGGTTCGCACATGAAACAGGCAAAAGTTCGGCTCTTTGTAGAGCAGCCCTTGGGTAAGGGGCAAACCGTTTTGGTAGATCGCGATCAGGCACATTACCTTTTTGGGGTGATGCGCATGGAAGCGGGCGATTTTGTAGCACTTTTTAACGGGCGCGATGGGGAATATACGGCGGAGATTGTGCAGGCGGGCAAGCGCAAAGGCATCCTGCTGTGCCAGCGCCAATCCAAAGAGCTGCAATTGCCGCCGGATTTGTGGCTGTGCTTTGCCCCGATCAAAAAGGCCCGCACCGATTTCATCGTTGAAAAGGCGGCCGAAATGGGGGCCGCGGTGATCCAGCCGATGCACACCGCCTTTACCAATTCAGAACGGATCCGGCGCGACCGTCTGCAAGCCCACGCGGTAGAGGCCGCCGAGCAATGCGGCGGAACCTATGTGCCGGAAGTGCGCGATTTGGTGCGCCTTGATAAGCTGCTTGCGACTTGGCCCGAAGATCGCAAAATCATGTTCTGTGACGAAGCGCTTGTGGGCGCCAAAGAGGTGCTGGGCGAGGCTGGTGGCGACAAATGGGCCATTTTCATCGGGCCCGAGGGGGGATTTTCGGAAACAGAACGCGAAAAACTGCGCAAAATGGGCCACGCAGTATCCCTCGGCCCACGCATTCTGCGCGCAGACACCGCCGCCGTCGCCGCCCTGACACTTTGGCAGCAACATTTGGGCGATTGGGGTGGTTGAAACAACCTCTTATCACCTTTTGGACGCATTGGAATTGTCCCAAGACATCCAGCGGGTGTGCGACAAAAGATTTGGATCAGGGCAAGTTGAATTGACGGAACTTCTACGCGCGCGCAGTGGTGGCGTCGTATTTTCCGCTCATTTTCGTGGACAAAATGCGATTGTAAAGAAGACCCAACAATCGGGTGCCTCTGCACTTGTGCGACAAATTGAAACCACGCTTTCTCGTTTTGATCAAGCACTTGGGCATGGCCCCTACCGCGTCAGCAGATGCCTTGCAACTCTGCCCGGCCAAGGGTTGATCATTACCGAATTCATTGAAGGTTCGACCTTGCGAGAAGAGTTACAATCTGCAACTGCAGAGCGGCGGGAACTTATCTTAACGCGTCTTGGCGGTTGGCTAGAATAAGCAGCCACAATGGGAGCGGAAGGGTCTGAAAAAACAGCATTTTCACCTGACTGGACTATCTCACAACTTGCCAAGCTTCCTTATGATACCTACGCGCCGGAAGAACGTGCAACCCTGCAGTCTCTGCTTCGCGCGTTAACACGGTTTGGCAGTATGCATCGTGGCGCGGAAATGCGTCTCAGCATCGGGCACGATGATTGCCATGCGCAAAATTTCATTTGGGCCGACACCGCGATTTGGGCGATTGATATTGAAGAATGCAGATTACAGCCCACTGCAAAGATGATTGGAAACTTCTTGGGATGGTATGCGATGCATTCCCCATGCGTACCGTCGCCCCTCGCCTCCGCGCCCTCGTTTGGCGCAGAGCCCGGCGACCTTGCTGCGCTGTGTGCAGCGGTGCCACTTCGGCCGGGGGAAACAGAAATTACATTGCCGTTTTTCCTTATCTCAAGGCAGTTTGAATGCCTTTTCCCGGCCCCAAAAACCCCGGCGCGCCGACAGGAAAATATTGCCCGCGCTAAGATCCTATTGCACGACCTATGCAAATTGATGCACCTTTAATCATGACAAAAGTCCGCCCCGCACGCCCCGGTGAAGACCCCGCCATCGCCCGTTTTCTGTCCGCTCACGCCGAAACCACCATGTTCATGCGCGCGGGTCTGGCGCGGTTTGGTCTTGCCGGATCAGACCACCCCCATGCCAACACATTTTGGGTTGAAGAGCGCGCAGGGGAGATCACTGGTGTTTTTTCCCGATCCAACGCGGGCTTTGTGAATGCCTGCGGTCAAGGCGCTGGGTTTTGGCAGGGGTTTCATGACATGCTGCAGGGCCAGTCTGTGTCGGGCGTAAACGGCGCGGCAGATATCGCCGAAGCGATGCGGATCACGCTGGGCTTGGAAAATGCGGCGTATGATTTGAACCGCGTAGAGCCCCTTTACCGTTTATCTTTGGACAAGATGGTTGATCCCGACCCCACCGGATCAAATGCGGTCAAAATCCGCCCTCCGACGAAAGAGGATACTGAAACGCTGACCACCTGGTTTCGCGCCTATCACGTTGAGGCCCTTGGGGCGCAGGACGATGACGCGCTGACCAAAATCATTACCGCGCGGGTTGATCAGACCATTGCCACAGGCAACGTGCGCCTGATGATCGAAAATGGCGTGCCTGTCGCGATGACCGCCTTTAACGCGCAACTGCCTGACATGGTGCAAATCGGTGGAGTCTACACGCCGCCAGAAAGCCGCGGTCAAGGCCTTGCACGTCGCGTGGTCGCCGCCCGTCTGAAAGA
>DDMF01000025.1:9938-10180 GCA_002340515.1 Rhodobacteraceae bacterium UBA2553 | reverse complement strand
GCCGCAAGGGAAAAACTGCCGGACGGGCCAATCGCGATCAACGCGCGCAGCTGGGCGGATGTGCTGTGCAGGTAAAACGTGGGCGACGGTGTTGCCCCATCCAAAGCAGGCCTGCGTCGGGTTGCGACCTGCGCGCCAGCCGCCAATTGTGCAAACATCGCCTGCACCCGAGGATGCAACAACGCCCCCGCATCCGTTAGAAACATCCCGCCCGCGCGACGATCAAACAGGGTCACGCCCAA
>DDMF01000025.1:8078-9823 GCA_002340515.1 Rhodobacteraceae bacterium UBA2553 | reverse complement strand
TTTGGCGGCGGCCGAAATTCCCCGGCAGGTGGCGACCTCATCAAAAGCACGCAGGTGACGAATGTTTAGGAACGTAATGGCCATGGTGCAAACTAACGGCGATATCGCAGGCGGGTCCAGCACGAATAGCAAAAACTTATCAATGCCGCCGCGCTTTGAAATAGGGTTTCCCGCTAAAACTGCGTTAGTCTGACGGGGAACTTGAAGGAGCCTGCAATGCCAAACCCGTCTGATGAAAAGAAAACCGCGCTGGTGATGTCTGCCCATGCTGCCGATTTTGTCTGGCGCGCAGGCGGCGCAATCGCGTTGCATCAACAGATGGGGTATGAGGTCACAGTCGCCTGTCTTTCTTACGGTGAACGCGGGGAAAGTGCCAAACTGTGGAAGCAAGACGGCATGACGCTTGAGCGCGTGAAAGCGGCACGGAAAGAAGAGGCCCAAGCCGCGGCAACCGCGCTCGGAGTAAACGATATTCGCTTTCTTGATCTGGGCGATTACCCCCTGCGACTTGATCGGGACGCACAGGATCAGATGGTGGACATCATCCGCGAGGTTCAACCAAAATGGATGATGTCCCACTCGCGCTGGGACCCCTATAACACCGACCATATGAACACGACGCAATTTGCGCTGGAATGCCGGATGATTGCGCAGGCCTGGGGGCATAAACCCGGTGAAAAAGTGCTGGGCGCGCCGCAGCTTTACCTGTTTGAACCGCATCAGACGGAGCAGATGGGCTGGAAACCGGATGTCTTCCTCGACATCACCCCGGTCTGGGACAAAAAGCGCGCGGCGATTGAATGCATGCAGGGGCAAGAACACCTGTGGGATTTCTATACCAATGTAGCGGAAAATCGCGGCAACCATTTCCGGCGCAATTCCGGCGGCATGGCCGGTGGGCGCAAGGCTCAATACGCTGAAGGGTTTGAAACCGTGTTCCCGCAAACCGTGGATGAATTGTCATGACGCATCAACCTGGTGATACCGGCCTTGTGGTCCAAAATATCCCCCGCGCCGATCAAAAAGTGATTGACGGATTGGCGGAATTGGGCGTGGCGACGGTGCATGAAGCACAGGGGCGCAAAGGGCTTTTGGCCAGCTACCTGCGGCCCATTTATACCGGCGCGCGGGTGGCGGGATCCGCGATCACCATCCTCGCCCCACCCGCTGACAACTGGATGTTGCACGTGGCGATGGAACAGGTGCAGCCCGGCGATATTTTGGTGCTCGGCACCACAAGTCCTTCAAATGCCGGGTATTTTGGTGATCTTCTCGCAAGTTCTGCCAAGGCGCGGGGCTGTCGTGGGCTGATCATTGATGGTGGGGTGCGCGACATTCGTGACCTGACCGAGATGCAGTTCCCGGTCTGGTCCAAGGCCATATGCGCGCAAGGCACCATCAAGGAAACGCTTGGCTCTGTGAATGTGCCGGTGGTCTGCGCTGAGGCTTTGGTGAACGCGGGCGACGTGATTGTGGCCGATGACGATGGGGTCTGTGTTGTGCGTCAAGCAGAGGCAGCGGAGGTCTTGGAAAAAGGCCGTGCGCGCGAAGCTAATGAGGCCGCAAAACGGGCGCGGTTTGAGGCAGGAGAGCTGGGGCTTGATCTTTACGATATGCGCGGGCGGTTGGCGGAAAAGGGTCTGAAATATGTGTAAGATTTGGCCCACATCGAAGCGGGGGCTCTGCCCCCCGCCTTTGGCGTCCCCCGGGATATTGTTGACAAGAAAAAAGGCGCCTTTGGCGGG
>DDMF01000025.1:0-8030 GCA_002340515.1 Rhodobacteraceae bacterium UBA2553 | reverse complement strand
GAGTTTCATGTCTGAGGGCGTGCGGTGCATGTGGATGCGGGGCGGCACGTCGAAAGGCGGGTATTTCCTGGCGGAAGATTTACCCACGGATATTGCGGCGCGCGATGCGTTTTTATTGCGTGCTTTTGGCAGCCCGGATCCTCGGCAAATTGATGGGATGGGCGGGGGTGATCCGCTGACATCAAAGGTGGCAATCGTCAGCGTCTCTGACCGGCCTGATGTGGATGTGGAGTATTTGTTTTTGCAGGTGTTTGTGGACCGTGCGGTGGTGTCGGATGCTCAAAACTGCGGCAATATCCTTGCGGGCGTTGGTCCGTTTGCGATTGAGCGGGGGCTGGTTGCCGCGCACGGTGACGTCACTCCGGTCAGCATTTTGATGATGAATTCGGCGCAGGTGGCGGATGTGGTGGTGGAGACCCCCGGCGGCGTTCTGCGCTATGACGGCCCCGCACAAATCGACGGTGTGCCGGGCACGGCGGCGCCGATTTCTGTGGCGTTTCGCGACACGGCCGGGGCCATGTGCGGCGCACTTTTGCCAAGTGGGAATGCGCGTGATGTGGTGGATGGTGTGACTGTTACGATGATCGATGCAGGCATGCCCTGTGTGTTGATCTGGGCAGAGGATTTGGGAGTTTCTGGGACGGAGTCCCCGGACGTGTTGGAGGCAGATACAGCTTTGAAAACACGTGTTGAATCGCTCCGAATGGTCTGTGGTGAATTGATGAACCTGGGGGATGTGACCGACAGCTCCGTGCCCAAAATGACTTTGATCAGTCCTGCCAATTTGGGGGCCATTTCCACGCGCAGCTTCATCCCGCACCGGGTGCATAAAGGCATCGGCGTCTTGGCGGCGGTCAGTGTCGCGACCGCCTGTGTAACGCAAGGGTCCGTGGTTTATGACATCGCGAAATGTGGTGCGGATGACGTTCAAACGCTGGGTATTGAGCATCCAACGGGCATGACGGAAGTTAAGATCACCCGTAAGGATGGTAACCTGCGCCAAGCCGCGATTTTACGCACCGCCCGAAAGCTGATGGATGGGGAGATTTTTGCATGACCCAGATGGATCCTGATTGGCTGGAATTCCACCCAGACCCGAAAAAGCCGGTGTTTAAACTCCCGACCGGGGCGGTCGATGCTCATTGTCATGTGTTTGGCCCTGCTGCGGAATTCCCCTTTGCAACGGAACGGAAATACACCCCCTGTGACGCCAGCAAGGATCAGCTTTTTGCCCTGCGCGACCACCTTGGATTTTCGCGCAATGTGATTGTTCAAGCGACCTGTCATGGGCGCGACAATCGCGCGATGATGGATGCGTGTCGGGCCTCACACGGGATGGCGCGGGGCGTGGCGAGCGTGGGCGCGGATGTCACGGACGCGGAGCTTGCGGACATGCATGCGGCCGGCGTGCGCGGTGTCCGGTTCAACTTTGTGCGCCGTTTGGTGGAGGCCACGCCGCACGAGGTATTCCTGAAAATTGCCCAGCGAATTGCCCCTTTGGGCTGGCATATTGTGGTCTATTTTGAAGCCGCTGACCTTGCGGACCTGGAACCCTTTCTGGCGCAGCTTCCCACCACCATCGTGGTCGACCATATGGGCCGTCCTGATGTGACCAAAGGTGTGGATCACCCTGATTTCAAACGCTTTCTCGACCTGTTGGAACGCCATGACAACATCTGGTCCAAGGTCACATGCCCCGAGCGGTTGACCATAGAAGGCCCGCCTTATGACGATGTTGTCGCCTTTGGCGCCGAGGTTGTGAAACGCTTTCCCACCCGCGTCTTATGGGGCACTGATTGGCCGCACCCAAACATGAAAACGCATATGCCAGATGACGGTGCGTTGGTGGATTACATCCCCCGAATTGCACCTACCTATGAGCAGCAAAAGATGCTGCTTATCGACAATCCGATGCGCCTTTACTGGCCAGAAGAACAGGAGGGTTCTTAATGGATATCAATGACTTTGACCATCACACCCATATCGAAGGCACCACCATTTTTGACGGTCGCATGGCGATGAAAGGCTATGGGCTGAACAAGATGTGTTACGCGTTTAACCGGGCGGATATGCGCGACGCTTTTGTCGCGGATCCCGAAGAATTCATGGACCGCTATGGGCTGACCGAGCCGCAAAAAAAGGCCGTGCGCGCCAAGGATGTGCTGGGCATGATCGCGGAAGGTGGCAACATCTATTACCTCGCGAAACTCGCCGGGATCTGGAAGCTGTCCGTGCAGGATGTGGGCGCCCAGCAAACCGGTATGACCACCGAAGAATTCAAGCAAAAATTGTTGGATCACGCAAAGCCGGAGGGAAAATAAATGGCGAAAATCATTGGGGGCATCACCACCTCGCACATCCCCGCCGTCGGCAATGCGATCGCAAATAATCTGCAAGATGATCCATATTGGAAACCGTTTTTTGACGGCTATCCCAAGATCCACGACTGGCTTGCGGAAAAGAAACCCGACGTTGTGATCAACATTTACAACGACCACGGGCTTGGCTTTTTTCTTGATCAAATGCCGACATTTGCCATTGGCGCCGCGCATGAATACAAGAACGAAGACGAGGGCTGGGGTATCCCGCAGCTTGACCCGTTTCCCGGCGCGCCCGAACTGTCGTGGCACATTATCGAAGGCATGGTTGAGGATGAATTTGACATCACATCCTGCCAGGAATTGCCGGTGGATCACGGCTTTGTCGTGCCCATGCAACTCTTCTGGCCCGGCGCGCCGCATAACAAAGATATGCCCCGCGCGATTCCGGTGTCGGCCAACACCGTGATCCATCCGATCCCAACCCTGAACCGTGCGCTGAACTTCGGCAAATCCATGCGCAAGGCGGTGGAAAGCTGGCCCGAGGATCTCACCGTTGTGGTGCTTGGCACCGGCGGTCTTAGTCATCAGTTGGACGGCGAACGCGCAGGTTTCATCAACCATGATTTTGATCGCATGTGCATGGAGAAAATCGTCGACACCCCCGAAGAGCTGACCAAAATTTCCCGGATGGAACTGGTGGAAAAAGCCGGTGCGCAAGGCACCGAGTTTTTGATGTGGATGATGATGCGCGGCGCCCTTGGCAAAAAGGTCAAATTGCTGACCGAGAATTATCACATTCCGATTTCAAACACCGGGGCGGGGACCATGCTTTTGGAATGTATGGACGACTAAAGCGTTTCCAGTTTTCATTGAAGCATCTGTCATCGCTTTTTGCGTTTGAGCGAAGTGAAAGGCAGCGAACAAGCGATGCAACGTGAACTGGAAACGCTCTGAAATCGGGTGAAACGGGCGGGTTTAAAGTGTTTTCAGTTTTGGTGCGAAGGCGCCAAAAACTTTAAAGTTTCCCGTTTTGCCCCCTTTAAAGAGTTTAAAGTTTCGGGTTTGAAAACATTAAACAGTTTACAGTTTTTCGGGGTCGGGATTTTCAAGGCCACGGCGAAAATCACGCGGGCTCATCCCGGTGGCGCGGGAGAAAACCCGGCTGAAATAGCTGGGATCTGTGAAGCCAAGCGCGTAGCCCACTTGTGAAATCGGCAGGTTCGAAAACGCCAAGTTTCGGCGGGCTTCACGGATCAATCGATCTTCAATGACCGCCCGTGCGGACTTGCCCGTGGCCGCGCGCATGACGCGGGACAAATGGGTTGGCGACACCGCAAGCCGCTTTGCATATTCCGCCACGCCCAAATGATCGGCGATGTGCTGGTCGACCAATTGTTCAAACCGGTGTTGAAGGGTTCTGTCGCCGCGGTAGGGCGTTGGATGGTCACTGGCCACTGCGCGGGCCACCAAACCCAACAGCAGGCTGGCGCGGGCACGCAGGATATGGGCGCGGGCAAAGTCGCGATGTGAGTACTCCTCAACAATCGCGCGGAAAACTTGTCGATATTCAGATAAACTCCCAAGTATTACAGGGGATTGTAGGTGGTTTCGCAATCCTTCACCCGATTGAATTTGCTCGTCCAACAGCTCTGCTGACAGGGTTAAAATCCATCCGCGGGTGCCGGGGTTAAAACGAAACCCATGAATGACCCCGATCGGAACAGAGACAAGACAGGCGGCGGGAAGCTCATGTGTTTTGTCCTCAAATTGCATGATGCCACCGCCACTTTTGATCAGCAGGATTTGGTGCAGGCGGCCGTGACGATGGGGTTTCAGCTCCCAATTATGCAGAACAGATCGGACCTCAATAGGTTCGCAATGCACCACATCCGGCAGGTCTCTTTGTTCGCCAAAAAGGGTGTATGTTTCTACATGGGACATGTTCGAAAAATACCAGAAAGGAACGCCCCCGTCCATTCCATATTACTGCCCCTTGCCGCAAACTGATGAGAGGGACGCGAAGGAGAGCACTATGAACAGCATCACCACCAAAGTTGGCATCATCGGCGGCGGGCCTTCGGGCCTATTGCTTAGTCAACTCCTTGATAAAAAAGGAATTTCCAATGTCGTATTGGAGCGTCATACGCGAGATTATGTGCTGGGGCGCATTCGGGCCGGGGTGCTGGAGCATGGCTTTGCCGAATTGATGCGCGAGGCGGGTTGTGGCGCACGCATGGACAGTGAAGGTGAAGTGCATGAGGGGTTTTTTATTGCCGATGGGAGCTCCCGCTATCATATTGATTTAGCTAAATATACTGGCGGTAACAGCGTGGTGGTTTATGGCCAAACCGAACTGACGCGCGACCTTTATGAAGCGCGATCCGAGAGGGGCGGGCAGGTGATTCACGAGGCTTTGGATGTGCGCCCACATGATGTGAAAAGTGCCAATCCCTATCTGACCTACCGGCAAGGGGATGAGACATTTCGGGTGAATTGTGACTTTATCATCGGTGCAGATGGGTTTCACGGGGTCAGTCGAAAGGCCATTCCGCGGGATGTTTTGAAAGAGTACGAAAAGCTCTATCCCTTTGGTTGGCTTGGGGTTTTATCCCGAACCAAGCCCGTTTCGCCCGAGTTGATTTACGCGAAATCGGACCGGGGTTTTGCGCTCTGTTCGCTGCGTTCCCAGATGCTCAGCCGGTATTACATTCAGGTGCCGCTGAGTGATCAGGCAGAGGATTGGTCGGATGAGGTCTTTTGGGAGGAGCTGAAACGGCGTTTGCCAGACGATGTGGCAAGTGAATTGGAAACTGGGCCGTCGATAGAAAAATCCATCGCCCCCCTTCGATCTTATGTTGCAGAACCAATGCGTTACGGGAATTTGTTTCTGGCCGGGGACGCGGCGCATATCGTGCCGCCGACCGGGGCCAAGGGGTTGAATACCGCGGCAAGTGATATCCATTATCTCTATCACGGGATGGTCGATCACTATTTAAGCGGCGACAGCACCGGGCTTGAGACCTACAGCGAAAAGGCCTTGGCGCGGGTCTGGAAAGCGCAACGATTTAGCTGGTGGATGACGATGTTGTTGCATCATTTTCCCGACTCGGGTGCCTATGATCAGCGCTTGCAAGAGACTGATTTAGAATATCTTTTCTCGTCTGAGGCCGCCATGCGTAGTCTTTGCGAAAACTATGTGGGGCTTCCGTTCTAAGGAGGCGAAACTGTTTGACCTGCATCATGGTGGCGCGCTCATGGGCATCTTAAACTTGGGACAAAGACGGAAGTGAGCGCAAAAAAGGAGCTCTGTCATGTATAAAAATATTCTTGTTCCCATCGCCTTGGACCACGGGCGCGACAGCAACCAATCCCTTAAAATCGCCAAGATTTTAGCGGATGAAGGGGCCACAATCACGGCTTTGCATGTGATGGAAGAGGTGCCTTCTTATGTGGCGCAATATCTTCCAGCGGGCCAGATTGAAGACAACGCGCATCAGTTGGAAAAGCGTCTGAAGGGCGAGCTTGTTGGGCTTGAGGGTGTGACCGCCAAGGTCGTGTCGGGCCACGCGGGCCACGCGATTGTCGAATATGCAACACGTCACGATGTGGACTGTATTGTCGTGGCTTCCCACCGCCCCGGATTGACGGATTTCTTCCTTGGTTCAACGGCGGCAAGGGTTGTACGTCATGCGCCGTGCTGTGTGCATGTTTCACGCTAAGATATTGAGAATGAATTGAAAATGCAAAAAAAGGCGAGCCCCAGTGGTCCGCCTTTTTCGTTCCCCCATTATGGGGGCAAGATGATCTGCCCGTTTGGGGAACCAAGCCATGGGTGGCAAAACACCATGCTTCCCAGATGGCTTGCGTCCCGCCTTTCTGCCGGGTTTTGTTGATCATTGCGCCCTGCGACGAATAACCTATTCAAAAATGCGCATCTTCGCGCTAGGCTTGTTCCAGACAGAGGAGGAAGCCATGCCGAAAATCAGCAAAGCCCCCGATTATCAAACGGTTATCACGACATTCGAAATGACCCCCGGCACCTGCCAGGATCTTTTGGATGCACTGACCGATGCTTATGACAGTTTCATCTCAAAACAGCCCGGATTTGTGGGCGCAGGGCTGCATGTTAATGACGCGCAAACTCGTATCGCCAATTACTCGCAATGGCAAAAACGCGAGGATTTTCAGGCGATGTTGCGCACGCCTGAAATGCGGGAACGTAACCGCAAAATCGCAGAGCTGTGTAAGAGCTTTGAGCCCGTTATGTATGACGTCATTGAAACATTTAACTAAGAATTACAGGGGGATATTATGAAATTCCTATTGGTTGCAGTGGCCTGTGTGATGGCAGCACCCGCATTTGCGGATGGTGTGAATATTCGCCGGGATGTGGCGTCTGTTACGGTGTCAACCGCGGGCGGCGATGTGGTGATTGAACGCATCCAGGACCCCGCGCATGAATTGCGCGGCGAATGGGCGCGCACGTCACGTCCTTGCCCGAATTTCTGCGTTCAACCGATGGTGCCGGCCCCCGGTGTGACCCCGATTGGTGAACTGGAATTGCTGGCGTTTTTGCAAGATCCCGAGGTGGTTGTGGTCGACAGCCGTGTGGCCGAGCATCACGCGGGGGGGAGCATCCCCGGTGCGATCTCGATCCCTTATAACGAGGCCGCCGACCGGATGGATGAATTGGGGTGCGAAGTGGATTTTGATGGGTTTGATTGCACCGAAGCCAAGCCTGTGGCGCTCTTTTGCAATGGAAATTGGTGCGGGCAGTCGCCAACCGCCATTCGTCGGATGATCGAAGGGGGCTATCCCGCTGATAAGATCAGTTATTACCGTGGCGGGATGCACGCTTGGCGCATGCTGGGTCTGACCGTGACAGGCGGTTCCTGACCCTTGGCCAGCGGAAAAACAACCAAAACCCCACTGATTTTGCGGCAAATCATTGACGTTACACTCGTGGGGTTTCAGGTTGGAACAGAAGAGGGAGCAAGATGATGCAATTTTTTAAAACCACTTTGAAATCAATCACTTTATCTGCCGTGGCCGCGATTGGTCTGTTATCCTTGCCCATGGCGGCACAGGCGGATGAGTTGATCGGCGCCTATGTGGCCTATATCGGCAAGCAGGACCTTCACAATTCAAAGGGCGCGCGCTTGCATGAACCATGGCAGGTTCTGCGTCAGGATCGCGCCAATTTCCACCGCTACGGCATCAGTCAGGCCGGGGATGAATGGGACCCGTTTTTCGGATCGATTGATAATCGTGCGGCGATGGAGCAGATGGTGATGTCTGGCACGATCAATGCGCGCGCGGCCCAGAACCTTGTGGATGGCGGGGCCACGGTTTTTGTGCGTATTTATGGGCGTGGCAGTTTGGGAACATCGGTCCAAGTCACTGTTTCAAAATAAGATTTAGTACGTTTGCAGTTCACATTGTATCGCTTGTTCGCTGCCTTTCGCNNAAAAACGATGACAGATGCTTTAATGAAAACCGGAACCGCTTTAACGATTGCCTAGAAGGCAATGCAGGGCGTGCAAACAAAAGGCCGCCCCTTCGCGCAGGATGTTTTTGGCCAGAATATGGGGCCGCATTGCCTTGGCGGAGGGGCTGCTGGATCGTGCCACCAGCCCAAGCCGTCGCGCCATCATCCGCGCACGTGGTGCATGAAACGCGTCTGTCACCAAAACCACCTCGGCCCCTTTG
>DDMF01000027.1:33996-34564 GCA_002340515.1 Rhodobacteraceae bacterium UBA2553 | reverse complement strand
TCGCCTCATAGGCGGTGCGGGCGGGCAGGGAACGCGCGAGGATCCGTTCTGTCACACGGTCGATTTTGGAATGTAGCATCCGGGGTCCTCTCATCGCTAGTCCGCCTTGTTTAGGCGATTTAGGCTGGAGATAACAGGAAGTGATAGCGCTAACAAGTCAATAAATGCGGGTGAACGGAGCAATGTCACAAGCTTTCCCTACGGTTTCCACAGTGATGACACAATTGGTTAACACTTTCTTAGTCAGCAAATAGACGAGCAGAGTGCTTGTAGGAGGAAGATATGGGACACTTAATCAATCTGGGTAAAATCATTCTTGGTTGTGTTGCTCTGGCAGCATTGTCGGCGTGTGTGAAACCGGGTGATGTGACCCGTGGCGCAACACCGCAACTGGAATTGCTGACCGCCACAGAAATCGCCAGCCAGGCGGTGACGCAGTTTAACGTGACGGATGTGCGCGTGAATGTACCCCGCGATTTAAAGGTGTCCGAGGCCAATACATTTAAACCGAAAGCGGACATTGTTTGGCGTGAAGACCCGTTGGGGGACCGTTACCAACAAGTGGAAG
>DDMF01000027.1:31802-33970 GCA_002340515.1 Rhodobacteraceae bacterium UBA2553 | reverse complement strand
GATCCTTCAGGCCGCATTTGAACGCGGTGTGAGCGCCCTGACCGAGGGACGTGATGTGGTGCTGGACATCCAATTGCACGAATTCCATGCCCTGACCCAGCGCACCCGTTATACCTATGGCGGCACCCATGCGATCCGGTTCTCGCTGACCGTTCTTGATGCGACCTCCGGGGCCGTGCTGGAACCGGCGCGTGTGATCCAGGCTGACCTGAAAGCCTTTGGGGGCGGTGAAGCGCTGGCCGCAGAGGCCCGAGGCGAGACGCAAAAGGTTCGGATCACCGATCATCTGGCCAAGGTTGTGTTGTTTGAGATGACCCGCCCACGTGATTTCCTGCCGGATCAGGCGACAGCGACCGAGGTCGCCGCAGCCCCAGCGGCTGAAACGCCAGCCGTGGTGCAATAATCCGCGCTGGCAATCCCCGAAAATACGTAAATGACGAAGGATAAGGGCGGTTTCTCCGCCCTTTTTCATTGGCGCGGGCCAAGAAACCGGATAGGAGGCGGGCATGACAGATACGCGCCCAACCCTCCGCCTTAAGCCCAAAGCCAACGCCCGTGCCATTCGACATGGCGCCCCGTGGGTCTATGACAACGAAGCCGTGACCGACCGGCGCACGAAAAACATCCCCGCAGGGGCCATTGCAGTGCTTGAGGATGGCGAGCGCGAACCGCTTGCAACCGTGGCCGTGAACCCCAATTCGCGCATCATCGCCCGTGTGCTGGACCGTGACCCTGCTGCAGTGATTGACCGCGCCTGGCTTGTCGCGCGCCTGACGGCCGCCCACGCCCACCGCGACCATCTTTATGATGCGCCATATTATCGTCTGGTGCATGCCGAAGCGGATGGGCTGCCCGGTGTGATCATCGACCGTTTTGGCGACATTGCCGTGATCCAACCGAATGCGGCTTGGGCCGATGTGCTGATCGAAGACATCGCCAGCGCTTTGGCGGAGGTCACAGGTGTGACGACCATTTTGAAGAATGCCGCAGGCCGTGCGCGGGTTTTGGAAGGGCTTGATCAGGAAAACGCGGTGCTTTTGGGCACAGCGCCTGAGGCCGCGTTGCCGGTGCCGATGAATGGCGCGACCTATATGGCCGACCTGATGGGCGGGCAGAAAACGGGCCTCTTTTATGACCAACGCCCGAACCACGCCTTTGCCGCAGGCCTGTCAAAAGACGCGCGGGTTTTGGATGTGTTTTCTCATGTGGGCGGTTTTGCCTTGGCCGCTTTGGCCGGTGGGGCGAGCTCTGCGCTGTCCGTGGATGGATCCGCCCCAGCACTTGAGTTGGCCGAACAAGGTGCGGCCGCTATGGGCGCATCAGATCGCTTTTCCACCCGCCAAGGCGACGCCTTTGATGTGCTGACCCAATTGGGTGAAGAGGGCGCGCAATTTGATGTGGTGATCTGTGATCCGCCCGCTTTTGCGCCCTCTAAACGGTCTTTGGAGCAGGGTCTGCGCGCCTATGAGCGCATCGCCCGTTTGGCCGCCCCTTTGGTGGCTCCAAATGGCTATCTTGGTCTGTGTTCCTGTTCCCACGCCGCCTCAATTGAGAAATTCCGCGCGTCCTCTACGCGTGGCATTGGCCGGGCCGGGCGCACTTCGCAACTGATCCACACCGGATACGCCGGCGCTGATCATCCGCAGCACCCAAATCTGGCGGAAAGCGGTTATCTCAAGGCACTCTTCTACCGCGTGCTTCCGTAAGGGCCTGCTATGAAAACCCTCATCGACGCCTGTGTTCTTTACCCAACCGTGATGCGGGAAATGGTGATCGGGGCGGCGTCGGCGGGGCTGTTCACCCCTTATTGGTCGCCGCGCATTTTGGAAGAATGGGCGCGGGCAGCGGCCCGTTTGGGGGCCGATCAAGAAGGGTTTGCGCGGGCAGAAATTGCGCTTTTGAACGCCCGTTGGCCCAAGGCCAGCGTGATGCCCCGTGACGGAGATCTACGCCGCCTGCATTTGCCGGATGAGGATGACATTCACGTTTTGGCCGCTGCGGTCGCTGCTGGGGCAGATATGATCCTCACGCTCAACAACTCCGACTTTCCACGTCATATCTTGGGGGAAGAGGGGCTGATCCGCGGCAATCCAGACCTGTTCCTGCGCGGATTCGTTGACAGACACCCGGATGAGATGTCCGCCCTTGGTGCCCGCGTTCTGGATGAG
>DDMF01000027.1:28055-31735 GCA_002340515.1 Rhodobacteraceae bacterium UBA2553 | reverse complement strand
AAAAAGCCCGCCTGCCGCGTCTTGGCAAAGCGCTTGAGGCAATTGGGGTTACTTAACCCAATCCGCCTCGTTCTTTTCAATGGCGGCAACGCGGGCGTGGGTTTTGGGGTGGCTCATCAACCACGCGGGCATCACGCCGCCACGGGATTTGGTCAGGGCGTCGAGCTTGCCAAACAGCGACTTTTGCCCCTCGGCCCCGATGCCGGATTTGATCAACAGCGCGGTGGCATAGGCGTCGGCCTCATATTCATCTTTACGGCTCAGACCTGCGGCCACCAGACGGGTCAACATACGTGCGATATAGGCGCCCGCACCGGGTAAAAACCGCGAAATCATCATGGTCAACACGGTGCGCAGCGCGTTTTGCCCGGAAAAATCAATCATCCGTTTGCGGGCGTGGCCTAAAGCGACGTGGCCAAGCTCATGCGCAATCACCGAGGCCAGCTCTTCGCCGGTGACGCGCCCGTCGTAATATTCTTTTAGGAAACCACGGGTGATGAAAATCCGCCCGTCAGGGGCGGCCAGCCCATTCACCGGGGCGATTTCATAGACATGCACATGGATGCGTGGCAAATCCAGCGCGCGGGCCATTTGATCGGTCAGTTTCTTAAGGCCCGGATCCATCAGTTCTGTGGACTGCGCATCCAGCTCGCGATGGGTGCGCCAAACCGAAAATCGGTACATGATGAGGCCATAGAGAACCGGAAGAAGGATGGGCAGGAGTTTGATCATAGGGGATATATGGGGCCGTTTTCGTGGATTGCCAATTCAGATCTTTTGACGTTCCTGTTTGATCGCCCGCAGGATGCGCCGGGCCACAACGGCGGCGACGGTGAGAGCGGTGAGAAGGCCGATCAGGCTGGAACTCATGTCGGCGATGGTCTGCACATAGGCTGAAAACAGATAGCCAAGCCCGGTGTAAAGCGTGACCCAAACCAGCTCGCCCAAGATGTCCCAGATCAGAAACCAAAGCCACGGCATGCTAAGGCTGCCGGCCAAAAGGTTGATATATGGACCAAGCGGGCTGATCAGCCAGCGACTGAAGAAAATGGCCCAATGTCCTCTTTTCAAAAGAAAGATTTCGGCATTGCTAAAAATCTGCGCGCGCTTCGGGGTGCGCATGGCAAAGTGGGTGGCGGGTGTTTTTGCGGCTTTGCCAAAGACATAACCAACCTGGTCGCCAAAGACGGCCCCAACCAAGGCGGCGATGAGGATGCCAGATATAGACAGCTCGCCGCTCGCGGCAAATGCGCCACTGGCCAGCATGATAAGAGAACTTGGAATGGGCAGTGCCAGACAAGATAGAAACGTGGCAATAAACACCACCCAAACGCCGTAAGTGGGGATAAGGGCGAGGGCGCTTTCGCTCATTCTTCAGAGCTCTGTTGGGTGGCGAGTGTTTGTGACAATGCGCGAATTTGGTCTTCAAGCTCTTGTAAAGTCAGGCCTTTTTGCGTGGCGATCTCACCTAAAGTTAACCCTTCAGTGGCGAGATCCGCACCGATGAGCGCCTGCATATCATCTTTCGGAATGCGCCAGGAATGGGCGGCATACCGGGGTGTCATCCACGGTTCCAACGCGATATTCCGGTGGGCGGGATCGGACCAGTAGAGGGTGAAAAAGGCCAAGCGTACGGCAAAAAAGGCAACCAGAACCAGCGCAACCAACAGCACACCACTTTCAACGGGGTGCCGTTTGGCTATGCGCCAAAGCGTGCTCATCTGCCCAGTTCTTTCATGCCACGTTCAATGCCCTGCAAGGTCATCGGTACCATGCGACCTTCGAAAATTTCGTTAATCATCTGAATGGATTGCGTGTATTTCCAATGGGTTTCTGGGGTCGGATTGATCCACATGTGGTTGGGCCATTGTTCGCGCGCACGCTGCAGCCATGTCATCCCGGCCTCTTCATTCCAATGCTCGTTTGCGCCGCCTTTGTAAGCGACCTCATAAGGCGACATCGAGGCGTCTCCGACAAAGATGCATTTATAGTCGGACCCATAGGTGCGCAGCACGTCCCAGGTGGGGGTTTGCGCGTTCCATCGCCGGGCATTGTCGCGCCATACACCTTCGTAAAGGCAGTTGTGAAAATAGTAATATTCAAGATGTTTGAATTCGGCGCGCGCGGCGGAAAAGAGCTCCTCCACCACCTTGATATGCGGATCCATGGAACCGCCAACATCAAGGAATAACAGGACCTTGACGGCGTTTCTTCGCTCAGGTCGTGTTTTCACATCAAGATAACCATGTTCGGCCGTGGCGCGGATGGTGTTGTCGAGATCCAGCTCTTCGTGTGCGCCATCACGGGCCCAGTTGCGTAGGCGTTTCAGGGCGACTTTGATGTTGCGAGTACCAAGCTCGACATCACCGTCCAGATTGCGAAATTCGCGTTTGTCCCAAACCTTCACTGCACGTTGGTGGCGGCTTTTGTCTTGGCCAATGCGCACCCCTTCGGGGTTGTAACCATAGGCCCCAAAAGGCGAGGTGCCCGCGGTGCCGATCCATTTGTTGCCGCCCTGATGGCGTCCTTCTTGTTCCTTCAGGCGCTCTTTCAGGGTTTCCATCAGTTTGTCAAAGCCCCCGGCGGCTTCGATTTCTGCCTTTTCTTCCTCAGTAAGGAATTTCTCCGCCATTTTTTCCAGCCATTCCTGTGGGATGTCCACGGCCTCAAGCATGTCCTCGGCAGAAATTGCTTCCAACCCCTCAAAGCTCATCGCAAAGGCGCGGTCGAACTTGTCGATATTGCGTTCGTCTTTTACCATTGACGTGCGCGCGAGGTAGTAAAACCCCTCGACGTCATAGGTGATCAACCCCGATTTCATTCCTTCGAGAAAGGTCAGGTATTCGCGCAGCGAGACGGGAACGTGGCAATCGCGCAGGTTTTCAAAAAAGGGCAGAAACATCAGTCACCTAGCGGTTGATGAAGATCGTAAAAAACAGGGCAACCAGCGCAAAAATAAGTGCGTAAACCGCCGCATACTGAGCGATGTCAAAATTGGTGCCACCCCGTTTTTTGGCCCGCAACGCGCCAAAGGCGCCCCCGAGCAGCAGACTGACAATCACGACCATGCCGTTTTCCCCTTAGCTGAGGCCGGCCCGAGGGGCCGACCGTCTTTATCCAGGTGAAATTGCAGCGATTTCCTGAAGCCGCGCGCCCACCTGTGCAGTTGAGCCGAAGCCATAGCGCGCCCAGCCCAAACTGTCGAGCCTGACCAACTGCGCTTCTGTGCTGCGCCCAGCGTAATCCAGCGCTTCGGCCTTGAGCATCAGTAAAGTGGACAAAAGGGCGGCGTTTTCTGCGGATTTCACCGAGGTGATATGCGGATCAATGATGCTGATCGCTTCATCAGCTCGTCCCGAAGACAGGGCATAAGCGGCAAGCTGTACGCCCATATGGGCCGCCTGAAGCGATGCACCCGGTGTGGTGCGATAGATCCGGTCCGCCTCCCGAAAGGCCGCAAATGCGCCATTTGCATCGACCGCAAGGTGCAAGCGCCCGTGGGCAAACAGGCTGAATGCAAGGCGCGTATCATACCACCCTTGCGCGCGCGCAATGCTGACAGCCGAGGTCGCGGCTGCACGTCGTTTTCCCATCGATACCCCTTGGCCAAGCGCCGTTTCAAGGGCCACTTTCCATTCGCGGGGGGCGGGCTGTTGGAACCGTGGCAGTCCGGTTCCTCC
>DDMF01000027.1:20417-28014 GCA_002340515.1 Rhodobacteraceae bacterium UBA2553 | reverse complement strand
CCTCCTGCTGGGTTGAGCCGGGCGAGCAGTGCCGGCAGACGTGCAGCCACTTCGGAACGGGTCATGCCAGAACGCAATTCAGGCGCGTAATACGCCCGCAGCACCAGCATATCAAACCCGGTCAAAACCGTGTGGAAGTTGTCATCGTTAAAGACGGAGTTTGTTAGACGATAGAGGTCGTTGACGGGGCCCAAGGCCTGGGCCACCTCTTCGTGCAAACAATCGCGCATTTCTTGTGGGGCCACATTCCCCGGCAGAAAGATCGACATCTTTGTGCGGGTTTTCAGCTGGGTCCAATCGGTCACAGCCGTTTTGCGGAACTTTTTGTATTCGCCCCAACCAGAGACGTTTGGCGCAACAAAACAGGCGGCTTGCGGCACAAGGGCCTGCAGCTGGCGTTTGGAGATCACCTCAAGCGTGATTGACGCCTCTTGGTTGGCGGGCACCTGGTGAATGTTGATCCCGGCTTCAATCCGCAGGCGTTGCATCAACCGGTTCAGGTCTTGGGTCATCTGTGCGGGGGCTGCCCCTACAACCCGCAAGGTCACGGGGCCTTCGAACCGGCTGAGATAGGGCAGGGTGCGACCACTTTCCAGTTGGAAAGACAGATCGAGGAAATCACCGGCAATATCTGCGTTGGCCTGAACAGGGCGCGAAATGCGCGTCCCGGCAAAGGCCTTCATGGGCGGCAAGGCGGACGGCAATGACGCCACCTGTCGCGAGGTAACATTGTCCGTGGCATGTGCCGAACGGGTGCCCCCACCCTGATCGGGGGTCATACAACCGGATAAAATCAATCCGGATAAGGCCAAAACGGCCCCCTTAAAAGTCTTCCGCATCATCAGCTCCTTCTGCGCTGGGTGACAGGCGGGCAAAGCCGGTCAACCCAGAGATAGGTTCCTTGTGCGGTATGGTTGACGGAATGGGGTGGTGACGTGATGACAAGGCATCTTATCTGGCCCGGTGGGGCGAGAATTCGATGAATACCCGGCAGTGCCCCCGCAATGGCAAGAAGAGGTGCCGCATTGGTCATCAGTGTCATCTGTTCGCAAACATCCGCCACCCTTCGCCAAATATGGCGAAGATCGGTATCCAAGGCCCTACAAAGACCAAAGATCGCCCGCATCCACGGGTGGCTATCGTTCGGGTGTCCTGACAGAGTCCGGGCAGGGAGGGTTTCAATGCCCCCTGATCCTTCGTCAATCCGACATGATCGCAGGTTGCCTTCCCCAAGGTGACCTAAACAATCAGCGACGAACCGCGTCAGTGTCCGAACGGAAATGAAGGCATTGTTTCCCATAACAATACAAACACACCGTTGTTTTATGCCCCCCCAGGCATGCATCAACGTAGTTAATATTCTTGTGCAAAGAAAGAAAAAGCGGGGCTGAAATATGGCCTAAACTGTTTGTTCTCGTATTCGAACCAATGCAAAATCAACATTTTGTTGTGGATAACTCATCCACTACAAGAGAATTTGTCATTACTGGGGCAAATGAGGCAAAATTGTGTCGAATCGGTAAACAGTTGATTCTCTCGGGGATTCGCATGTGAATGCGCTCGTGTGATTCCTAAAGGGGAAAAAGCAAAGACGGGCGACAGGATGCAAAAACGGCCCACTCGTCAGAGCGGGCCGTCAGCGTATAGGTCAGTCTTAAGGTCTGGTGTTGGGATCAGCGCCCACCGCGGGCCATAAAGGCGAGGCGTTCAAACAGATGCACGTCTTGTTCGTTCTTGAGCAAAGCCCCATGCAGCGTTGGCAGGGCAGAGGCCCCATCGCGTTTCAGATCCTCGGGCGAGATATCTTCAGCGAGCAGAAGCTTCAGCCAATCCAGCACTTCTGAGGTTGAAGGCTTCTTTTTCAATCCGGTTTGGTCGCGGATCTCATAAAACTGCGTCAGCGCGGTGGTCAGCAGTTGCGACTTAATGCCGGGGTGATGCACCTCGACGATCTTCGACATGGTTTCCATGTCGGGAAAGCGGATGTAATGGAAGAAACAACGGCGCAGGAAGGCATCCGGCAGTTCTTTTTCATTGTTAGAGGTGATGATGATGATCGGGCGATGGCGCGCGCGAATGGTTTCATTGGTCTCATAGACGTGAAATTCCATCTTATCGAGTTCTTGCAGCAGGTCGTTTGGAAATTCGATGTCGGCTTTGTCGATTTCATCAATCAACAAGACGACACGTTCGTCCGCCTCAAATGCCTCCCACAGCTTGCCCTTTTTGATGTAATTCGAAATGTCATGCACCCGCTCTTCACCCAATTGGCTGTCGCGCAGGCGGGACACCGCGTCATATTCATACAGGCCCTGTTGCGCCTTGGTGGTGGATTTGATGTTCCATTCGATCATCCGCGCGCCCAAAGCGGTGGCCACCTGACGGGCCAGCTCTGTCTTGCCGGTGCCGGGTTCCCCTTTGACCAAAAGCGGGCGCTGCAATGTGACGGCGGCGTTCACCGCCACCTTAAGGTCTTCTGTGGCCACATAGTCAGATGTGCCTTCAAATCGAGCGGTCATTGCGCGTCCTTTGGTCTTGGTCCTATCAATTGGACCCTGAGGTAATGGGGGGAGGCAATTTTGGCAAGATCGGTTTGAAAGAACGGGGCGTTGCTTTGGGATGCGGGGCATCGTGGATGATGGTGCTGGCATGCGAGGCCATCTCGGTCAAACTCTGTCGCAATGCAAGGTATTTCCGTAGCGTAAACTTTCTGCCCATTTGAGGTTTTTGTGGGCAAATCCGGCGAATATAAGATCGCCTAACATCCTCATTCTTTGCATAATTCAACGTGATGCGCAAAATTGAGCGGCTGTGAAGTTTTGCACCCTATTCCCCTAGTGACATTGCCCCCAAGCGGGTGTAAACGAACGCCAGGAGGAAACTGGGAGAGGCTGCAGATGGGGAGACATCTGCCCGGTCGCCTGGTAATAAAAGGATATAGATATGAAAGCGGAAGTTTTCCTGCCTGATGATTATCAGCCTGCGGAAGATGAACCTTTCATGAATGAGCGTCAGCTTGAATATTTCCGTCGCAAATTAGAAGCATGGAAAGCTGAGCTCCTTGATGAAAGCCGTCATACAATCGAAGGCCTGCAAGACAACACACGTAATATTCCCGATGTCGCTGATCGTGCGTCAGAAGAAACGGACCGTGCGTTGGAACTCAGGACCCGCGATCGGTCGCGCAAGTTGGTGAGCAAGATTGATCAGGCCATCCGTCGGATTGGCGAAGGAGAATATGGGTATTGCGAAGAGACGGGTGAACCGATTTCTTTGAAACGTCTTGATGCGCGTCCCATTGCAACCCTGAGCCTTGAGGCACAAGAGCGCCACGAACGCCGTGAAAAAGTGCATCGTGACGATTAAGACGACTAAAATGCGACATTAAACTGAGTTTGAAGCAGCCCGGAGGTTTCCGGGCTGTCTTCTTTTGGGGGTGTGACCTTTCTGCGGCTTGTGCGTTGGGGATGTTGCGATGAGAATGACAGACGCAAAGACACAAAAGACACGCCAGCGCGGCGATTTACCATTTTAGAACGGACAGGGTCGCCTCTGCGATCTGGCGAAGTAGCTATGTTGAAAAATCAAAATATTACCATCCTTGGCGGTGGCATTGGCGGGCTGACCGCGTCTATTGCGCTGGCCCAACGTGGCGCGCAGGTGACGGTGCTGGAACAGGCCGAAGCGATCACCGAAGTGGGCGCCGGGTTGCAGATCAGCCCCAATGGCTATCGTGTTTTGGCGGCTCTGGGCCTGGGCGCGCGGGCGCAGGAAATGGGACTGCGATCATCTGGGGTGTGGTTGCGCGATGGGCTGACCGGGCGTGAAGTGGTGGATCTGGATTTCCAGAAAACCGCTCCATTGGATGTCTTTTTGCTGTTTCACCGCGCCGATCTGATTGACCTTTTGGCAAAAGGCGCGCGTGAAGCGGGGGTCGATATTCGGTTGGGTCAACAGGTGAATGCTGTGGCGCCAGACGCGGACGGCGTCACGCTCAGCCTGCAAGATGGCAGCAGTCACCGCACGGATTACCTCGTGGGGGCGGACGGGTTGCATTCTGTGGTGCGCGGCGTGTTGAACAAGGCCCACGCTCCGTTTTTCACCGGGCAGGTGGCGTGGCGCGCCATTGTGCCCGCATCTGGGCGTGAGCAGACCGAGGCGACGGTGTTCATGGGGCCGGGGCGTCATATGGTGACCTATCCGCTGCGCGGTGGGTCGGTGGTCAATATCGTCGCTGTAGAAGAGCGCAGCGAATGGGCCGAAGAGGGCTGGTTTCACCAAGATGATCCCGCCAACCTCCGCCGGGTGTTTTCTGGCTTTTGTGATGATGCTATGGCGCTGCTTGAGCGGGTTGAACAGGTGCATGTCTGGGGGCTCTTTCGCCATCCAGTCGCAAACTGCTGGCACAAGGGGCGCATGGCGATCATGGGCGATGCGGCGCATCCGACCCTGCCGTTTATGGCGCAAGGGGCGGTGATGGCGATGGAGGATGCCTGGGTTCTGGCCTCCAGCCTTGATCGGGCCGGGTTAGAGAAAGGTGGCGCGCTGTACCAATCGCTGCGCGAAGATCGTGCCACGCAAATTGTGGATGCCGCCAATAAGAATGCCCGCAATTACCATTACGCCAATCCGATTGCACGTTTTGCAGGCCATAACCTGTTACGTGTCGCAGGGCGTATGGCCCCGCGCGCGGTTTATGGCCGGTTTCGTTGGATCTATGACGCCGATGTTACGCGCGGCTAAGGTGGCTCAGCCCAGCATCGCGTCTATTTTTGCACCGCTGATGGATTGTCCCAGAGCGGAAAAGTCGCCCTCGTCAAACATCGCTTGCGCCGCATCATGCAACACACGGTGCGTGGCGCGCGCCAAGGCGGATCCCAATGAAATGCGCGCAACACCTGCCTTGGCAAACTGATCGCGGGTGATGTTGGTAAACGGTCCTGCGGCCAAAGCATTCACCGGCAATTTTGTGGCCGCACAAATCCGTTCCTGGTCCTCAAGCGTGCCGGGCAGGGGGATGTAAAGTGCGTCAGCGCCAACCGCTTCATACCCTTTGATCCGCGCTAAGGCTTCCTTCAGATCATATTGCCCATTCATGACCCCATCGGCACGGGCAAGCAGCACAAAATCTTTGGGCAACGCACGGGCGGCGCTTGCCGCAGCCTGAATGCGCTCAATCGCCAAGGCGCGTTCATAAGGTGTGGCGGCGGGCAGGGCGGTGTCCTCTATTGATATCCCGGCGAGCCCAACCTCTGCGGCCAGACGCACGGTTTGGGCGCAACGGTCAGGATCCTCGCCAAACCCGTTCTCAAAATCGCCGGACACGGGCACATTGACCGCAGTCACAAGGTCCTGCGCGTGCGCAAGCGCCTCATCCCGGCTGACATGCCCCATGTCCGGGCGGCCCAGTGTGAACGCATGCGCCGCGGACGAGGTTGCGATGGCCTCTGCACCCATTGCAACCAAAACTTTGGCGCTGCCAATATCCCACGCATTTGCCAGAATAAAGGGATTGCCCTTTTGGTGTAAGGCACGGAATTCACTTCCAACATCGTGGGTCATGTCATCTCCTGCAACAGGTCTTGTGTAAGGGGTGGTGCATTTCAGGGCTCCTCTTTCACACTGCCCAAGATCCGACCTACAATCCACATCTTCCTCTTCCTTTTTCCAGAAATATCCCCGCCGGAGGCAAGAAAACCAAAATCACCCTTTCCAAATGGCCCCCTACATGAGATAGCGACGTGCCAAACGAAAGCTTCCAAGGAGACCGCTCATGGAGATTCGCGAGGCCCTCACCTTTGACGATGTATTGCTGGTTCCAGCCGCCAGTAAGGTGCTGCCCTCAACGGCAGATACCTCTACGCGTGTGACGCGTTCCATCAGTCTGAATATCCCTCTTCTCAGCTCGGCGATGGACACCGTGACCGAAGCGCGTATGGCGATCGCCATGGCGCAGGCCGGTGGAATGGGCGTGATCCACAAGAACCTTGATGCTGAAGAGCAAGCCAGTCAGGTGCGCCGCGTGAAGCGGTTCGAAAGTGGGATTGTCTATAACCCGATCACCCTGACCCCGGATCAAACGTTGGCGGACGCCAAAGCACTACAGGAACGCTACCGCGTGACCGGTTTTCCCGTTGTCGACGGCGACGGGCGCGTCGTGGGGATTGTGACCAACCGAGATATGCGCTTTGCCAATCATGACGATACCCCGGTGAAGGCGATGATGACCTCGGACAATCTGGCCATGCTGCAAGAGCCAGCAGAACTGGAAGAGGCCAAATCTCTGATGCGGGTGCGCCGGATTGAAAAGCTGTTGATTGTGGATGGTAATGGCAAGCTGACCGGGCTTTTGACCTTAAAAGACACCGAACAAGCCGTGTTGAACCCCACGGCCTGTAAAGATGGTCTTGGTCGTTTGCGTGTGGCTGCGGCCAGTTCCGTGGGCGACAGCGGCTTTGCCCGCAGCATGGCGCTGATTGATGCCGGTGTGGACATTGTCGTGATCGACACCGCGCATGGCCATTCCGAGGGCGTGATTGAGGCGGTGAAACGTGTCAAAGCGTTCGACAGCTCGGTCCAGATTATCGCAGGCAATGTGGCCACGGCCGCCGCAACCCGCGCCTTGATCGACGCAGGCGCAGATGCGGTAAAAGTGGGTATTGGCCCCGGTTCGATCTGTACCACCCGAATGGTGGCCGGTGTTGGCGTGCCACAACTGACCGCGATCATGGATTGCGCCCGCGAGGCGGGTGACATTCCGGTGATTGCTGACGGTGGCATCAAATTCTCTGGCGATTTTGCAAAGGCGATTGCGGCAGGCGCAAGCTGCGCCATGGTTGGATCGATGATTGCGGGTACTGATGAAAGCCCCGGTGAAGTGATCCTTTACCAAGGGCGTTCGTTCAAATCTTACCGTGGTATGGGGTCTTTGGGCGCGATGGCGCGCGGATCTGCTGATCGTTATTTCCAAAAAGACGCGGCCAGCGACAAGCTGGTGCCCGAAGGGATCGAGGGGCAGGTGCCCTATAAAGGTCCCGCCGGAACCGTTGTGCATCAATTGGTGGGCGGTTTGCGTGCGGCAATGGGCTACACCGGAAATGGGACCGTGGCGGATATGCGCAGCAAATGCGAGTTCGTGAAGATCACAGGTGCTGGTCTGAAAGAAAGCCATGTGCATGACGTTCAGATCACGCGCGAAAGCCCAAATTATCGGATTGGATAAGTAAAACATGCGGTTATGCGATGCACATAATTTTGCCGGGTGTCCCCAGTGACCCCCGGTGCGCGCGTGGCTGCGGCCATTGAAATCCTGGATGATATCTTGGCTGGCACCCCGGCCGAGAAGGTTTTGACCAGTTGGGCCAGATCACATCGGTTCGCGGGGTCAAAGGACCGCGCAGCCATTCGCGATCATACCTTTGACGCGCTGCGTCGGTTGCACTCGTCCCAAGCGCTTGGTGGCGGCGAGGATGGCCGGGCGGTCATGATTGGGGTGCTTCGGGGGCAGAATATTGACCCGGACACGCTGTTTCACGGCGAAGGTCATGCACCAGCCCCATTGAGCGAGGCGGAACGGGCCGTTGACGCGACAAGCCTG
>DDMF01000027.1:0-20398 GCA_002340515.1 Rhodobacteraceae bacterium UBA2553 | reverse complement strand
GCCTGTCGCACGCGCAATCTCTGGATTGCCCGGAATGGCTGTTGCCGAAATTTGAGGCGAGCCTTGGGGCCGATTGCGATGCGGTTTTGGGACGGTTGCAAGATCGTGCGCCTGTATTTTTGCGGGTCAATCTCGGCCAGACCACCCGGCAGGACGCAATTGCGTTGCTGGCACAGGCGGGGATTGTCGCTGTACCGCATGACTTGTCGCCTTCCGCGCTGGAAGTTCTTGAGAACCCTCGGAAAATCTCCATGTCCGAGGCGTATCAATCGGGCATGGTTGAGCTGCAGGACGTGGCGTCTCAGGCTCTGGTGGATCAGTTGAATATTCAGCCCGGCATGCGGGTTCTCGATTTTTGCGCAGGTGGCGGCGGCAAAGCCCTGGCGATGGCGGCTTTGGGGGCGAAAGTCGTGGCCCACGACGTTGCGCCGCAGCGCATGAATGATCTGCCAGACCGGGCAGAGCGCGCGGGCGTGTTTATTAAAACCGCCAGCACGCGCGAATTGCCCGCCCTTGGTCCGTTTGATTTGGTGCTTGCCGATGCGCCGTGTTCGGGAAGTGGAGCGTGGCGCCGATCCCCTTATGGGAAATGGGCGCTGACGCAAAATGGTTTGGATGAAGTTATTACTGTACAGTCCAGTATTTTAAATGAAATTTCAAAATTCGCCGGGGATGAAGGGCGGTTGGCTTATGCCACATGTTCGCTGTTTCAGGATGAAAATCAAACCCAGATTGCAGGCTTTTTGCAGGGCGCTCCGGCGTGGGAAGTGGCGTCTGAACGGCAGTTCACACCCTTGGATGGCGGAGACGGATTTTACGTTGCTCTATTGACGCGGGAAACTTCACGGGATTAAATCAACCCGAGGGAGAGATGATTGGGTATTTTTTGCACTGACGGCGAGTGTTAAGGCTGCATTAACGATAGTCGCGCAAAAGTATAGCCATCGAATCCGCATGAAAGGGAGCCTCGTGGCGCGATCAGCCTTGTCTCCACATCCAATGGTGAAAACCGCCCAAGATTTATCGTCTCACGCGGTCTATATTCTCGTTTTGGCACTCGCAGCCTTGGGGGCGGCTTTTGCGCTTCCGGGCCTGAGCCTTCTGGTGAACTTGACGTTGCTCATAACCGGGGCGACATTGTTTTGCTTGGTGGTTTTGGTAAAAGCCTTGGCATCGTGGCAATCTGCGCAAGAGACCAAGCTGTTTCACACGCTTTCGGCCTATTCAGAGCATGATGCTTCGGCGGTTTTTGCAACCGATCAGGACGGGGCGATTGTTTACGTAAATCAATCGGCTGGCGCGCAATATGATGCGCAACCAGGGGATACTTTGGCCAAGGCATTTCGAGATTTATTTGCCTCGCCGTCTGGAATATTAAGCCGTCTTCAAAGCCGTGCAGAAGCCACAAATACTGCCAGCGAAGATATCGTTTTACGCCGCGGTCACATTCGGCTTTCGGTACATAAGATGGAGAATGACGGATTTTTGTGGCGTGTGGATGCGCTGGGGGACCGCTCAGTCAGTGGTCGGTCAGGTGAAAATATTGCCTTACCCATGATGACCGTGTCAAAAAATGGCACGATATTATTCATGAATGAAGCGGCGCGCTTTTTACTGGGCGGACGTGAAACCACATTGGATCGGGTGTTTCTTGAAACACCTGTACGTCCTGGTGTGGCGGTGCAGGTTTCGGGCAAAACAGGTCCAATTTCAGTGGTGGTCTGCGAGGTAAATTGTTCGGCGGAACGTAAAGAACTGTACTTATTGCCCGCAGATATGACGCCCACCGTTACAAAAGGTGAATGGGCTGTGGTCGAGGGACTTCCTGTTCCTTTGCTTAAACTCAATGCCCATGGTGCGATCACGATGGCCAATAAGCGTGCGCGCACGTTGTTGGGGGATGAAAACGCCATGGGGTCCTTGTTGGCGGATCAGGTTGAAGGTCTGGGGCGCCCGGTCTCGGATTGGTTGGCCGAAGCCCATGCAGGGCGACATCTGGGGCGGATCGAAGTGGTGCGTGCCAGCAAGCCTGACGATGAAGTGTTTGTGCAGATTTCGCTGAGCCAGATGGTGGATGAGGCCGGGCCTGCCTTGATTGCCGTGTTACAAGATGCGACCGAACTGAAAACGCTAGAGGCACAGTTCGTACAAAGCCAGAAAATGCAGGCAATTGGCCAGCTTGCGGGCGGTGTAGCCCATGATTTCAACAATCTTTTGACGGCAATATCAGGACATTGCGATCTTTTGCTCACCGGCCGGGATGAGGCGGATCCTGAATATTCAGACCTTGCCCAAATTCATCAAAATGCCAATCGCGCCGCGTCTTTGGTGGGGCAATTGCTAGCCTTTTCTCGTAAGCAAACTCTGCGGCCTGAGGTCATTGACCTGTCTGACACAATGTCCGACCTGACCCATTTGCTGAACCGCCTTGTGGGTGAGAAGGTCAGTCTTGAGTTGGATCATGATGAAAAACTGCTGGATATACGGGCAGACCGTCGCCAGTTAGATCAAGTCATTATGAACCTTGTCGTGAATGCGCGCGATGCGATGCCTGAGGGCGGTGTGGTCCGAATTGAGACGCGAAATGTCATTCTTGATACCCAGCTGGAACGCGATCGTGCCACGGTTCCTGCCGGCGAATATGTCACCGTACGGGTGATTGATCACGGAACCGGTATTGGTGCGGATAAAATAAATAAGATCTTTGAGCCGTTCTTTACCACAAAAAAGGCCGGGCAGGGCACCGGACTTGGCCTCTCCATGGCGTATGGCATTATTAAACAGACCGGGGGCTTTATCTTCGTGGATTCGGTGCCGGGATCTGGGACCACATTCACCTTGTATTTCCCGGTCTGGAAGCAACGTGTTGAAGTGGCCGGTCTTTCTGATCAGATCCAAGATGCTGCACCGGACACGGGTAAGACAAATGGTGCTTCCAAAGAACACGTTCTCGCATCCAGCCCAAGTGATCCAGGAGTGGAAAATGAGGCTGTAAAATCCATTATCTCAAAAGTGACGGCCTCTGCTGGGCCAAATGCGGCTAGGGTGCATTCCGAAGTGACGTCCCGTTTACCCAAGCCAACCCACGAGTTGACCAGCACCACCGCTGGCGGTGTTGTTCTTTTGGTCGAGGATGAAGCTCCGGTGCGTGCCTTTGCGTCGCGGGCGTTGCGGATGCGCGGCTATACTGTTCTTGAAGCTGAAAGCGCGGAAGAGGCGCTCCATATCTTGGAGGACACCAGTTTGGATGTGGATGTTTTTGTTACGGATGTGGTTATGCCTGGCATGGATGGGCCCACTTGGGTGATGAAAGCATTGGAGCGTCGCCCAGGTGTTAAAGTGGTTTTTGTCTCAGGTTATGCCGAGGATTCTGTTTCCGAACATCAAGCGCGCGTGCCCAATTCGGTTTTCTTACCGAAGCCATTTTCGCTAAATGAGCTGACATCCACAGTGCAGCAACAGATACATTAGGCAAGTAAATCAACGGGTAACCAATTCTTTTCTGCCATTAAGGATTTGGTTACCATTCTTTGCCAAAGTAAATTTTAGTAAATTATTAGTTGATATGTTCTCTTTTTGTCTCGTATACATACTTAGAACATCCCGTGAACATAAAGGTCGAGTTGCCGATGGAAGCCGGGTGTGAAATAAGGGAAGAAACAATGGCGACTGCGGATATTTTTGACATGAAACGCGATAGTGACAAACAAAAGGCGTTAGATAGTGCTCTTGCGCAGATCGAACGCCAGTTCGGCAAAGGTTCAATCATGAAATTGGGCGGCGACAACCCCGTCGCCGAAATTGAATCCACCTCCACCGGATCTCTTGGGCTTGATATTGCTCTGGGGATTGGCGGCCTGCCCAAAGGGCGCATCATTGAGATTTACGGCCCGGAGAGTTCGGGCAAAACTACACTGACCCTGCATTGTGTGGCTGAGGAGCAAAAAAAGGGCGGTGTTTGTGCTTTTGTAGATGCTGAACACGCACTTGATCCGCTTTATGCCCGAAAGCTTGGTGTTGATCTGGACGAACTGTTGATCAGCCAACCTGATACCGGTGAACAGGCCTTGGAGATTGTCGATACGCTGGTGCGCTCGGGTGCGGTTAGCATGGTTGTTGTTGATTCCGTTGCGGCTTTGACGCCGAAATCTGAACTTGAAGGCGACATGGGCGACGCAAGTGTTGGTGTTCAAGCCCGTTTGATGAGTCAGGCGATGCGCAAACTCACCTCATCTATCGCGCGTTCGAAATGTATGGTGATTTTCATCAACCAAATTCGAATGAAAATTGGCGTGATGTTTGGTAGCCCTGAAACCACCACCGGCGGCAATGCCCTTAAATTCTACAGTTCGGTGCGATTGGATATCCGGCGCATTGGTCAGATTAAGGATCGCGACGAGGTGGTTGGCAATGCGACCCGCGTGAAAGTCGTAAAGAACAAGGTGGCACCGCCCTTTAAGCAGGTTGAATTTGACATCATGTACGGCGAAGGGATCTCCAAAATGGGAGAGTTGCTGGACCTTGGTGTGAAGGCTGGTGTGGTTGAAAAATCCGGATCCTGGTTTAGCTATGGGGATGAGCGGATCGGTCAGGGGCGTGAAAACGCCAAGAATTACCTGCGAGAAAACAGTCGTACGGCATTGGATATCGAAGATAAGATCCGTGCGGCGCATGGGTTGGATTTTGAAATGCCGCCCGAAGAGAAAAAAGCTGAAAAAGATGAGGATGATGGGCTGCTTGAAGCCTGATCTTTGTCCGCTGGAAAAAGGCATAGAAATGGATAGGAGGCCGGGAAATTTTCCCGGCCTTTGTTTTTGGTGCTGCACATAGTGGACAGGGGGGGCGTAGGGCGGTAAACCACTGCGAACGCTCATAAGAGGCAAGAAAATATGGCCAGCCTGAACGACATCCGCTCGACCTTTCTCGATTATTTTGAAACGCAGGGGCACGAGGTGGTGGACAGCTCTCCCCTGGTGCCACGCAATGACCCGACCCTGATGTTTGTAAACTCGGGCATGGTTCAGTTTAAGAACCTGTTTACCGGGTTGGAAACGCGCGATTATGTGCGTGCCACAACGGCGCAAAAATGTGTTCGGGCCGGCGGCAAGCACAATGATTTGGATAACGTAGGTTATACAGCGCGCCATCACACGTTTTTCGAAATGCTTGGCAATTTCAGCTTTGGGGATTATTTCAAAACCGAAGCCATTCCCTTTGCCTGGAACCTGATCACCAAAGAATTCGGGATCAATCCAGAACGTCTGTTGACCACCGTCTATCACACCGACGACGAAGCCTTTGAAATCTGGAAGAAAGTTGGGGTGCCGGAAAGCCGGATTATCCGCATCAACACCGCCGACAACTTTTGGCAGATGGGGCCAACCGGGCCTTGTGGTCCGTGTACTGAGATTTTCTATGATCATGGCGATCATATCTGGGGTGGCCCTCCTGGCAGTGCGGATGAGGATGGCGACCGGTTTATCGAGATCTGGAACGTGGTGTTCATGCAGAATGAACAATTCGCAGATGGCTCGATGGTGCCGCTCGACATGCAGTCGATTGACACGGGTATGGGGCTTGAGCGGATTGGTGCGCTGTTGCAAGGCAGCCACGACAATTACGACACTGATCTGTTCAAAGCACTGATCGAGGCCTCGGCCCACGCCACACATGTCGACCCATATGGCGATAAAAATGTACATCACCGGGTGATTGCGGATCACTTGCGCTCGACCTCGTTCCTTATGGCGGATGGTGTGATGCCATCCAACGAAGGGCGTGGTTATGTACTGCGCCGGATCATGCGCCGGGCCATGCGCCACGCGCATTTGCTGGGGGCAAAAGACCCGGTCATGCACCGTTTGGTGCCGGAATTGGTGGCCCAAATGGGGCAGGCATATCCTGAACTTGCCCGGGCGCAGGTGATGATCGAAGAGACTTTGTTGAACGAGGAAACCCGGTTCAAAGCCACGTTGGATCGTGGTTTGAAGCTTCTGGATGATGAATTGTCTGGTCTGGGCGAGGGGGCGAACCTTCCGGGTGAGACCGCGTTTAAACTTTACGACACCTATGGATTCCCGCTGGATCTGACCCAGGATGCGTTGCGCGAAAAGGGTCGTGCGGTGGATACCGACGGGTTTGATGCCGCGATGGAAGAACAAAAGGCGCGCGCACGTGCGGCCTGGTCTGGGTCAGGTGAAGCGGCAGATGCGACCATTTGGTTTGATCTGGCGGAAGAGCATGGCGTGACCGAATTCCTGGGCTATGACACCGAACATGCGGAAGGACAGATCCTTGCTTTGGTGCAATCGGGTGACCGGGTTCAGGCTGCAAAAGCGGGTGATGAGGTACAGATTGTTGTGAACCAAACGCCGTTTTATGCCGAAAGCGGCGGGCAGATTGGCGATGCGGGTCTGATCCGCACCGACACGGGATCGGCGCGTGTGACTGACACCAAAAAAGTAGCTGATGTGTTTATTCACTTCGCGACAGTGGAAGACGGCGAGATTTTGACCACCCAGGGCGCCGAACTGGCGGTGGATCATTTGCGCCGCGGGTCAATTCGCGCCAACCATTCCGCCACGCATCTGTTGCATGAGGCGTTGCGCAATGAGTTGGGGGAGCATGTGGCACAGCGCGGGTCGCTGAATGCCGATGATCGTTTGCGCTTTGATTTTAGCCACAATAAGGGCATGACGTCGCAGCAATTGTCGAATGTGGCGCGCGAGGTCAACACCTATATTCGCCAGAACACCAAGGTTGAAACCCGGATTATGACCCCGGATGATGCGCGCGAAATTGGTGCGCAGGCGTTGTTTGGCGAGAAATATGGCGACGAGGTGCGGGTTGTATCGATGGGCCATGCGCCTACCGGAAAAGGCACCAATGGGTCGACCTATTCGATTGAACTTTGCGGCGGCACCCATGTGGCGCGCACCGGCGAAATCGGTGTGTGTGTGATCCTTTCAGAAGGGGCGAGCGCCTCTGGTGTGCGCCGGATTGAGGCGCTGACCGGCAAAGCGGCATTTGCCTTTATCGAGGAAGAGATCGCGCGCTCTTCTGAATTGCAGGGGATGTTAAAGGCAAAACCAGACGAGGTTGTCGGCCGAATTCAAGGGTTGATGGACGAACGCAAAGCGCTGAACAATGAGATTTCGGCGTTGAAACGCGAGCTGGCGAAAGCCTCGGGTGCGGGCGCTGAGGTCAAAGAGCTGAATGGTATCAAGTTCTTGTCGGCCATTGTTCAAGGTGTCGGCGGTAAGGATTTACAAGCGCTTGTCAATGAACACAAAGACGGGATCGGGTCGGGTGCGGTGCTGGTGATCGCAGATAATGACGGTAAGGTCGCTGTGTCGGCAGGCGTGACCGCTGATCTTTGTGACAAGCTGTCGGCTGTTGATTTGGTCAAGGCTGCGGTGCCAGAATTGGGTGGTAAAGGCGGTGGTGGCCGTCCGGAACTGGCCCAAGGGGGCGGGGCCTCGGCTGAGAATGCAGCGGGTGCCATTGCGGCGGCTGAGGCTGTGATCACGGGCTGATCTGCCCGCATCGGGTGTCTGACCAAACGGTCAAATTCCTCTCGCAAAATCGAATGGGGCGCGTATAGTCAAAGGCTAACGCGCCCTTTTTTTTCCAAAACCCGATGAGGAGACCCCAAATATGCCAGCACTTTGGATTGCCCATGTGACCGTGACCGATGAAGAGGCCTATGGCCAATATGCCAAGCTGGCAGGGCCTGCCGTGGCGAAACATGGTGGGCGGTTCATTGCCCGCGGCGGGCGGTACGTGCAGCTTGAGGGGAAAGATCGCCCACGCAATGTGGTGGCGAAGTTTGACAGCGTAGAGGCGGCAGAGGCCTGTTACCACAGTCCGGAGTATCAAGAGGCGCTGAGCCATGCGCGTCACGCTTCGGAACGTGAGTTGCTGATTGTGGAAACCGACGAGTAATCGGAATACGCAACAAAAAAAGGGCCCCGATTGGGGCCCTTTTTGTTTGATATCAGATGCTTATTTTTGAAGACCACGTGCGTTGCGCTTACGCTCATGTGGATCAAGATAGCGTTTACGCAAGCGGATCGAATTGGGGGTCACTTCCACCAGCTCATCATTGTCGATGTAAGCAATCGATTCTTCCAAGCTCATCGTGATTGGCGTGGTCAGGCGTACCGCTTCGTCCGTACCAGAGGCGCGCACATTGGTCAGCTTTTTGCCCTTAAGCGGGTTCACTTCCAGATCATTTTCGCGGCTGTGCTCGCCAATGATCATACCGGTGTAAACATCGGCTTGGGCGCCAATGAACATCCGGCCACGATCTTCGAGGTTCCACAGGGCAAAGGCCACGGATTGACCATTTTCCATGGAAATCAGAACACCTGCGCGACGGCCCGGAATGTTGCCTTTATGCGGGGTCCAACCGTGGAACACACGGTTCAAAACGCCGGTCCCGCGGGTGTCGGTCAGAAACTCACCGTGATAGCCAATCAGACCACGCGAGGGCACATGGGCGATGATCCGGGTTTTGCCAGCGCCTGCCGGTTTCATCTCGGTCATTTCACCTTTGCGCACACCGGTGATTTTCTCGATCACCGCGCCGGAGTATTCATCATCCACGTCAATGGTGACTTCTTCAACGGGTTCCAAGGTTACGCCGTCTTCTTCACGCATCAGAACCTGTGGGCGAGAGATTGACAGCTCAAACCCTTCACGACGCATGTTTTCGATCAAAACACCCATCTGAAGTTCGCCACGACCGGCCACTTCAAACGCTTCGCCACCTGGGGTGTCGGAGATTTTGATGGCGACGTTGCTTTCGGCTTCTTTCATCAGGCGGTCACGGATGACGCGAGATTGAACTTTTTTGCCGTCACGACCCGCCAGCGGGCTGTCATTGATGCCGAAGGTGACGGTGATGGTGGGCGGATCAATCGGTTGTGCTTTCAGCGGGGTTTCCACGGCCAGCGCACAGATTGTGTCAGCCACGGTTGCTTTGGTCATACCGGCAAGCGACACGATGTCGCCAGCCACCGCTTCTTCGATGTCTTGCTGGGCAAGGCCACGGAAGGCTTGGATGCGGGTGACGCGGAAGCTTTCGATTTTTTGGCCAATGCGCGACAGTGCTTGTACGGATGCACCGACTTTGATGCGGCCTGATTCAACGCGGCCCGTCAACAGGCGGCCCACAAAGGGGTCGGCGCCCAATGTGGTGGCCAGCATTGAGAAATCTTCGTCAGCATGTGCGATTTGGCGCGGCTTTGGCACGTGATTCACGATGAGGTTAAACAGAGCGTGCAAATCTTTGCGCGGACCGTCCAGTTCGGCGTCGGCCCAACCGTTGCGGCCAGAGGCGTACATATGTGGGAAATCCAGCTGATCTTCGTCGGCACCAAGCGATGCAAACAGATCAAAACACTCGTCCAGTGCGCGGTCTGGTTCGGCGTCGGGCTTGTCCACTTTGTTCAGAACAACAATCGGGCGCAGGCCAAGGGCCAGGGCTTTTGAGGTCACGAATTTCGTTTGTGGCATTGGGCCTTCAGCCGCATCCACCAGCAAAACAACGCCATCCACCATCGACAGAATCCGTTCCACTTCGCCACCAAAGTCAGCGTGTCCGGGGGTGTCAACGATGTTGATCCGTGTGTCTTTCCATTCAACCGAGGTCGGCTTGGCGAAGATGGTGATCCCGCGCTCGCGTTCCAGGTCGTTGCTGTCCATGGCGCGTTCTGCCACGGCCTGGTTTTCCCGGAAAGCACCGGATTGTTTCAGAAGCTCGTCGACCAGCGTGGTTTTGCCGTGGTCAACGTGAGCGATAATCGCGATATTGCGAAGGTCCATATTGCGCGCCTTTTAAAAGAAGTTGCCGCGCGAATAACGTGCCTTGGGCGCAAATGCCAGCTTTAATCGCGCCTAATGGGTGGATGAGGCGGAAAAGAGGTTGATCACGATGATCCCGGCCACAATCAGTGCCAATCCGAGCACGGCGGCAAGGTCTAGTTTTTGCCCAAAAACTGCAAAGCCGATCCCAGCAATCATCACAATGCCAAGGCCAGACCACAACGCATAAGCAATCCCAACGGGCATGAATTTCAGGACCCAGGCCAGAAGCGCAAAGCTGATGCCGTAGGCCACAACCACGGTGACGGATGGCCAGAAACGAGTGAATTGGTGGCTGGCCTGAAGGGCGGATGTGCCGATGGTTTCTGCAATCACGGCAAAGATCAGGACAAGATAGGGCATGGATTGCTCCGGGTTGGGGGCTAAGGGGCGTTACAAAGGAACTTCTGTGGTTTCCTTTAACTCTTCCATCACAAAACTGGCGGACACATCGCTGAGTTCCACAAAAGAAATGAGGCGTTGATACAGGCGGTCATAATCGGCCATATCCTCAACCCGGGCGTGGATCAGGTAATCCAGATCACCGGTCATCCGGTAGGCGCCAAGGATTTCCGGGATCAGTCGCGTGGCGCTGGCAAAACGGTCCAGCCAATCCGGGGCGTGATGGGCGGTGCGCACCTGAATGAACACCGAGAGGCGCAATCCGAGCTTTACCGGATCCAACAGGGCGACCTTTTTTCGGATCACACCACTGTCTTGCAGGTTGCGAATACGTCGCCAACAGGCATTGCGCGACAGATTTACACGACTGCCCAATTCCTCGAGACTCAGATCCGCGTCGCGTTGCAATTCGCCAAGAATTTTTCGGTCTATTGTGTCAATTTCCACCATTTCTTTAATCTATCGTGAAATCATCACAATATCCATCGGATTCATCCAAAGAATGGGAGGATTTTTATAGTGTAACGCGGTTTTATGGGAAAACGCTGAACAGGATAAGAAAATGATCAACAAACTTCTCTTTGACCACCCGAACTCTGTGGATGAAACCTATTTTGAGCATGCAAAATTTGCAGCCGGTTTTTCATTTTGGCTCTTTGTTGCGGCAGGGGCTGCGCTTATTCATGCGATCATTCCCGGTGCGTTTGAAAAAACAGGAAGCCGGATCATTGCGCGTCTCTACGCGAAAACCCATAACCGTGGGGCTTAAGGGGGAAATATGTGCCGATGGGCTGCTTATGTCGGGGCACCGATATTTTTAGAAGAGATTGTAACGCGGCCGGGCCATTCATTGATTGCGCAAAGTCAGCACGCAACCGAATGTAAGACGGCGACAAATGGCGATGGGTTTGGCTTGGCGTGGTATTGCGACCGGCCGGAACCGGGATCTTATCGCGATATTTACCCGGCATGGTCTGACCCAAACCTGCGCTCGATCTGTCAACAGGTGCGATCGGGGATGTTTCTGGCCCATGTGCGGGCCTCGACCGGGTCGGCGATCAGTCGCAACAACTGTCACCCTTTTGTGCATGAGAACTGGAGTTTTATGCACAATGGGCAATTTGGCGGCTTTGAGCATTTTCGCAAGCAAGCAGATATGGCGATCCCGGATGCCCTGTATTCCGCCAGAAAAGGGGCCACCGACAGCGAGGTTCTGTTCCTTCTGGCGTTGGCCGAAGGATTGGCAACGGATCCCACCGGTGCCTTGGTGCGCGCTGTGCGTCGCTTGACAAAGATGTCCGAAGACACGGGCGAGGGCCCGCATTTGCGCATGTCTGTGGCCTTTTCTGATGGGAAAAAGCTCTGGGCGGCGCGGGCGTCATCTGATCATATCACGCCGTCGGTCTATTACCGTTGGTCGGATAGTCGCCAGGGCTGGGCGGTGGTCAGTGAGCCGTTAGAGGCTGGCGAGGGGGATTGGACCGAGTTGCCCGCCGGTCACATCGCGTGTTTTGAGGGTGACCAGATCACATTGACCGCCTTGAATGTGTAACGAGTGTGGGGCCAGGCTTCGGTCTGGCCCCAATTTACCCTCGGTTTGCGCCCAAATTTACACCCGGTTTATGACTGATCCCAATCCGGGCTGCGCTTCTCAATAAACGCTGAAATGCCTTCGGCGGTGTCGCGGTACATCATATTTTCCACCATCACCTCACCGGTAAAGGCATAAGCGTCTTCAAGGCTCATAGCGGCCTGATCATAAAAGGCCGATTTGCCGATTTTCACGGCGGCACCAAGCTTTGAGGCAACTTTTTCGGCCAGTGCCATGCTTGTCGCGTCAAGTTCCTCATGCGGAACCACGTGGTTCACCAATCCAAGATCGGCTGCGCGCGTGGCGGAAATGAATTCCCCGGTGGTGAGCATTTCAAACGCCAGTTTGCGCGGGATATTGCGGGTCAGCGCCACCATTGGGGTGGAGCAGAAAAGGCCGATGTTCACGCCGTTTACGCCAAACCGCGTGCCTTCGGCGGCGACAGCCATATCGCAGGACGCGACCAGTTGGCACCCCGCCGCGGTGGCGATGCCATGCGCTTGGGCGATCACAGGTTGGGGCATGCGGGTGATGGCGGTCATCAGATTGCCGCACCGTGTGAACAAGTCTTTGAAATAGGCTTTACCGCCATCCTCTGATTGCCGTGCAGCTGTCATTTCTTTCAGATCATGGCCCGCACAAAACACCTTGCCCGCACCCGACAGGATCACCGCGCGAATGCTCGGGTCTGCGGCGATTTTGCTAAGCTCCGCATGAAGTGTGTTCAACATCTCATCCGACAGCGCATTCAACGCTTTGGGGTTGTTCAGGGTCAGTTTCGCAATTGACGCAGCGTCTTCGCGGATCAGAATCGGGTCTGCCATCTTGTCCTCCGGGTGGTTCGCCGGTCACGATAGGGGCAATGGCGCGTTTGCCAAACAGGAATGCAAAAGAACGCAGCGTGACAAGCTGGAAGGCGGGGGGAGCAAGAGATATGCAATTGAAGATGTCGCGTGAGGCGTTGCAAAGCTTCATGGAAGGTGAGTTTCCGCAGGTCGCTCCGGATTTCGAAGTGGCTGACGTGGCCCCGATGCAGATCACGGTGCGCACGCGAATTGGCGACAAGCATTTACGCCCCGGCGGCACGGTGTCTGGGCCGACGATGTTTGCTCTGGCTGATGTCTCAATCTACCTCGCTATTTTGGCCATGATCGGCCCCAAGGCGTTGGCTGTGACCACCAATTGTTCAATAGATTTCATGCGAAAGCCCCGCGCCAATACAGATCTGATTGCACATGCCAAATTGCACAAATTGGGCCGCGTTTTGGCGGTGGGCGATGTATTGATCCATTCCGAAGGGGACGACGCGCCTGTGGCCCGCGCAAGTTTGACCTATTCCATTCCCCCGGAGCGCACTTGAACGCCCTTGACCCGCAAAGCGTTGGCGGGCAGGTCTGAAGGGAAAGAGATTAAAACCAAAAGGGGGCGTTATGTCCGAACAGGCCAAAGAGCAGGAATTTTCCAAACTTGCGCATTTCCCGGTGACGTTTTTCGCCATTGTCATGGGATTGATGGGGATGACGCTTGCGCTTCATGCAGGCGCGCCGGCGTTTGCTTGGATGGAAGCGGCATCGTCGTTGTTATGGCTGATTTCAGTCAGTGTCATGGCGATTGTATCGGTGTTTTATCTGGCAAAATGTCTGCGCTATCCTGGGATGATCGCACAGGAATGGCACCATCCGGTGAAACTGGCGTTTTTCCCGACCATCACCGTGTCGCTGTTGCTGTTGGCCACGGCCACCCATGCCCATGCGCCGGAATTGGCAGAGTGGATCTGGCTGGTCGGCGTGATCGGGCAAGGGGTGTTGACCATTGCGGTTGTCACCGGCTGGATTTCGCACCGCTCGTTTGAGGTGGGGCATTTGACGCCCGCGTGGTTCATTCCGGCGGTGGGCAATGTGATTGTACCGGTTTTGGGCGCACGCATTGGGTACATTGAGATTTCGTGGCTGTTTTTCTCAGGCGGGATCCTCTTTTGGATCATCCTTCTGACCTTGGTTATGAACCGTTTGATCTTTCACGACCCCATTGTGGCGCGTCTGTTTCCCACCATGATGATCTTGATTGCCCCGCCTGCGGTGGCGTTTATCGCTTATGTGGGCATGACCGGAGAGGTGGATGGTTTTGCGCGTGTCCTGATGAATGCGGGCTATATCTTTGCGGCGCTCGTGGTGGCGCAGGTGCCTCGGCTGGTGAAATTGCCCTTTGCGCTTAGCTGGTGGGCGCTGAGTTTCCCGCTGGCGGCTTTGTCGATCGCCTCGTTCCGGTTTTCGCAACTGGATGGGTCACGTGCGCATCAAACGACTGGCGTGATTGTGCTTGCGGTTCTGGCTTTGGTGATTGCGGGGCTGATCGTACGGACAGCGCAGGCTATGATGCGTGGCGAGATTTGCCGCCCGGACTGATTTCCCTATTATTCTCGCTGCTTAGGCAAAAAAATGGCCGGGGTCTCCCCCGGCCCAGGAAGGGGTCCTGTGGTGGTATCAGCGCTGCCAGAAAGGTTTTTCCCCTTCTGTTTCGGCTTTCACTTTGCTGACACCAATGTCCTTAAGTAAATAATCCGGGAGCTGCCGTAACGCAGCGCGCATTTTGCGACGCTCAGACCATTGGGTGATGGTCACGGCCACAAATAACGCTAATTCTGCCACTGCCGGAAGCGAGGCATGTGTGTTGAGAAAAGCGATCCGGTCTTGCCGGTAGATTGTGTTGTGATCCATCATGATCTCCAGTATTGTAGTGATACAATATGGCAAGTGTGCCAATAAGGTATTGATACAAACGAGTCGCGCTTTACACAATTGGAACATTGTTATGGATACAATATTTTCAGACCCCAATCTGGCTGATCGTTTTCTGGGCGGGCAGGGGCCAAAGTATCAGCAGCTTGTGGGGGGGCTGATAACAGCGATCTCCAGTGGCGATGTTGCCGAGCGGGCCAAGCTGCCCCCGGTGCGCGATCTGGCCTGGGCTTTGAAAATCACTCCGGGCACTGTGGCCCGCGCCTATACAATCCTGTCCAGTGAGGGGTGGGTGACCACAGAAGTGGGCCGTGGCACCTTTGTACGCCCGGTTGCGGAACGTGCGGCGCGGGTTCAGCCTGTGAACCCCATGAAACACCTTCCCGTGGGACATACCGCTGCGTTGTTGCAAAAGGTTGAGAAGGAGCACGGTGGTGCTTTCTTATATGCCCCAAGATTGCCTGATGTGGGACAGGTCAACATCATTCGCGAGGCGATGGTGACGGCCAGCACCTTGCCGGACCTGAGCTTGCTCAACTATCCGCATTTCAGTGTTCAGGCCCCATTGCGTCAGATTATTCACGCTGACATGCGGGCGGAGGAACAAGCGGCGATTGATCCGTCTTGCATCGTCATGACCAATGGCGGGCAAAACGGGATCATGATGGCCATGCAAACCCTGCTGTCCGAGGCGCCCGGCACTGTTTTGGTCGAGCAGCATTCCTATCCGGGGCTGCGCCGTGCGGTGGAGCTGTTGGGCGGTCGGGTGGTGGCGGTGCCGATGGACGTAGACGGAATAGACCCCACTGCGCTTGAACGCATTGCGCGTGCAGAAAAAGCGCGACTTTTGTTCACGATGCCCGAGGCACATAACCCAACTTGTACCGTTACCAGCAATACCCGGCGCGAACAGGTCGCAGCGGTGGCCCGGCGCGTTGGGCTGCATCTTGTACAGGATGATTGTTACCGTGTTGGGGTGCCGCATGGGCCGACCTATCGACGGCTGCTGCCAGAGCAATCTTGGTACATCTCATCCCTGTCTAAAACCGTGTCCCCTGCGTTGCGGGCGGGGTATGTGATCACCCCAAAAGGCTGGTCCAAACGGTTGCGCCGTGTGGTTGACGTGAATTATTATGGCGTGTCGATGCCCATGGCTGAGATTGTGTATCAAGTGTTGGCCCACCCAGATATGCCCGCCGTCATTGCCGCGATGCGTCAAATGGTGCGCGATTATGTTGAGGTGGCGGTGAATGTCTTGGGGCGATTTGAACTGGGGTGGAGCCACGATGTCCCGTTTCTATGGATGCATCTGCCGTCGGGCTGGCGGGCGTCTGCCTTTGTGCAGGCGGCAGAGGCGCGCGGCATTCGGGTGCGCCCCGGCGAAGATTTCAGCCTGCGCGAGGGGCCGTCCGTGCATGCGGTGCGCCTTTCGGTGAACGGACAGATCCCACTTGACCGGTTTCGCGCCGTGTTGGTCGAAATTGGTGAGATGTTGGACAATCCGCCCGAAAGCATGAGCGCTTAGGCGGGGAAACTGTGGTGTATGCCCGCAAGGAGGAATGGTTCGGTTTTGCGAATGGGATCCGGGATCTTGGGCAAAGGGCGCCAAAATGGCAATTGCGAGTGGGGTATTATAGTACCATAATTGTAAGATATTGTTTTTGTGTAATTAAATGTGAATAACTGTGCTTGACCGCGTTGCGAAAATGACTAGAAACAGCCCATCCGAAACCCAATCAGGGCTGAACAAATGAAAACCTTCTCTGCAACGCCTGCAGATATCGAAAAAAAGTGGATCATCATCGACGCCGAAGGCGTTGTTCTTGGCCGTCTTGCATCGATCATCGCAATGCGTCTTCGTGGCAAGCATAAAGCCACATTCACACCGCATATGGACATGGGTGACAATGTCATCGTGATCAACGCGGACAAAGTACAAATGACCGGCAAGAAGCGCACCGACAAAGTGCACTACTGGCACACCGGTTACCCGGGCGGCATCAAATCGCGCACCGCGGGTCAGATCCTCGAGGGCAAATACCCTGAGCGTCTGTTGACCAAAGCTGTGCAGCGCATGCTGCCAGGCGGCAAACTGAGCCGTCAGCAGATGACCAACCTGCGCGTATACGCTGGCACCGAGCACGGACATGAGGCGCAAAGCCCCGAAGTGCTGGATGTCAAATCCATGAACCCTAAAAACACGCGTGAGGGCTGAGCATGTCTGAAGAAGTCAAATCGCTCGAAGAGCTGAACGCCGTTGTTGAAGGTACCAATGTTGTTGTTGAGATCGCTGCTCCTCGTGAGCCGGTCCGCGACGAACTGGGTCGTGCCTATGCCACCGGTAAACGTAAAGACGCTGTTGCACGCGTTTGGATCAAGCCAGGTTCCGGCAAAGTTGTTGTAAACGGCCGTGATGTGAACGTCTATTTCGCACGTCCCGTTTTGCAAATGATCCTGCGTCAGCCGTTTGAGGTTGCCGGTGTTGTTGGCGAATTCGACGTCTATGCCACCGTTAAAGGCGGCGGTCTGTCGGGCCAAGCTGGTGCGGTTCGTCACGGTGTGTCGAAAGCGCTGCAGCTTTATGAACCCTCGCTGCGCGGGGCGCTGAAGGCCGCTGGCTTCCTGACCCGCGACAGCCGCGTTGTGGAACGTAAGAAATACGGTAAAGCAAAAGCGCGTCGTTCGTTCCAGTTCTCGAAGCGCTAATTTTCGCTTTCAAAGAATTTGTAAAAGGGCTGCCATTTGGCGGCCCTTTTCATATTGCGGGGCGGGCAGGGATGCCATATATCAGCCCACAAGCACCCGTAGCTCAGCTGGATAGAGCGCTGCCCTCCGAAGGATCATCCCTATCCGGCTAAACAATTGTAAAATAAAGGTTTTATTTGCGTAAAGCCTGTGGTATCTGTTACGCGTAACAAAAAAATGGTCCCGTAGCTCAGCTGGATAGAGTGTTCGCCTCCGAAGCGAAAGGTCGCGCGTTCGAATCGCGCCGGGACCACCATTCCTCAAAACCACTATATTTCTGTCTGGGTCGGCTCATCAAAGTTATTCAATGAGTAGCCACGCTTTTTGCGTTTGTTGTTCAGGCCGGACAGTCGAAGTGTGAGTGACAATTGTGCGCAATCTCCTAAAGTCGCTTCCTCGAGCAAATGAAGTGGCAGTACAAAAGATCATTCGTTAATTGGTGATTGTCGGCCAGGGGTCCGCTTTGGGCAGGAAGCGGACTTTGCAAAGTCGGTGTTATGGCAATATTGGAAAGAAGCATCTAATTGGAAAAACCCCACAATTAGACAGGACCACTTTGTTCGCGAGTTAGGAAATGTAATTTTACCGTAGGCTACACAAAATTCAGCTATAGCTTGTGGAATCTTTATTGAAAAACTACTGTCCCACTCGAAGAAAAAACCTTTACTACCGCTGTTTTAATTTTGGATAAATCTTATGGTGATCCACACTTACAAAGAAATTTTGTCTCTCGGGGAGTGCGCGCTCGAGGCTCTTGGCGAAGACACTGACAGATTGAGATCTTTTACATCTGCACATAACAACATTAATGACCTTTCAACTCTGAGGTGTCTTGTTGGTAATCGGCCCGAGATTGAAATGTTTGACAAGGCAATTGTAGAGTACCAACGATCGCTCTCGTCTGTGTCTACAGGGCACTATAGACAAGCAAACAGTAGCCTAAGACTATTTGCAGAATTAGCTTTAAGTGCGGTTCTATTCTCTGCAAATGAAATTCATCTCCGCCTTTGGTTCTCAGGAAGGAAAGACATAAACTGGAATTCAATAGTATGCTTGAAGCATGGCGTTTTTTCCAAAGAGTTCATAAACGTGTTTTTTACTGATCTGTCTGAGTTTGGGCGGCAATATCAGGCAATTGCCACCAGTTTTTACCGAGAATGCTCTGAGTTCGTTCATGGAAATTTGAAAACTTACGATTGCGACCATAAAATAGCTTTCAATCCCGATTTATTCGATGATTGGTATGCTCGAACAGAGTCAGTCAATCTAATTGTGAAGTTTGCGTATTTACTTCGATACACGATGTTCGCAGAGCAGGAAGTCTTGAACAAAATTGAACCAATCGCGCTTGAGGATTTTCCAATGGTGCCGGCCCTTCAAGCGCAATTTGGGAGACCTCATGATGAATGATTTTTTTTATCGGACTGAAGATATACTTGCGACTGAAGTTCTTGATTACTTTGTCGAGACAAGGGAAGACCGCGAGGTGGTGGATCAATTAAAAGGTCGCAATCCAACCGTAATTGTTGGGAGCCGCGGCGTTGGTAAGTCGTTTTTGATGCGGGTTGCCGAACAAGAGCTCAAACAAGACTTTGCAGAATCCAAAATTCTCCCAGTCTACATTACGTTCGTTAGCAGCTCACTAGTTCGCACCGACGACCCAGATCAGTTTCGAAATTGGATGCTTGCGCGTATATGCAGTGCGGTTTTGCGGGCGGTGCAAAAGTTCGGGCTGATGACTAATCGAACCGGCAGCGCAAATATTTTGGCTGGCCTACCCTCCAACCATTTGGACACTTCCAAACTTGAGGGGATAATTAGTTCATACGAAAAGTCTTGGGAAACTCCCGGTGTCTCAGTTGATGTTTCGGCACTGCCAAGTATTGAGGAAATCAAATTCTCCCTTGAAGATCTAGCAGAAGAGATTGGCGTTCGTAGGTTTTCTCTGTTTATGGATGAAGCTGCTCACATCTTTCTACCCTCTCAACAACGGCAGTTTTTCACTCTATTCAGGGATTTGAGGTGTCCAACCGTAACGTGCAACGCCGCAGTATACCCCGGTGTTACAAGCTTTGGAGACACTTTCCAACCAAATCACGATGCGACGATAGTTTCGTTAAACCGTGATATTGGTGCAAAATCTTATACAGATAGCATGTTGCAAATTGTGGAAAAGCAGGCAGATGCAAAACTTTTGACAGCAATTTCCAAAAACATGCAAAATTTCAACATCTTGGCATTTGCATCTACAGGCAATCCCAGAGTCTTGTTGAAGACTGTATCTGAAGCAACAAAAATGAACTCGACCGAGGTCAACACTGTTGTTCGCGAGTATTACCGTAGTGGAATTTGGTCTGAGCACTCAATTTTGTCAGAAAAGTACATTGGTCATAAGGGCATTATCGATTGGGGGCGCGATTTCCTTGAGGATGTAGTTCTTCCTGAACTGAAAAAAAAGAATGATGCATATATTTCTCAGGAAAAAAATACTACTTCATTTATTTGGATCCACCGAGATGCTCCTCAAATGGTCAAAGAAGCTCTAAGGATACTTTGCTATACAGGTGTGCTAACAGAACACTCATCTGGCATTAGAGCCACGCGAAATGAAATAGGAAAGCGATACATTGTAAATCTTGGATGCCTCTTTGCATTGGAAACTTCTGCAACAGGAAGTGCTTTCGAAATTGCCTCTTCACTGACGCCGAAGCGGATGAGCGAGTTTGGGTCAAACCATTCGGCGTTCAAATCCTTGCTTGATTTGAAAATTGATCTTGACGAGTTAGAGGAAGGTTTTGATCTTAATTCCCAGTTGGCCAAATCCAATTCTGAGCTTGATGTGACCATTTGGCAGAGAAGCAAACTTAATGAGCTTGGGTTGAATACGATCGGGGATGTTTTTGCTGCCACAGAAACTCAACTGAAGAGAGCTTACATGATTGGCGATGTTCGAGCGCGAAGAATGAAGAATGCTGCTATTTACTCGGTTCTAGAGTATCTGTCAGGTTAAGGCGTTTCTCAAACCTGCCCAGTAAATGAACCGCCCCTTGTTTGC
>DDMF01000026.1:18984-27288 GCA_002340515.1 Rhodobacteraceae bacterium UBA2553 | reverse complement strand
CTGGGGGCGGTTCACTATGCGTGGAGCTTCATATGGGCGCTCTACGGCCAAGGCTTCGAGTCGGTCAATTGCCCCGTTGCGGCGAATTATGTCATCTTTCCAGATATCTTTCTCATCGATTGTGACCTGATATCTGGAGTGCAAACTCTCGACAGCTTCATTTAGTTTGTTGTTGAACAGAACATCCAAGGCGTTTTGGGTTTGTTTTGCCGCATTTTGATTTTGCTCAGCTGTCAACCGCAGACGAATAACCGTAAATGGAAAAGCAACCACCGCCGCCAACACCGCCGTCAAAGCTGTGGTTTTGGTGAGGAGAAACCGGAAATCTGCTTTGTCTTCATCAGTCACGGGTAGCGCCAAGCTCCAAGCAATATCCGTCAAAAACATGATCAACCCGGCAAAGAGCACCATCAAAAGTGTGCCCCACATGAACACGGCGATGGTGACGATCCAGCCGGATATCCCCTCCGCCCCCAGTGTTTTTTGCAACTTCTCAATCGGGTCTTCCTGTAAATGAGGCCGTATTTGCCCCACCATCCAAAAGATCACCAAGATGCCCAGCACCAGCCAGCCCAGCCATGGGGTCATTGGATGTGATGTGAGTGTTTGCCAGAATGCCTGTGTGCCCTGCATAAATAACCTCTGATAGAAATCCTGCCCACAAAACACCATTCACAGCCCTATGCCAAGTGTCCTGCCAAGGCCCGTCATTATAGCATTGCGCGCCCCTTGCTGGACAACCTTTCAGGCCCCATATAGGGTGCGCGCCAACTGGTGGGGGTTTCCCCTGTGACAGACGGGGATTTCCCCTTAGAAAAAGGATATAATGATGTTTGCAACTCCGGCTTTTGCTCAGGCTGCAGGGGGCGCTGGTGGCGGCCTTCTGAATTCCATGCTCGTCCCAATGCTTTTGGTATTTGCGATCATGTATTTCTTCATGATCCGCCCGCAACAAAAGAAGATGAAAGAGCATCAGACCATGCTGGGCGCGCTGCGTCGCAATGACAAGGTGATCACCCAAGGTGGCATCGTCGGCAAGGTGACCAACGTGAAAGACGAGACCGAGGTTGAGGTGGAAATCGCCGAAGGTGTGAAGGTGCGGATCATTCGTACAACCATCACCAAAGTGATCTCAAAGACCGAACCGGTCGAAAGCTGATCCGGTTTAATCCATTCTTCTCAATTGGTTGTAGGGGCGACGGCGAATGCTGAATATCGCGACTTGGAAACGTCTTGTGATCTGGGGCCTTGTGCTGCTGGGTTTGTATTTCGCATCGCCCAACGGGTTTTACACCCGGGTTGAGCTGCACAATGATGCGGTGAAAACCATTGAGGCAACCGGCAGCACTGCCGAGCTTGAGGCGGATAAATCCGCGTGGCCCGACTGGGCGCCAAACGCGCTTGTGAATCTCGGGCTGGACCTGCGCGGCGGGGCACATCTGCTGGCCGAAGTGCAGGTTGAGGATGTGTACGGCGCGCGGATGGATGGCATGTGGCCCGAAGTGCGCAACCTTTTGCGTGATGAGCGTGACACCATCGGCACCATTCGTCGCCAAGACGGTGCGGCGGATGAATTGCGGGTGAAAATCTCGCGTCCCGAGGCGTTGCCGCAAGCCATTGAACTGGTCAAAACACTGGCGCAACCGGTGGTCAGCCTGCAAGGGGTTGGGTCGACAGATATTGAGGTGGCTGCGGGTCGCGAGGGCGAGTTCGTCGTGACCTTGTCTGAGGCTGAACGCATCGCCACCGATGATCGCACCATCATGCAAACGCTCGAAATCATCCGCCGCCGTGTGGATGAGGTTGGCACCCGTGAACCGACCATCCAGCGCCAAGGCCAAGATCGGATCCTGATCCAGGTGCCGGGCATTGGGTCGGCCACCGAACTGAAAGACATCATTGGGAAAACCGCGAAACTGACCTTCCATCCGGTCAAATCGCGCACCACCAATGGTGAAACAGAGCCCGGCGCGCGCAATGTGTTGTATCCGTCCTTGGATGACGAAGGCGTCTATTACGTGTTGGAGCAAAGCCCGGTTGTCACCGGCGAAGAGCTGACCGACGCGCAACCTGCCTTTGACCAAAACGGCCAGCCTGCGGTGAGCTTCCGGTTCAACGTCTCAGGCTCGCGTAAATTCTGTGAATACACCGGCGAAAACGTCGGATCGCCCTTTGCGATTGTTCTGGATGCTGAGGTGATTTCCGCCCCACGCATCAATGAACAAATCTGTGGTGGGTCGGGCATCATCACCGGCAACTTCTCGATTGAGGAAAGCACCAATCTTGCTGTGCTTTTGCGCGCGGGTGCCCTGCCGGCTGAGCTGACCTATGTGGAAGAACGCACCATTGGGCCAGAGCTGGGCCAAGACAGTATTGATGCAGGTAAAATCGCGTCGATGGTGGCATTTGCCGCTGTGCTGGTCTTTATGGTGTTGGCCTATGGTTGGTTTGGTATTGTGGCCAATATCGCGTTGATCCTGAATGTGGGCATGATCTTTGGCCTTCTGTCGATGATCGGCGCCACACTGACCCTTCCGGGCATCGCCGGGATCGTTTTGACCATCGGGATGGCGGTGGACGCCAACGTGCTGGTGTTTGAACGCATCCGCGAAGAGTTGAAGGGGGGCAAAGGCCCCGCCCGCGCCATCGAGTTGGGCTATGAAAAAGCTCTGTCCGCCATTCTGGACGCCAATATCACCACCTTTATCACCGCTGTGATCCTGTTTGTTATGGGCTCGGGGCCGGTGCGCGGCTTTGCCGTCACATTGGGGCTGGGCATTCTGACCTCGGTCTTCACCGCAATCTTCCTGACCCGCCTGATGCTTGTCATGTGGCACGAGCGCAAACAGCCAAAATCCCTTGAGATCAAGGGTATTCGGATGGCGCCGCAAAACCGGGTGTTTGACTTCTTCAAGGCGTCGATCGCCACTTTGGGCGCCTCTGGGTTGGCGATGGTTGCATCGGTTTTGCTGTTCCTCGTGATTGGGCTGAACTTCGGCATCGATTTCCGGGGCGGGACAACCATCCGTACCGAAAGCACGCTGGCCGTGGATGTGGGCAGCTACCGTGACGCGCTGGCGCCACTGGCACTGGGCGATATCTCAATCGTAGAAGTGAATGACGTGAATTTCCGCGACGATCAGCACGTCAGCCAAATCCGCATCGAGGCCCAGGAAGGCCAAGAGGCGATGACCCCCGAAACCATGGGTCTGATCGAAAATGCGCTGACACAAGTCGATCCCGCGATCACCTTCCCGTCGGTGGAAAGTGTGGGGCCCAAGGTCTCGGGCGAGCTGGTGACCACGGCTGTTCTCGCTGTTGTCGCCGCCATCGCCGCGGTTCTGGTCTATATATGGCTCAGATTCGAATGGCAGTTCTCACTGGGGGCTGTGGCAGCCCTTGTGCATGATATTGTGCTGACCATCGGGGTCTTTGCCCTTCTGGGGATCAAATTTGACTTGGCCATTATTGCCGCCCTTCTGACCATCGTGGGCTACTCGCTCAATGACACCGTGGTTGTGTTTGACCGGGTGCGCGAAAACCTGCGCCGCTATAAAAAGATGGAGTTGAAAGAGATTCTGAACCTGTCGATCAACGAAACCCTATCGCGCACCATGATGACCTCGGTCACCACTTTGCTCGCGTTGATTGCGCTTTATGTGCTGGGCGGCGACGTGATCCGTGGCTTTGTGTTTGCGATGATCTGGGGCGTTGTGGTTGGGACCTATTCGTCGATCTTCGTGGCCTCGGCCATTCTGCTTCGCCTTGGGGTGAAACGGAATTGGGACAAGCCGGAAGCCAAAGATCTTGGCAATGAATTTGCCGGCATCGATGGCTGATACCTTCCTCCAAGCTCTGGCCCTGCCGGGGCTTGGGGGGCTTCTGGCCGCAGCCTTCGCCGCGGGCCTTGTGCGCGGGTTTGCGGGCTTTGGCACCGCGCTGATCTTCCTTCCCATTGCGGCCCAAGTCATCGATCCGGTCGTCGCTGTTGCCGTATTGATTGTGATGGATATCGTCGGGCCAGCCCCGGCCATTCCCGGCGCGTGGCGCGACGGGCACCGCCGTGATTTGATGCGCCTAGTCGGCGGATTGATCCTTGCGCTGCCGATCGGGGTTGCGGTTCTGCTGGCGGTGGATCCGTCGGTTTTCAAACTTGCGGTCTCTGTGATCAGCCTTGCGATGGTCGGCTTGTTGGTGTCAGGCTTTCGCTATCACGGCGCACTGACGCCGCGCCTGATTTGGACCACGGGGGGGCTGTCAGGCCTCTTGGGGGGCGCTGCGGGCATTCCCGGCCCACCGGTGATTTTGCTTTATATGGCGTCGTCCCATCCCGCCCGCGTGATCCGCGCCAACAACACCGCGTTTCTCTTTGCCTTTGACATCCTGATGCTGATCGGGTTTTTGGCATTGGGGCGGCTTTGGGGCCTGCCTTTGGCGCTGGGGGTGCTGGCCACATTGCCCAATCTTGCGGGCAACCTTATGGGCAATTGGTTGTTTCGTCCCAGTTTGACGGGCTTTTACCGGCGCGTTGCCTATCTGATAATCGCGGCCTCTGCCCTGACCGGGTTGTATTCGGCCCTACAAAACGGCGGAGGCTGACATGCAGTTTCACGAGGTTTCTTTTGACGGGGCAAAACCTGTTGACGGCTATGGTCCGGGTTTTTTCCGTGTGGATGGCACCGTCATCCAAAGCGGTATCCTGTTGACGGCGAACAAGGTGCAAAGCTGGGGTGGGTTTGACGATCAGGCCCCGCTCACAGCACTCGCCGGGCAGGTCGACGTGCTGTTTGTCGGCACGGGCGCCAATATTGCCCATGCCCCAAAAGATCTGACCAATAGGCTGCAGGATCTGGGCATCGGCGTTGAGGTCATGGCCTCAGACACCGCGTGCCGCACTTATAATGTGATCTTGGCCGAGGGGCGACGCATTGCCTTGGCCGCCCTTCCGGTCTAACGCTTGACCATGGATTTTTCAGCCTCTCTTACCGCCGACACGCTGACCGTCACCCGAGGTGGCGTGCCGATTTTGCAAAACGTGTCTTTCACCCTGTCACCGGGGCAGGTGTTGATCCTGCGCGGGCCAAATGGGTCGGGCAAGACCACCTTGTTGCGCACGCTGGCCGGACTGCAACCCCCCTTGGCAGGCCGCGTGGTGAGTGACCCTGAAACGGTCACTTACGGCGCACATGCCGACGGGCTAAAGGCCACGTTGAGTGTTGAAGAGAATCTGCAGTTCTGGGCGTCGGTCCACGGACAAACCGATATCACCCAAGCGGTTGAGGGGTTTAATTTGGCGGGGCTGGTGCATCGCCCCTCCGCCAATCTGTCAGCCGGTCAAAAACGCCGCCTTGGCCTTGCGCGACTTTTGGTCACGGGGCGGCCGATTTGGCTGTTGGATGAACCCACCGTGTCACTGGACGTGGCTTCGGTCGCTTTGTTTGCGGACGCCGTGCGCACCCATGTGGCCAAAGGCGGATCGGCGCTGATCGCCACCCATATCGACCTTGGGCTAAAGGCCGACAGCTTTGACATCGGCCCCTATAAAGCCGACCCCGCAAAAGCCCCTGACAGCAACGATGGGTTTGACACTGACGGATTTGAGGGGGCCTACCTATGATCGCACTTTTGATCCGAGATATGCGCCTTGCCATGCGCGCCGGTGGCGGCTTTGGCCTTGGCCTCGCGTTCTTTTTGATCGTGACCACCTTGGTGCCTTTTGGGGTTGGACCAGACGCCGAAATCCTCGCGCGCATTGCGCCGGGCATCCTGTGGGTCGGCGCGCTTTTGGCCTGTCTTTTGTCGCTCGACCGCATCTTTCAGCTTGATTTCGAAGACGGATCTCTGGATTTGCTGGCCACATCACCGATCCCGCTGGAAGGGATTGTTGCGATCAAAGCGCTGGCGCATTGGCTGGTCACCGGCCTGCCGCTCACCCTTGCCGCACCGTTTTTTGGCGCCCTCATGCATCTGGAAAGCCCCGGATTCAGCTGGATGTTTGTCACGCTATTGCTGGGCACGCCCGCGCTGTCGATGATTGGTGCTTTTGGCGCGGCGCTCACTGTGGGACTGAAACGCGGAGGGCTTTTGATGTCGCTTCTGGTGCTGCCGCTTTACATCCCATCGCTGATCTTTGGGGCCGAGGCCGCCACCCGTGGCATGGCCGGCTTCAACGCCAACGCCCCGCTTTTGATGATGGCGGGCATCACCGCAGGCTCCATCGCCCTTTTGCCCTTTGCCGCCGCCGCCGCCTTGCGGGTAAACCTGAGATAAATCAAGTCGTCGTGAGGTGACATTCCCTATGCTTGCCGCCATAAGCTTTGGAATGCGAGTGCCACCGATCAGAGGAAGCCAATGTCACAGATGAAGACCAACGGGACCCAGACGCGCAGCTTCGGCCAGCGCATGAACGCGCTGTGGGAATATGCCAACCCGGTAAAATTCATGGCACTGTCAGGCAAAGTACTGCCTTGGATCGTCGGGCTTTGTGCGCTGACGCTGATCCCCGGCCTGATCTGGGGGTTCTTTTTCACCCCAGAGGCCGCAAATTTTGGCAATTCGGTCAAGATCATCTATGTGCATGTGCCGTCCGCCACGATGGCGATTAACATCTGGGTGATGATGCTGGTCACATCTTTGATCTGGCTGATCCGCCGCCACCATGTGTCCGCCTTGGCGGCCAAAGCAGCGGCGTTGATTGGCATGACCATGACGTTGATTGCGCTGATCACCGGGGCCGTTTGGGGCCAACCGATGTGGGGCACCTATTGGGCGTGGGATCCGCGCCTGACCTCGTTTTTGATTCTCTTCCTGTTTTACCTCGGCTACATGGCGCTTTGGGCCGCGATCGAGAACCCGGACACCGCCGCAGATCTGACGTCTGTTCTTTGTGTCGTCGGCTCGGTCTTTGCGCTGTTGTCCCGTTATGCGGTGAATTTCTGGAACCAGGGCTTGCATCAGGGGGCGTCTTTGTCGATGGATAAAGAAGAGCATGTTTCAAACGTGTATTGGCAACCGCTGGTCATGGCGATCATCGGCTTTGGCCTTTTGTTTGTGACCTTGCTGCTGATCCGCACCCGTACGGAAATACGCCGCCGCCGTCTGCATGCGCTGATGGCCCGTGAAAGGATGTCTGATGCTTGATCTTGGTAAATATGCGGACGCGATCCTGTGGTCCTGGGGGCTGACACTTTTGTTGTTGGCGGGTTTGACGCTGATGTCCCTTCGGGCCTCGCGCAAGGCAAAAGCAGACCTGAAGGCTGCGGAAGAAAGACGTAAAAATGGCTGACGAAAACGCACAAAAGAAAAAGATCTCGCCGCTGATGATCTTGCCGCCGGTGATCTTTCTGGCGCTGGCTGCGATGTTTATGTGGGGCATGGCCAAAGGCGGTGATCCCCGCGCGCTGCCGTCGACCCGCGAGGGGGGACTGGTGCCTGCGCTTAGCGTTGAGCCCTTGGGGCCGGGCGTCTCTTTCACCCATGATGACCTGACGGCGGACGGCGTGAAACTGGTGAATTTCTGGGCCAGCTGGTGCGCACCGTGTCGCGCCGAACATGCCCAATTGGAAACGATGGCCAAAGAGGGCATCACCATCTACGGCGTGAACTACAAAGACGAAGACATAAAGGCGCTGCGGTTCTTGGATGAACTGGGCAATCCTTATGCGGCGCTTATGGCGGATAAAAAAGGCCGCACCGGTCTGGATTGGGGCCTTTACGGCGTGCCGGAAACCTTTGTGATCGACAAAGACGGTGTGATCATCAAACGCTTTGCCGGGCCGATCACCGAAAGCGTGCTCGACAGTGTGATCCGCCCCGCGATTGCCGAAGCTGCTGCAAAGTAAGTTTCGCTGAGATTGGATGAGACGGGGGGCTGTGGGACTGCGCGGCCCCCCGTTTTCGTTTCAGGCTGTGGGTTTAAATCCGGTAACCGCCTGAGACTGTCAGCACTTCACCCGTGATGAACCCAGCCGCCTCGCTCAGCAGAAAACGCGCAGGGCCCGCAATGTCCGCAGGTACGCCGTTGCGCCCCAAAGCACTGTCATCGCGGATCAGCTTTTGCACATCGTCGGGGCGCGGTTTGTAGTCGCGTTCAATGGCGCCCGGCGCGATTGCATTCACCCGAATACCACGTGGTCCCAGCGCTTTGGCTTGGGATTTTGTCATCGCAACAAGTGCCGCTTTTGTCGCCGCATATACTCCGGCCTCAGCGGGCGGAGAGGCTGCGTTGATGGATGCGATGTTCAACACCGCAGATCCATCCGGCATATGGGGCAGGACGGCGGCCAAAAGGGCGGCAGGGGCGGT
>DDMF01000026.1:17910-18935 GCA_002340515.1 Rhodobacteraceae bacterium UBA2553 | reverse complement strand
CGGGATCCACAACGTCGTGGGCGGTCTCGCGGACCACGCCCGCATTATTGACCAGAAAATCAATCTGCCTAAAGGAAGCTAAGGCGATTTTCATCACCTCTTCCGGTTCCTCAGCTTTGGTGAAATCCGCGCGGATCGCGAGGGACCCGGGATTGAACACCGTAAACAATTTGCCTGCTGTCTTGTCTGAGAAATAGGTGATGATCACATTGTGATCGCGCACCAGATCGTCGGCAATTGCACGCCCAATGCCGCGCCCACCACCGGTGATAAGAACTGTTTTCGTCATGTTTTCCTCCTGCTCGCGGCCGAACTTAACAGCAGCTGTAACAAGTGAAAACGCTTAAAAACGCGCCTCGAAAGGCGCGCTTTTCGATGTATTGTCGGGGCGTTTACGCCTTGGCGAGATTGCGCAGCACGTAATGCAACACGCCGCCGTTTTCCACATATTCAATCTCAACCTCGGTATCGATCCGGCATTTGATCTGGATCTCTTTCACCGTGCCATCCGAATATGTGATGGTGCAGGGCAGGATCGAGAGGGGCCTTAGATCGCCCGACAGGCCCGAGATTGACACCACCTCATCTCCGGTCAGCCCAAGGGTTTTGCGCGTGTCACCCGCGGTGAATTCAAACGGCACAACGCCCATGCCCACAAGGTTTGATCGGTGGATGCGTTCAAAGCTTTCGGCGATCACGGCCTTTACACCCAACAGATTGGTGCCCTTGGCCGCCCAATCGCGCGAGGATCCCGCACCGTATTGTTCGCCGCCAAAGACCACCAGTGGCACGCCCGCTTCTTGATAGGCCATGGATGCGTCATAGATGGACGCTTGCTGACCGTCCGGCCCTTTGGTGTAACCGCCTTCGACCCCGGGCAGCATCTCGTTTTTGATGCGAATATTGGCGAAGGTACCGCGCATCATCACCTCATGATTGCCGCGCCGCGACCCATAGGAGTTGAACTCGCGCGGGGTCACTTGCCGCTCGGTCAGATACTGACCGGCAGGGGAGGACACCGGGAA
>DDMF01000026.1:10318-17851 GCA_002340515.1 Rhodobacteraceae bacterium UBA2553 | reverse complement strand
GGGGAGGACACCGGGAAAGATCCGGCGGGCGAGATGTGGTCGGTGGTGATCATATCACCCAGAACGGCCAACACGCGCGCGTCTTTGATGTCGGAAATCACGCCCGCGTCTTTGGACATGCCTTGGAAATAGGGCGGGTTCTGGATGTAGGTTGACGCAGTGGGCCAATCGTAGGTTTCATCGCCCGACGTTACAACCGAGCGCCATTTCTCATCCCCCTTAAAGACGTCAGCATATTTCGACTGAAACGCCTCGCGCGTGACGGTTTGTTCCACGATTTCAGCCACTTCTTGCGTGCTGGGCCAGATGTCTTTCAGAAAAACATCGTTGCCATCCTTGTCGTGTCCAAGCGCCTCTGTGGTCAGGTCGATGTCCATTGTGCCTGCCAAGGCGTAGGCGACCACCAAAGGCGGTGAAGCAAGGTAATTGGCGCGCACATCCGGTGAAATCCGCCCTTCAAAGTTGCGGTTGCCCGACAAAACGGCCGTCGCCACCAAATCCCCTTCGGCGATCGCCTCGGAAATCTCCGTCTGCAGCGGGCCTGAATTGCCGATGCAGGTGGTGCAGCCGTAGCCCACGAGGTTAAAGCCGATTTTGTCCAAATCTTCCTGAAGGTTAGCGGCCTCAAGATAAGCGGACACCACCTGTGATCCCGGCGCGAGTGAGGTTTTTACCCAAGGCTTGCGGTTCAATCCAAGGGCGGCGGCTTTGCGTGCCACAAGCCCCGCGCCGATCATGACGTAAGGGTTCGAGGTGTTGGTGCAAGAGGTGATTGAGGCGATCACAACCTTGCCCGAACTCATTGTGTAGTCTTCGCCTTTAACGGCAACCTCTTTGCCCATCGGGCGTTTAAACGTCTCTTCCATCTCGTGGCGGAACGCGGTTTTGGCACCGGTCAGCGCGACAAAATCCTGCGGACGTTTTGGGCCAGAAATCGCGGGCACAATGCTGCCCATATCCAAGCTCAGGGTGTCGGTGTAAATCGGCGCATACCCCGCGTCGCGCCAGAACCCGTTTTTCTTGGCATAGGCCTCAACCAGCGCAATACGGGCCTCATCCCGGCCGGTGGTGCGCAGATAGCGCAGGGTTTCGCCATCAATGGGAAAAAAGCCGCAAGTGGCGCCATATTCCGGGGCCATATTGGCGATGGTGGCCCGGTCGGCCAGCGGCAGCACGTCCAGCCCGCTTCCGTAAAACTCGACAAATTTACCCACCACGCCCTTTTCGCGCAGCATTTCGACGACTTTCAACACAAGGTCGGTGCCGGTGGTGCCTTCGACCATCGCGCCGGTCAGCTCAAACCCAACGACCTCTGGGATCAGCATGGAAATTGGCTGACCGAGCATCGCGGCCTCTGCCTCAATCCCACCAACGCCCCAGCCCAATACGGCCAAACCATTGACCATGGTGGTATGGCTGTCGGTGCCGACAAGCGTGTCAGGATAGGCGACCTCTTCCCCGTTTTGGTCCCTGTCGGTCCACACGGTCTGTGCGAGATATTCCAAATTCACCTGATGGCAAATCCCGGTGCCGGGGGGCACAACACGGAAATTGTTAAAGGCGGATTGCCCCCATTTCAGGAACTGATACCGCTCCATATTGCGTTCATATTCGCGGTCCACATTCATCTGAAACGCGCGCGGATTGCCAAATTCGTCGATCATGACCGAGTGGTCAATGACCAGATCCACGGGATTGAGCGGGTTGATCAATTGCGCGTCGCCTCCCAACGCTTTGATGCCGTCCCGCATCGCGGCAAGGTCAACAACGGCCGGAACCCCGGTGAAATCCTGCATCAACACGCGGGCCGGACGATAGGCGATTTCGCGCGGGTTTTTCCCGCAGTTTTTGGCCCAATCGGCAAAGGCTTTGATGTCGTCCACACTGACCGTTCGCCCGCCATCTTCAAAGCGCAGCATGTTTTCCAACACCACCTTAAGGGCCGCGGGCAAGCGTGAGAAATCCCCCAGCCCGGCGGCTTGGGCGGCAGGGATCGAGTAATAAGCGATAGAAGATCCGCCAACCGACAGTGTTTTGCGTGTCTTGGCAGTGTCTGAACCTACGATAATGGTCATGGAATGGCTCCCTTTAGGACGGTGTCGGGGGTGGCTAATCGTAATTTTGTCTCAGATCCCTGTGCTGGGCAAGGAACGGGCAGGGCGTCTGGGTTAACAGATAGGGCGCCCGCCCGCGAAATGTAACACTTCCCTCGCAAAACGTTGATTGGCCTGTGCCCCTTGGCTGCGCTATCACGGGTGCAATCGAAGAAAGAGGTGACTTTATGCGGGCAATTCTTGGCGCAGCTATGGCATTTGCGGTGACGCTGAACATCACTGCGGGCGCAGCCGTGGCTAAAGAGCAATCTGTTGTTGTGGTGGAATTGTTCACCTCGCAAGGCTGTTCCTCTTGCCCGCCTGCGGATGATTTGCTGACCGAAATGGCCAAGCATGACAACCTGTTGCCGCTCGCCTATCATGTGGATTACTGGGATTACATCGGCTGGAAAGATACTTTTGCCCGGCCCGAGTTCACCGACCGTCAAGAAGGCTATCGCCTTGCCGCACGCGCCCGCTATAAATATACGCCCCAGGTGATTGTTGGCGGCGTAAGCCACGCGGTTGGCAATCGCCCGATGGAAGTGTTTGATGCCCTCGATAAACACCGCGCCTTGATGGGGCAGGTGATGTTGTCGGTTGTGAATGGCACGGAATTGCGCGCCCAATCGGTCACACATAAATCAGCGCCCGCACCGATGGTGGCCCTATTGGTGCAGTTCAAACCGATGGAAGTGGTGAAAATCACCCGTGGTGAAAATGCCGGGAAAGAAATCGGCTATGCCAATATTGTGACCAGTCTGACCGCAATCGGCAGCTGGGACGGAGAGGGAGAATTTGCGGTGAACTTGCCAGACCTTGGCACTGATGCTGCGGCAATTGTTCTGCAATCCATGACGTCAGAGGGATATCCCGGTGCGGTTCAGGCCGCGCTCCGCTTGCAATAACCTACAGATATTTTCCTTAACTTTCAGAGATGTCCGGCGTTTCTTCGGGCATCTGCCAGCGATTATGAATCCAGAGAAACTGATCCATATTGGCGCGCACCCGTGCCTCAAGCCGGTCATTATATTCCTGCATCATTTTCTCGGGCGTGGAATGTTCAATCGGCGTTTCAAACACCACATCAAAATCCAACCCGTTTTCGCGGCGGATCCCAAAGGCAGGGAGAAAAAGTGCGTCATATTTCAACGCCATTTCCGCCAAGGCAAGCGTGGTCATTGCGGGTTTGCCAAAAAAGGTAAGCTCTGCCCCCTGTTCTTCGCGCTGATCGAGCAAAATTGCCAACAATCCGCCTTGTCGCAGATGTTTTACCATTTCGGCCATGCCACGGCGGGTTTGTTGAAAGGCGCGCCCTTCAAACCCCTCCATACGGCGTTTGTAGCTTTCGTTGAAATAGGCGTTGGCCATGGGGCGATATAAGGCGCCCGCCTTGAACCCGTTTTTGATGACAATAGCGCGCGCGGCATCATAGCTGCCGAAATGCGCCGAGAGCGCAATGATCGGGCGGCCAACCTCCTTCGCTTTCATTAGGTCCGCAACGCCTGGCCCTTCCATTGGGGCATCACCGACACGGTCAAAAAACGCACGTTCCGACCACATTTCCGCAAGAAAACGCCCGGCATTCTTTGACACATCCACAACCAGTTTTTCGCGTTCCGCCTCACTTAATTCTGGGCAGACCAGGTCGAGATTGCGGCGGATCCGTTTGTCATACCCGGCAATTGGGGCCACCACTCGGGCGGCCAACCAGCCCACAAAAGGGATGCGCAGCGAATAGGGCAACAGGCGCGGCAAATTCAGCACGCCGTTCACACCAAGATATTGCAGATAGGGGACCAGTCCCCGTTTTTCCTGCACCATGTCCTGCTCTCCTGTCGCTACGCGCTGATGGCTGGAAAACAGACATAGCCGCAGTCCGGCAGGGTCGCAAGAGCAAGGGTTATGCCTCGTCCTCAGCGATCAAAAGGATCTCGCCAGCGCCTTCCATTTCGCGAATGCGAGAGATGATGGTGTTCATGGCCGCCTCGCCATCGGACTCCTTGACCTTGCCCAGCGATTGGATTTCTTCGCGGATCTGTTCGGCCATGCGTTTGGACATGGCGCTGAGGATGAATTCTGCCACTTTTTCCAGGTCGCCGCTGGCTGCGGCCAGTGCGGTGATCAGCACCGCCTGATCGATGTCTTTGGTCACTTTTGGAATGTCGCGTGGATCAATCCGGCTTGGGATATTTGCGAATGTAAAGATGGCTTTGCGCACTTCTTCAGCAAAGACCTGATCGTCCTCTTGCAGACCGTTCAACACTTCGTCCCGCGTGGCGGCGGGCGAGAAGTTCAGGATTGCGCCGACCCGCTCTACGGGGCCTTCTTCAAAGGCGCTAACCGGTTGCGCATCCAATTGTTCTGCCAATGAGCGCCCGATTTTATCCACCACAAGCGGGTCGATATTGCCAGTCAGGGAAACGGCGTAGGCCACTTTGCGTGCCCGCGGGCCGGGCAAGCGCCCTAGCAATTCTGCGGCCACAGACACCTTTAACTTGGACAGCAAAACCGCCGCCACTTCGGTGCTTTCACTTTCCAAAACCGGCAACAATCGCATCGGATCGAGGCCAGAGATGGTTTCCCACGGGTTGCCCGTGACGCGCACGCCTGAATTTTTGCGCACCCGCGCGATCGTGGCCGGGTCAATCACCCCATCCAAGACATTTAGCGCCCCTTCAAGCCCGCCTGGAAATGTCAAACCAACGTCTTCGATTTCCGTCACAAACTCCTCGATCACGGCCGCCACGGTGGATTTATCGATCAACCTCATATCGGACATCAGTTCAATCAGGTCGGTTTGCATGTTTTCGGGCAAATTTGCCAACGGCAATTCGGCGCCCTCGGACAGCAAAAGTCGGATAATGATCGCGGCTTTTTGCTTTTTGGATAAGATGCGCTGTGGCGATGAAAAGCGGCGGGAGCCAGGCATGCCAAGCCCGCCAATATTGCCAATTTCACTGGGCAACATCACATCACTTTCCGCAGGCATCAAAGATGAGGACACATAGGACTCCGTTCACAGCACATCTCGGAAAATGCCATGGACGGAGTTAAAACATCGTGACCAAGACCGGGAGAAACGCAAAAAAGGCGAGGTTTCCCCCGCCTTTTTTATGAAATTTTTCACGAGCTTAGCCGCGCACGTCTTTTGCGCTTAGCTGTCGCCAAACACCCGCTTGAAAATCGTGTCCACATGTTTGGTGTGATAATCCATGTCAAACTTTTCGTTGATCGCCTCAGCGCCAAGTGCCTCGACCACGGCGTCATCCGCCAATAGCAATTCACGGAAATCAAGACGTTCTTCCCAGACTTGCAAGGCATTGCGCTGCACCATGGAATAGGCGTCTTCGCGCGATACACCTGCTTGGGTCAGGGCCAAAAGCACGCGTTGGCTCATCACCAGGCCTGGGAATTTATTCATGTTGTCCAACATGTTGTCAGGGAAGATCAACATCTTTTCGACAACACCGGCCAAACGGTGCAGGGCAAAGTCAAGCGTGATGGTTGCATCTGGGCCAATCGCGCGTTCCACGGAAGAATGCGAAATATCACGCTCGTGCCACAGGGCGACGTTTTCCATCGCAGGCACCACAGCCATACGCACCAAACGGGCCAGACCGGTTAGGTTTTCGGTCAGCACAGGGTTCTTCTTATGCGGCATCGCAGAGGAGCCTTTTTGGCCCATTGAGAAAAACTCAGCCCCTTCCAGAACTTCGGTCCGTTGCATGTGGCGAATTTCAACGGCGATGTTCTCGATCGAGCTGGCAATCACACCCAGCGTGGCAAAAAACATGGCGTGACGGTCGCGCGGAATGACCTGTGTGCTGATCGGCTCTGGGCGCAGACCCAGCTGTGCGCAGACATGCTCTTCAACCGCCGGGTCGATATTGGCAAAGGTGCCAACCGCGCCGGAAATCGCACCTGTTGCAATTTCGAAACGCGCTTTTTCCAAACGGTTTTTGTTGCGATCCATTTCGGCGTAAAAACGCGCAAAAGTCAGACCCATAGTGGTGGGTTCCGCGTGAATGCCGTGGCTGCGGCCGACACGCACCGTGTCTTTATGTTCCATCGCGCGGGTTTTCAGCGCCGCCAGAACCCGGTCCATGCCGCCCAACAGAATGTCAGTTGCACGCACCATTTGTACGTTCAAACAAGTGTCCAACACATCCGAAGAGGTCATGCCCTGATGCACAAAACGTGCCTCGTCTGATCCGACATGTTCCGCGAGATGGGTTAGAAACGCGATCACGTCATGTTTGGTCACGGCTTCGATTTCATCAATGCGCGCCACGTCAAATTCAACGTCTTTGGCTTTCCACACCGCTTGGGCATTTTCGCGCGGGATCACGCCCAGATCAGCCATTGCATCACAGGCATGGGCTTCGATTTCATACCAGATTTTAAACTTGGTCTCAGGCGACCAAATGGCAACCATTTCGGGGCGGGAATAGCGTGGGATCATGTCACAGCCTTTTGAGTTGGAGGTCCGTTGCGCATCTCATAGACTGCGTTGATGCAGCAAACAAGGGAAGGGGCGCGCCGATGGGCCGGATTGCAGCAGTGTTAGCGCCTATGATGGTCAGTTTCCCCCTTTTTGCGCTGGCGGATGGCGGGTTTCGCCTGATGACAGGCGCCCTCATGTCGGGCCAAGAGATTCGCGCCACGCTCTCAGATGCAAAACTCCTTTATCTTATCACCTCCACAGGGGAGGAAAACGGCATCTGGCAAATGTTCCGCACAGATGGGCAAACGCTTTATGTCTCAGGGGAAGGCGGGGGCGGGCAAAGCTGGGGCTCATGGTTTGTGCAAGGTGATCAGTACTGTTCAACCTGGCCGCCCTCAACCCATGCCACCTGCTACGGCGTAACCCGTTCGGATGATCTGGTAGAGTTTCGTGGCGCCCAAGGCGACACCTATCTGGGAAGGCTCAAATGATCCGCACCCTCGCCGATTTCCAAGGCCGCTGGCGCATGTCCCGCCGCATCGAAGACGCGCATGCCGGCAGCACTGGCCGCTTTGACGGCGTGGCGGTCTTTACCCCGGATGGTGCGGGCCTGATCTATAACGAAACAGGCGAGCTGCGCTTGCCTGTCGGCCCCAATGGTCAAACCGGGTTTCAAGCCACCCGTCGCTACCTTTGGCAACAAGATGACGACCCTGATGAGGGCGCGGTGTTGGTGCAATTTGCGGACGGTCGCGACTTTCACCGCATCAATCTGACCCAAGACGCCAGCACAGCCTTTCACGACTGTCCGCCCGATCAATATGAGGTGAGTTATTGCTTCACCCGGTGGCCCGACTGGCGCGCCACCTGGCGGGTTTGTGGCCCGCGTAAGAACTACATGATGTTCACCGATTACTCCCGGTGATCAACTCAACTCAACTCAACTCAACTCAACGCTCCGCGAGCAACTGCGCTTTTTCTTGTTCCAAATAT
>DDMF01000026.1:6714-10292 GCA_002340515.1 Rhodobacteraceae bacterium UBA2553 | reverse complement strand
CCTCGCACCCGCCTATGGATCAACCACCCGCACACCCTTGTCAGGATGCGCACGGTAATGGGCCAAGCGGCTCTCCAGATCGCCGAGATGCAGCTCCAACCGGTGCCCGTCTGGGTCCAGAAAATACACCGATGCCCCCTCGGATCTATTCTCTTTCCACAAGGGCGCCTGCGCCGAAACCTCCTGTGAAAGTCGTTCAAAATCAGAAGGTTCACATGAAAACGCAATGTGGCTGTCATCGGCGCGTGGCGTGACCTTATCCGCCCACTCCAAACACAGCCAAATCGTCCCAAGCTCCAGATAAACACTTTTGTCAGACCTGGCCCGCAGCACAGCCCCCAACAGATCCACATAAAACGCACAGGACCGGTCCAGATCAGAGACGGCAAGCGTGATGTGGTTCAATCCTGTGACCGCCATCCGCTTGCCGCTCCTTCTGTCTGCTCACCCTCAGCCTGTGGGGCCCGCTTCGGGACCTCCGTCTGTAGCGCTCTTTTAGAACGCCTGCTCGTGACCCTGTTGATAGTCTTTCACCAGATTGCCAAAACGGGTGTATTTCGCTTCAAACGACAGATCCACAATCCCAATGGGGCCGTGACGCTGCTTGCCCAAGATGACCTCAGCTTTGCCATACAGCGGTGCCATTTCCTCTTGCCACAGCGCAATCTTATCCAGTTCGTGATCGCCCGGCTTTTCACGCTCTTTATAATACTCTTCGCGGTACACAAACATCACCACGTCGGCATCCTGCTCAATCGAACCTGATTCCCGAAGGTCCGACAATTGCGGGCGTTTATCGTCGCGGTTTTCCACCTGACGCGACAACTGCGACAGGGCAATGACCGGGATGTTCAGCTCTTTCGCAATCGCCTTCATGCCCATCGAAATCTCGCCGATTTCATTGACCCGGTTTTCCGCAGTCCCACGACACAGTTGCAGATAGTCGATGATCAGCACATCAAGCCCATGGGTCCGCTTCAGCCGCCGCGCACGGGCCGCCAATTGTGAAATGGGCAAGGCCGGGGTGTCGTCGATATAAAGCGGGCAAGCCTCCAGATCTTTGGCCGCCTGAACCAGCCGCCGAAACTCGCTTTCATCCATATCCCCTTGGCGGATTTTATGGGATGAGATCTCAGCCGCCTCTGCCAAAATCCGGCTGGCCAACTGCTCTGCCGACATCTCAAGCGAGAAGAACCCAACCACGCCGCCATCCACAGCACCCTCAGTCCCGTCCGGCTTTAGCCCGCGCTTATACGCTTTGGCCACGTTGAACGCGATGTTGGTCGCAAGCGAGGTTTTCCCCATCGACGGGCGCCCCGCCAGAATGATCAAATCCGACGGGTGCAAGCCGCCCATTTTCTTATCAAGATCAATCAGCCCGGTGGACACACCGGCCATGCCGCCGCCACGCTCATAGGCGGCATTGGCGTTTTGCACCGCGCCTGTGACCGCCTTTAGAAACGACTGAAACCCGGTGTCCGCTTGTCCCGCTTCACCAAGTTTATAAAGCTGCTGCTCGGCCTCGACGATCTGCTCTTTTGGTTCGGATGAAATATCAACCTTGGCCGCTTTGGCGGAAATGTCTTCGCCCAGCCGGATCAGCTCGCGTCGGATCGCCAGATCATAAATCATCTGTGCATAATCGCGCGCCGCAAAGGAAGATATGGCCGCCCCTGCTAGCCGCGCCAAATAGGCCGCCCCGCCCAACTCTTTCAAGCCCTCATCGTCTTCCATAAACGCCTTCAGCGTCACAGGGCTCGCCAAAGCATTCTTGGCAATGCGCGCGGCTGCAATTTCGTAAATCCGCTGATGCACCGGCTCATAAAAATGTGTGGCGGTGATGATCGAGGCGACCCGATCGTAAACATCATTGTTGGTCAGGATCGCACCCAAAAGCTGCTGTTCAGCTTCGATGTGATGCGGCAGGATCCCCTGCATCGTATCATTCAACGCGCCATTGTCGCTTGGCGCCGGAAGATTGCCCGGAATGGTGCTGATCTCGTTCATGTCCTGTGTCCCCTTAAGCGGGCGTTTTACCTTTGAACCGGGGTTCAAAGCAAAATGTATGTTTCTGTGGTTATCTTGTGGATAAGTCAGAAATCACACGGGATCCTACCAGATTTGGTAGGATCCCGCAAAATGGTACCTAACAGTGGTGGGCTGGATCAGCTTTCCATGCGTGCTTTTTGCCATGTCCGGGGGTCTTTTAAGAACCGTTCCACCTCGTCCAAAGTCTCAGTTGAGAACGCGCCTTGCGCCTTGGCTTCCACCAGAACATCCCACCACGTGCACAGGTGAATAAGCTGAACGCCATGATCTGACAGCGTTTTTTCCGTCTCTGGAAAGATGTCGTAATAAAACACCACGGCGGTGGCCCCACAGGTGGCCCCGGTGTCGCGAATCGCATCCACAAACGACAGTTTGGATCCGCCATCGGTGGTCAGATCCTCAACCAACAGCACCCGTTCCCCTTCCGACATCGCGCCTTCGATGCGGGCGTTTTTGCCGTAGCCTTTTGGCTTTTTGCGCACGTAAGTCATCGGCAACGCCAGACGTTCCGCGACCCACGCCGAAAATGGGATGCCAGCGGTTTCGCCACCCGCAATATTGTCAAATGCCTCAAACCCAGCTTCGCGCATAATGGTTGCGGCCATGAAATCCATCAGGGTCGAGCGAATGCGCGGATAAGAAATCAGCTTGCGACAATCAATATAGCTGGGGGACGGCAGGCCAGAAGCCAGCGTGAACGGCTCATCCGTGTTGAAATTCACAGCGCCAATTTCCAGAAGCATCCGGGCGGTGAGGCGGGCAATTTCTTCTTTGGCGGGGAAGGTGGATGGGATCATGGGGCAGCTCCTTTGATGCGTGTCTTGGGTGCGGGTCGTCGGCGTAGGGTGTCGTGTGCGTTGGGCAGAGGGCAGCGCCATGCCCAATCGCGTGGTCTTAAGCGGTCACAGACCAATGCAGCGGGAAACCGGGGTCAAACACGGTGATTGGCCCCTCTGCACTGTCGATTTTGGCGGGATACGCCACGGGGTCGCCTTTGGTTAGCGTGATGATCGCGTCATTGGCGGGCAGGTCGTAAAACGCAGGGCCATTCAAAGACGCAAATGCCTCAAGCTTGTCCAGCGCTTGGGCCGCCTCAAACACTTCCGCCAAGCACGACATGGTGTTGGTTGCGGTGAAACACCCCGCACAGCCACAGGCGCTTTCCTTGTTCGGATCGGTGTGCGGCGCGCTGTCTGTGCCAAGGAAAAACGTGGCCTCCCCAGAGGTAGCGGCATCGACCAAAGCCAAGCGATGCTCCTCACGTTTGGCGACAGGCAGGCAGTAGTAATGCGGTTTGATCCCGCCAACCAGAATGTGGTTGCGGTTGATGATCAGGTGATGCGTGGTGATTGTCGCGCCAAGCGTGTCGCCGCCGGAGCGCGCGTAATCGACGCCGTTTTTGGTGGTGATATGCTCCATCACGACACGTAAATTCGGATGCGCGCGGCGAATGGGATCCAGCACGCGGTCAATAAACACAGCTTCGCGGTCAAAGATGTCGATGTCCGCATCGGTGACTTCGCCGTGCA
>DDMF01000026.1:5848-6665 GCA_002340515.1 Rhodobacteraceae bacterium UBA2553 | reverse complement strand
TCGGTGACTTCGCCGTGCACGCAAAGCGGTAGGCCAATCTCAGCCATTTTCTCAAACACCGGGGCAACTTTATCAAAGTCACGCACGCCGGAGTTGGAGTTTGTGGTGGCACCAGCGGGGTAAAGCTTCACCGCTTTGACCAGACCCGACGCATGGGCGCGGGCCACATCTTCAGGATCGGTCCCTTCGGTCAGATACAGCACCATCAGCGGATCAAATGTCATGCCGTCGGGCAGGGCCGCCATGATCCGGCTGTGATAAGCGCGGGCATCCTCAGAGGTCACCACGGGGGGAATAAGGTTGGGCATAATGATCCCACGGCCAAAATGGCGCGCGGTTTCGGGCAGGACGGCTTTCAGCACCTCGCCATCGCGCAGGTGCAGGTGCCAGTCATCAGGGCGGCGGAGTGTCAAAGTTTGGGTCATCGGGACAGTGATTAGACCAAGCCCGGTTTTTAGAAAAGAGCTTTGTTGCCTTAAGTCTCGCGAAGGATGGCGGCAAAGGGCTCAAGCACATCAAACTCCGCTTCATTCGGGCGGGGGGTCAGACCCAATCCGGAAAAGAGCCCTTGCCGACGGGCCCGCCGTTCGGTGGGCAAAAGACAGACATGGGTCACCTCGCGGGTGCGAAAGAACCTGGGGTCTGATTGAATGACCTGCGGCAGGCGGGATTTTTCAAACACACGGGACCGCAGGGTTTTAAGCACAACCTTATGCGCGTCGCCTATTCGCATGTCAGGGTCGTCACATAACAGCAGCGCGCTGCGCAATTCCGCCTCGCGTTTGCGCAGGCGGGCAATTTGGGCGCGGATATCCGC
>DDMF01000026.1:3910-5813 GCA_002340515.1 Rhodobacteraceae bacterium UBA2553 | reverse complement strand
AGGGCCGGCCGGCCCGGTTTGGGCAATCGGCGTTCCGCTTAATGTATGTCGAATCTGTTCCATAGGGCCACAATGCGGCCATATCGGTTAACGAGCGGTTACGCGCCGCAACCTCAGGCGTCTTCCAACACCTTATTGGCCTGGTCCAATGCGCGGCGAAACCGGGGGGCTGACCAATGGCTGGTCACATAGCGTGTCAAAGCCGCGACACGTTTTGGGTGTGTGCTGACATTGATCCGGTCGAGGATGACGCGCAGATAAGGCAAGTGTTTTCGCCGCGCGCGCAGGGCCTGAAACAGGCTGACCCGGTCCAATTCACCCCTTGCTGCTTGGGTGATCAAACCGGGCAGAACGCCCATCGACCACAGTTCCGTTTCTATATATTGACCCATACGCGGGCAGGGGATGTGGTGGGTATTGTCGCCGGAAAACAGGCTGGCGTGCATGTAATCGTCCACAACGGCCGGGTTAAACAGCAGGTAAACCGCATCGGCGGCTTCGATCATATCCGGGGCATACCCATAACGATCAGTGAAATCGGCGCGGCGCATTTCAGGGAAGCGGCGGTCCCAGCCCGCTCGCGCGGTGTCGAGCGTGGCCTGTGCGCCGATCGCAATCACCGTGGCGCCGGGTGCCGCCACCGAAAAAGCCGCAGCGCCATAGCCGCACATGCCCGCACCATAAAACACCACTTGGTCGTATTCTTCAAAAAAGCCATCATCCACCAGCCGGTCAAAATAGGCATAGACCGCATCGTCACGGAACCATGTCTCTTTATGGGCCATGATGCAAAGATTGGACCAACCGGTGTCGCCCTCTTCGGACCCGTCCACAAGCGACCAGCCCAGCGGCGTGTGGTTGGCGCCTTTGCGGATGGTGTCGATGGTTTCGAAAGTGACGATCAGGGTGGGGCCCGCGTCTGTTAAAATCGCCGAGTGATCCTCGCCAAGGTTTTCAAAATAGCCACGCTCTTCGCCCATATCATCAATCGCGTGAAGCCAGTCGTATTGCTTGGCTTCGGTCAGATCAAAGCGGTGCTCTTCAATCAACGTATCATCTTGCATATTGGTACTCTAACACTCGTTACATACTATGTTCTATTGTGCAGATGATTTCTGGCAAGATTGCGTGTGTAATGAGGCAAAAACGTGATCTTCTTGGATGACAAACGGAGACTGTTGACGGGCGGGAACTAATCCTTGGGGCGATGTTGTTTTTGTGCGTGTTTCAGTAACATCTTGGCCGCGTCGATTGGCAAAGCTCGTGCCGGGGGGGTCATCATCAAACGGCCCATTAAGGCACGGTAAGATTCGTCGTCCATCAATGCCTCGAACTGGGTATGGCGCCACGCCACCGCGTTTTCATGCAACTCAGCCAGCTCCGCATCCCCGCGCAACCGGTCCAAATGCGCATCCCGCAGCCCGTCACAGGCGCGAATACTGGTCTCTTCCATCTCGGCCCAATTGCGTTCAGTCCAATAATCCATACCCATCGGTTCTGACGAGCGATTGACCCGCCCGCGCGCGCGTTTCAACAGATAACTCTCCATCGCGCCAAGGGCATAGTGGTTCAGCTGCACCAATCCGTAATTCTCGCGCCCAAACGGCGAAAAGATCTGTCCTTTGCGAAACCGTGGCTCAAGCGCGCGACCGTGGCCGTCAAACCATTGTGTCTGCTCCACCTTGCCCTCAACGGGCGCACGCGGGCGGTGCACGCCCAGCTTATTGTAAGCACCGTTGTTGCGGTAAAGCGTCTTGAACATGAACGCGCGCCACGGCCAATACATCACGGGGGGCGCGGCGCGGGTGAAGGTCTCGGTCACCGGGCGGTCATGGTATTGCACCACGCCGCCATTGCCAAACAGCCGCCAGGTCATCGTGATGGCATCGGCCTCCGGCAGCGC
>DDMF01000026.1:1003-3876 GCA_002340515.1 Rhodobacteraceae bacterium UBA2553 | reverse complement strand
AGCGCCGCCAATGTGTGGTCGCCCACCTGCACATTCACAAACTCATCCACATCCAGCGTCATCAGCCAATCGGCCTCGCGCACCAACGGGTGTTTGTCGGCGGTCTTAAATCCGGTCCATTGCACGCCTGCCTGATCGTAAGGGCCATCATTGCGCAGATGCACCAGTTCGCCCATTGCCTGCAACCGATCCAGCATCTGATCGGTGCCATCATCGCAATCATTGGACAGCACCAGAAAATCGGTAAACCCCACGCCCTTGTGATGGGCCAGCCATTCCAACAGGAACGCCCCTTCGTTTTTCACACAGGTCACGGCGGTGATGCGCATTACTCGTTCCTCTTGGTCCGGCATAGATCCGGTTGCGGCCTCTTGGGGCGATGCCCCGAGCCTTGTTCTTTATGACTTTATAAGTGTCAGAGCGCGCCAGTTCCGTCAACGCGCGGGGATTGCCCATCGTCTATCGCCGTGCCCTTGTCGCTCACCTGAAACAGCTTATCTCATTCCACCGCCTGCTGCGATCTTTCACCATGGCTTTTCCAAATCGCTTCAGCGGACGACATCACACAGTCTTTCCTGATTTTGCCATCTGCGCCCCGACAGGCATTTTTCAAAACAAGTTCAAAATACACCTCACTCGTATCTTTAATCACAGGGCCGGTGGGTGAATTTTCAGCGAAATCATATTGCGTAACATTTGGATCAAGAGCAAATGAAGACGGTATTAGCAGATCAAGGCATTCGTGCACGGTGAGCTCTGACAGATCAGCAATATAAGCGCCAATATATCCCACGATGGTTTGCTGGTTAGATTGGAGCATCCGCCCGTAACAACCAGGAAAGCCCGTGTTTAAGTGGCGATCTTCCATCTGTTTCCACAAAGTATTTTGCGCCCCGAAAACACTCTTCTGCAAGGACACTCCATTTGGCGTTACACTCACCAAGTTCTCAGAGGCTTTCGTTAAGTTCATGAAAACGTAATTGCTTGCTGGCGCAATCTTGCCCTCTCTGGCCCAGTCTTCTGGACTTACAGCCAAGTCAAATGCCGCCCCGGAAAGACGCGCCGCCTCTGAAACACGCGCTGCAACTTGAAACGACGACCGATGAGGCGTGTCTTCTAACAGTTGAAAAATAATGGGGCTTTCCCACTGCACGACATAATCCGGGTTTGCCGCGTTTATGCCAAATCGATTTTTCGGATAGAAATAGTTAGGTAGGTCCTGCGCAGATATCGGCGTTGAAAAAACACCCCCACTTATCAGTGCAACACACAACCACTTCATCAGTTTTGACCCGCCGTTTGCAAACACACGACTTAGCTTCATCTTTGTTCAACTCCTATCTCACCGATTTGCGCCATTGGTCGGCATTGCAATGGGGGCTCAATCTATGGGCGACAATAGTCATCATGCGGCGTTTCTCAATCCCCTTCCTTATTGCGCGCAGCAGTGGTGCCAATACGCAAGCTTCGGATCGTCGCGCCGCAGGTGCCCCACTAGTCTCTCCTAGAACGTGTCGCGTTCAATCTGAACCAAAAACGCCGTAGGAAAGGAGAGACCAAATGCCGATCAAAGCCATCTCATATGAGCAAAGCTTCGTGGATCAATTGCGCCACGCTGGCGTGGACGCTTACGGAAATGCCCCGGAACGCCAGATCTCAGATGGGGGCGGCAATCCCTGCCGGTCCTGCCTGCACGACATCCCCAAAGGGGAGGAGATGTTGGTGGTCTCCGCATGCCCGTTTCCCGAACCGCAACCCTATGCCGAAACCGGCCCGGTGTTTTTCTGCGCAGATGACTGCACTCCGTGGCAAGGGGCAGGCTTGCCGCCGGTGTTAAACGGACGGGCGGATGCGCTGATCAAAGGCTACGGCGCGGATCACCGGATCCTTTACGGCACCGGGGACATTGTGCCTGTGCCGCAGATTGCCGCCACTTGCGAAACCCTGTTTGATACCCCAGATGTAGCCTTCATTGATCTGCGCTCATCGAAAAACAATTGTTTTACCTTCAGGATCCTCCGTGACAGTTCCAGTGACAACACCCCCCAACGGCTTCGATAAAATCCCCGAACTGGCGCTTGCCTGGCAGCAATCTGGCCGTCGCGTGGCGATTGCAACAGTCGTGGCCACCTGGGGCAGCGCCCCGCGCCCGGTGGGCAGCCAGATGGTTGTGTCAGATCGCGGCGAAATCGAAGGGTCGGTGTCGGGCGGCTGTGTCGAAGGCGCGGTGGTGATCGCGGCAGAAGAGGCACTTAGCGATGGGCGATGTCAGCTGTTGACCTTTGGCGTCTCGGGCGAGGATGCGTTTTCCGCGGGGCTGGCTTGCGGTGGTGAAATCCGCGTGTTGGTGGAACCTGTGGGTGCGGATATAGGAGCCGGGCAGGGTGGCGGACAGGGTGTGCCGCTTGACATGCTCTCTGATCTCGTCGCTCACCGCGCGGCGCGTCAGCCGGTGATCACTGCGCTGAACACGCAGGATTGGTCCCGCGAACTGCGCATAGCAGACGGTGAAACAAACAGCGAAGATACCGGCCTTCAGGGCAACCTCTTCCTGCACCGCCACACTCCGCCCCTCCGCCTGATTGTCGTGGGGGCCGTGCATGTGGCCCAAGCGCTGATCCCGATGGCGCAGATTGTTGGTTATGATGTGGTGCTGATCGACCCGCGCGGCGCCTTTGCCACCGCAGATCGCTTTCCCGGCGTGACGATCCATGAGGATTACCCGGACGAGGTGCTGCCCCCCCTTGGCCTGGATGCCCGCACCGGTATTGTCACCCTTGCGCATGATCCCAAGATCGACGACCCGGCGATTGAGGCCGGACTGGACGGCAATGTCGCCTATATCGGCTGTCTGGGGTCTGCGCGTACCCAAG
>DDMF01000026.1:807-942 GCA_002340515.1 Rhodobacteraceae bacterium UBA2553 | reverse complement strand
GTCTTGCGCGCATTCACGGCCCCGTGGGGCTGGACATCGGCGCAATTGGCCCTGCGGAAATTGCGGTGTCGATCATGGCAGAGTTGGTCGCGGTGGAACGCGCTGGGCGCGCACGCCCCAAGATGGCCCAGCGGC
>DDMF01000026.1:0-749 GCA_002340515.1 Rhodobacteraceae bacterium UBA2553 | reverse complement strand
TAGGCTTAAGCCTGATCGCCAGCAGGCGCCCGGTTCAACACCACAATCCGCGCCAGCAAAATAGCGGCAAAGCTGATCCCAGCGGCCAACGTGCCATCCACTTGGCCCAAGAGCACGACATAAAGCGCGCCACCAATCAGCGACAGCGTGGCATAGAGGTCTTCTTTCAACAGGCTCGGCGTCATATTGCACAAAAGATCGCGGATCATCCCGCCCGCCGTGCCGGTGATACAGCCGATGACCACCGCCAAAATCGGCGAAATCCCCGCGTCCAACGCCACCTGCACGCCGGTCAGCGTGAACAGCGCAAGACCAATGGCATCCAGATGCATCAACGCCTTCAGGCGCCGGCCATTGCCCGCCGACATGCGCGTGGCCACCGCAAAGCTGATCAAGGCAATGGGCACCGCCACGGCCAAAAACCTCTCATCCCGGATCCAAAAAACCGGGGTGAGCCCAAGGAATAAGTCCCGCAACGTGCCGCCCCCCATCGCGGTGGCAATTGCCAAAACGGTGGCTCCAAACGGGTCCATCTGTGCCCGATGCGCTTGAATGGCCGCAGAGGCCGCCATCACAGCGGTGGCAAGCAAAGACAGCGGGACAAAGAGAAATGACAGGGTTTCCATGGCGGTGTTTTAGGCGGTGTTGGGGGGAAGGTGAAGTTATTCTGTCTGCCTCATGCGCTCTCTGTGTCGCCGCGCTGAGACGATATATTGCGATGGTCGGCTTTGCGGGACAAGGACGAAGCC
>DDMF01000097.1:51842-66001 GCA_002340515.1 Rhodobacteraceae bacterium UBA2553 | reverse complement strand
GGCGGCGATTGAATATATGAAATCGCGCCTGGTCGACAGCAACGCCACACGGATCGGCAAGATCGAGGTCGGCGAGACCACCGTGGTTGGCGTGAACAAATGGCTGGAAACCACCGAAAGCCCGCTGACCGCAGGGGACGGCGCGATTATGGTGGCGGATGCGGATGCAGAGGCGGACCAGGTTGCCCGTCTTGAGGCATGGCGCACCAGCCGTGATGCGGATGCTGTGAAACAAGCGCTGGCGGACCTGCGCCAAGCGGCCAAAGACGGCACCAACATCATGCCATCGTCCATTGCGGCGGCCAAAGCAGGCGTGACCACCGGCGAATGGGGCGAAATGATGCGCGCGACTTTTGGGCAATACCGCGCACCTACAGGGGTCAGCAAAAATCGTTCAAACCGCACCGAAGGGCTGGATGACATCCGCGCCCGCGTCGATGCGGTGTCCGACAGCCTGGGCCGTCGCCTGACGTTTCTTGTGGGCAAACCCGGCCTTGATGGGCATTCCAATGGTGCCGAACAGATCGCCGCCCGCGCGCGCGATTGCGGCATGGACATCACTTATGAAGGCATCCGCCTGACGCCAGAGGAATTGGTGGCATCCGCCATTGAAACCGACGCCCATGTGGTCGGCCTGTCAATCCTGTCAGGCAGCCACATTCCCCTGCTCGAAGAGCTGATGGAGCGGATGAAAGCCGCCGGATTGGGCCATATCCCAGTGGTCGCCGGCGGGATCATTCCCGATGAAGACGCCACCCGCCTGCGCGCGATTGGGGTCACCAAAGTCTATACACCAAAGGACTTTGAGCTGAATGTGATCATGGATGACATCGTGACACTGGTTGATCCAAAAGCGGTGGCTGCTGAATAACTCTCCCACCCTCTAAAAAACGAAAGGCGCCGGTTCATCCTGCGCCTTTTTTCTTGTCATAAATATCCTGGGGTGAAGGCGCAGGGCGCAGCCCGGCGCCGAGGGGCAAAGCCCCTACCCGCTCACCTCTTCCAGCTTCTGCACCAGCTCTTTGTAGTGATAGCTCGGTTCAATCCCGCCGGTGTCACCTTCAATGAAGTCTGGGTCAGACGGCAAACATCCCAATCCGCAGACTTGACTGATCACCATATCGCTTGTGTCGATATACCAAAGGCGCCCGCCCGGTGTGGCGACCCAACCGTCAATCCCCTCGGCCTCGTCCCCTTCGACATCCTCGGTCGATGGCAATTCGTTCACATAATTGGGCGAATAGGCACCATGGGTATGATAAGATGCAATCAGCACCTCAAGCATGTCCGGGTCAGCGGGTTCGCAGGTGCCTTTGCGCCCGCGTTTGGCCGGGCTGATCGCCAGTTTTCCATCTGCATCCAGACCAATATAGCCACAATACTCGCGGTTCTTCTTAATCGAAATCGGCTGCAATTCGGTAAAAATCCGTTTGACCAACGCCAGCTCGCTTGCCTCCTGCGCAACCGATGACAGCGGCGCAAACGCCAAAAAGAGGGCGGGGATCATAAAACGCATCTGGCACATCATCCTTTTTCAAAACACCTCTTTAAAAACACACCCGTGCCCTGCCAAGTCAAGCCACATCACAAACGTTCTCTCCCAAATTGTGACCTGTGCTGCCCCGGCGACAGGTTTGACCTTTGCCACAAACCGGCGCATGTTGTCCGCCGCTAACAGCCCACGAACGAGGATTCCCATGACCGTACATATTGGTGCCGAACAAGGCCAAATTGCTGAAACAGTGTTGATGCCCGGCGATCCCTATCGCGCCAGATGGGTGGCTGAGAATTTTCTGGAAGATGCAAAACTGGTGCACGAAGTGCGTGGCATGTTCGGCTTTACCGGCAACTGGCGCGGCAACCGGGTAAGCATTCAGGGGGCCGGCATGGGCATGCCGTCGATGTCGATCTATGCCAACGAGCTGATCCGCGATTTTGGTGCCAAAACGCTGATCCGCATCGGGTCCTGCGGCGGGATGCAGGATCATGTGAAACTGCGCGATGTGGTGATTGCGATGACAGCAACCACGGTGGCCACGCCAAGTTCCACCATTTTTCGCGAGCTGAACTTTTCGCCCTGCGCCGATTACTCGCTGCTCGCCGCCGCTGTTGAGGCCGCAAAAAACGTTGAAGTTGGCGTGCATGTGGGGGGGATCTATTCCTCGGATACCTTCTATGACGAACGCCCCGATCTGAACAAAGAAATGCAGCGTCACGGCATTTTGGGGGTCGAGATGGAAGCAGCAGAGCTTTACACCCTTGCCAACCGATATGGCGTACGTGCCTTGGGCATTATGACCGTGTCGGACCATCTTTTGACCGGTGAGGCGCTGCCGTCTGATCAACGTGAAAAGACCTTTGGCGATATGGTTGAAATTGCCCTGAACGCGGCTTTCGCCTGATGGGTATGGCACGGCGCAGACTTGGCCAATCCGGTCCCGAGGTTTCGGCGATTGGGTTGGGCTGCATGAATTTCTCGGGCTTTTACGGCAAGACCACGCGCGACGAAAGCCTTGCCACATTAGATGCCGCTTGGAAGGCCGGGATCAATTTCTTTGACACGTCAGACATCTACGGCAATGGCCTGTCAGAAGAGATCATTGGCGAATGGTTACGAAATACCGGGCACCAGCCCGTCATCGCCACCAAAGGCGGCATTGTGACCGGCGCGCCGCGCGGCACAGCGGACAACACGGCGGACGGGCTGCGCGCCCGGCTTGAAGCATCCCTTTCCCGGCTCGGTGTGGATCACGTGGCGCTTTATTATGTGCATCGTCGACAGTTTGATCTGCGGATTGAGACCGTGACCGAAACGCTGGAAGGCTTTCGCGAAGAAGGGTTGATTGGCGGCTTTGGCTATTCAGAAATCTCACCTGCCTCCCTGCGCCGTGCCGCCTCTGTTGCGCCCGTGGCGGCTGTTCAGAACGAATACTCGCTTTGGACCCGCCTGCCCGAGCTTGGCATGATCCAAACCTGCAAAGAATTGGGCGCCACCTTTGTGCCGTTTTCACCACTGGCGCGCGGGTTCTTTTCAGACAAAGAACGTGATTTTGAGGCCGTGACGGCCCTGCCCTTTTTGCACGCAAACCCACGGTTCGCCCAACCGAACTATGATCTGAACTGTCAGGCTTTCATGCCGTTTCGCGCGTTTGCCCAGGCGCGGGGCTGGTCTGTTCCCGCCTTGGCTTTGGCATGGATTTTGGACCAGGGGGATCATCTGATCCCGATCCCGGGTACAAGGTCACCTGCGCATCTTTTGGGTTGGGCCAGTGCCACTGAAATCCACTTCACCGCTGAGGACCGCGCAGAAATTGCACGACTTTTACCCGTTGGCTGGGCGCATGGGGATCGCTATTCCGAGACGCAAATCGTCGGGATTGAGCGGTATTGCTAAGCTGTGTAAGGGGCGTTGCCCCTCGCGGCACGCCGCTCACCCCAGGATATTTGAGGAAAGAGGAAGAGGGTGTCAGCGCCCGTGGCTTTGGTCATAGTCATTAGGCATCGGGGTATTCCAGCCTTTGAGAGCGCCGGGTTTTGGGGCAAAGATTTCGACCAGAAGCGGGTGGCACGCGGCCTGATCTGAACTGTGCTGGGTTGAGCAATCGCCGCCCGGGCAGGCAGAGAGGCCGCCAATGAGATCTATTTCAGCAAAGACCTCAAGATAATCGCCCGGACGCACCGGGCTGGCTTTCATGAAATACTGGCCAGTGTCACGGGTAAAGCCGGTGCACATAAAGACATTCAGGACATCGTGCACATGGGGTTCGGCCTCAGCCAAGGGGATTTTCAGATGGTCGGCCAGTGCGCGGGTGAGGTTAGAGTGGCAGCATTGATGATATTGTCCACCCGACAAAAGATTGCTGGTGTAAGGGTCACAGCGCGTGCCAATCACATCATGCACCGAGCCGCCAAAATCATCAAATCCATACCAATCGAGCGTGTCTTTGGTGATTGTCGCCATTGGGCGTAGGTTTGGAAAGCTGGACCACATCCGGTCGCCCGTTGACAAATGGGTGCCATGTAACGCGCGGGTTTTGCCCGAATAGAACCGCTCGCTCAGATCATCTGCGTTCCACAGGTTCAGATCGCCAACTTGCGATCCTTCGACGGATGAGATGCGAAAGAAATGTCCGGCGGGGGCGGTGAAACAGCGCGCATCGCGCGGCGGCACCAATACTTCATCAACCTTTTCCGCGCCCCCCCGCGCTGCCTGATAAAGCGCCATAGGAGCTGGGGTCAGACTGTCCACCGGATAGCAAATCACCGGCGCAATGGCTTTGCGTTCTCTTGCGTCTTGCGGCGGGGCAAATTGGGGCTGATCTGGCTTCATCGCACTCTCCTATTCCTCAGATGTCATCTGGTCACGCTGCTGGCACAAGATCAAGTCGTCTGTCGCTGGTCCCGGTCGCCTTTTGCTGGCGCAGCCGTGAATTGACTTTCACCCGCCCGACTGCCACTTGGGTTGGAACGGAGAGAGACCATGAAACTTGCTTATGTCATTGCGCCGGGACGCGGCGAAACCAATCAACTTCTGGCTGGTGTGGCCGAGGCGCTTAAGGCGCGCGGCGTGGCACTTGCAGGCACGGTGCAGTTGGATACCGAGCGCGCGGAAGAGTTTCATTGTGACATGGATGTGCTGGTCCTGCCGGACGGGCCCAAAATTCGCATCAGCCAGTTTTTGGGGGCCGGGTCGCAGGGCTGCAAGCTGAACCCTGAGGCGCTGGAAACCTCGGTTGCGGCAACCGAAGCACGACTGGCAGAAGGCGCGGATCTGTTGATTGTCAATAAATTTGGCAAGCAAGAGGCCGAAGGGCGCGGCTTTCGCAATGCCGTGGGCGAAGCTATGGCCCGCGACATCCCCGCCATCATTGGCGTCAGCGCCGTCACGGTTGACGCTTTTCGCGAGTTTGTGGGTGAGGCTGAGGAACTGGCCCCAAACGCGGATGCGATTATGGCGTGGGCCGCTGAGGCAACAGGAAAATAACCGTGCAAAAAGGGCGCCCCCGCAAGGCGCCCTTGGGATGTTAATCCTTAGGTGCGGAACACTTTATAGATCGCTGGGATCACCAATACCGTCAGCAAAGTTGAGCTGAGTAGCCCAAACAAGAGTGAGATTGCGAGCCCCTGAAAGATTGGATCCGCCAAGATCACCACCGCACCAATCATCGCTGCAATCGCGGTAAGAAGGATGGGCTTGAACCGAATGGCCCCTGCTTCGATCAAAATCTCGGTCTTGTCTTGGGCAGGATCAGCGTTGCGGATGAAATCCACCAGCAGGATCGAATTGCGCACGATAATCCCCGCAAGTGCAATGAACCCAATCATCGAGGTTGCCGAGAAAGGTGCCGCGAATATCCAATGCCCAAACATGATCCCAAGGAAAGTCAGTGGGATTGGGGTCAGGATCACCAGTGGCAATTTATACGACCCAAATTGCGCCACCACAAGGATGTAGATGCCCAGCAAGGCAACCGCAAAAGCAGCACCCATATCGCGGAAGGTGACCCATGTGACCTCCCATTCGCCATCCCACAACAGCGTGATCGCGCTTTCGTCTTCGGGCTGCCCATTCATGCGGATCACCGGTTTGGTGCCCGGAGCCCATTCCATCTGATCAAGCGCATCGGCAACCGCCAGCATGCCGTAAAGAGGTGCTTCAAACGCACCGGCCAACTCGGCCTGCACCATCTCAACGCTGCGGCCATTGTGGCGGAAGATCGGATAGCTGGCGCGTTCTTCGGACAGGGTGATCACATCGCCCAATTCCACCACGCCGCGCGCGCCGGGAAGGGTGTTGGCGGGGATTGGAGTGGACAAAAAACGTTCATCCACCACCCGGTCGGATTTGTCGCGTTCAATGGTGATCGGGATCGGGCTGCGCCCCTCGCCGCGGTGGCTATAGCCAACGGTAGAGGCCCCATTCAGCATCGCCAGAGTTTGGAACACGTCGCCTTCTTGCACGCCGTGGAATTCCAATTGATCGGGCGAGATTTCCGCACGCAATTTACGCGGTTGCGTGCCAAAACTGTCGTCCACATCCACCACGTAAGGCACGCTTTCAAAGGCTGCACGGATTTTGGTGGCGGCGTCGCGACGCGCCTCTGCTGTGGGGCCGTAAACCTCGGCCAGCAAGGTTGCAATCACCGGCGGACCGGGGGGCGGTTCCACGGTTTTCATGTTGGTTCCCACCGGCACGTCAAGCTTGGAAATCCGCTCGCGGATCTCAAGCGCCAGATCGTGGCTGGAGCGTTCACGGTCATGTTTTGGGGTCAGAAGAATGGCCACCTCGCCCATCTGCGGTTCTTCGCGCAAATAGTAATGGCGCACCAAACCGTTGAAATTGAAAGGACTTGCCGCACCGGCGTGGGTTTCGACCGAGATCACCTCGGGCAGGTCCATCACAACGCGCGCCACATCCTGCGCCACCGCATCTGTTGCCTCCACCGACGCCCCTTCGGGCAGGTCAATCACCACCGACAGCTCGGATTTATTGTCAAACGGCAGAAGCTTGACGGTGACGTCTTTGGTGTACAGCAGACCAAGGGAGCCAAAGCTGAGCACAATGGCGACGATCAAAAACCCAAGACTGCGCGCCTTGGTTTTCAGCACAGGACGCGCCACGGCGGCATAGATCGCACCAAGGCGCCCGCCGGGGGTCGCCTCATGTGAATGATCATGCACCGGCGCATTGCCTGCGATTTTGATCATCAGCCAAGGGGTAATGATGACAGCCACAAAGAATGAAAAGATCATCGCGGCGGACGCATTCGCGGGAATGGGCGACATATAGGGGCCCATCAGGCCGGACACGAACAGCATCGGTAGAAGGGCCGCGACCACGGTAAGGGTCGCGACAATGGTCGGATTTCCCACCTCAGCCACCGCGCGCACCGCTTTGGTTACACGGTCGGCTTTGTCGGGCATTCCCCAGTGGCGCGCGATGTTCTCAATGACCACAATCGCGTCATCCACCAAGATCCCGATCGAGAAAATCAGCGCAAACAGCGACACGCGGTTGAGCGTATAGCCCATGATCCACGCGGAAAACAGTGTGAGCAGGATGGTGACCGGAATGACCACCGCGACCACGATACTTTCACGCCAGCCGATGGCCAGCAGCACCAGTCCCACGATGGACACGGTGGCAAGACCAAGGTGAAACAGCAGCTCATTGGCTTTTTCATCTGCCGTCTCGCCGTAATCGCGGGTGATTGACACATTGATGCTGGCGGGGATCAGGCTGCCCTTTAAGGCCCCCACTTTATGCAGCACCTCTTCGGCCACAATCACCGCATTGGCCCCGGCGCGTTTGGCGATTGCCAGTGTGACCGCCGGGGCGCGGTGCAGACCGTGTTCGTCCCGCGTGATCTGGCTGACGATGCTTTGCGAGGTATCCGCCACAAAACGCACATCCGCCACGTCGCGCACATAGACGGCACGCCCGTCGCGTGCGGTCAGCAGAAGGTTGGCAACATCTTTAGGGGCGCGCAGGGTTTTACCGGCCACCAATGCAATTTGCTCGCCCTTATCCCGCACCAACCCGGTGGAAAATGCGCGATTTGCGGCTTCAACCTTACCCGTCAGTTGCTGCAAGGTGATGCCATAGAGGGCCAGATTTTCGGGGTCCGGTGCAATGCGGATCGCATCCGAGCTTTCACCCACCAAATAGGTCAGACCAACGTCCTGAATCTTGGCCATCTCGACCTGCAATTCACGCGCCACGCGGGTGATGTCGCCCGCCGTCACCTCGCCCGCATGGGGATTGGGCGTAAGCGTCAGTGAGACGATGGCAACATCATCAATCCCGCGCCCGACGATCAGCGGTTTTTGGATGCCCACTGGGATCCGGTCGAGGTTGGCGTTCACCTTGTCATGCACACGCAACACGGCGGCATCCGACGAGGTGCCCACCAAGAAGCGCGCCGTAACCATGGCGTAATCATCGCGGGTGGAGGAATAGACATGCTCAACCCCGGCGATGCCTTTGATGATCGTCTCCATCGGTTCCGAGATCAGTTTCATCGCATCACCAGCTTTCAGGCCCGGCGCTTGGATATGGATATCGACCAAAGGAACCGAGATTTGCGGTTCTTCTTCGCGCGGCAGGCTGCCCAAAGCGACCAGCCCCACGGCGAGGGCCGCGAGGATCANNTCATCAAGGGTGTCAGCGCCGATTGGATGAAGCTTTTGGTCAGCGCGCCGGCAAGACCAAGCGGGCCCATTTTGGGAATATTGTGATCACTCATGACCCGCCCCTTTCATCGGTTGAATGGGGTCGACCACCACGTCACCGGATGACAGGCCGGTCAGAACCTCAACCATGCGCGCACCCCCGACAAGATGGGGTTCCCCAACGACAATTGTGCGCTCAACCGTCTCGGGTCCATCCCCTTTGACGGTGACAAAATCGAGCCCCATGCGGGTCACAACAGCTTCTTCCGGGACCACCAGCCCTTCGGATTGACCAACCGGCAAGCGCACCAAGACGCGGGCGTTTACAAAGCGCGCGTCCATGTTGGGCACATCAACGTCCGCAATCACTCGGCCGTTTTCGATTTGGGGATACAGCTTTGCCAAGCGACCGGTTTGCGTGTCCCCGTCGCCGCCAATTAGAATTTCGGCGCCTTCGGTCAGAAAACCCGCGTGGCGTTCGGGCACGGCCAAGCGCAGGAAAACGCCGCCGCCGCCAATCATCGCCACCGCCTCGCCCGGCATCACCACTGCGCCTTTGGTCAGCGGCACGTTCAGCACCCGACCCGCAATGGGGGCCAGCACAGCACCTTCGACCCCTTGCTGTTCGATCACAGAGCGTTCCGCTTTGGTCGCTGCAATCTGTCCTTTGATCACGTCCACCTGGGTGCGCAGCGCGTCCAACCGCTGGGCTGTGGCGACGCCGCGTTCCACCAGGCTTTCACCTCGCTTCAGTTCTGCCTCTGCGTTGCTCAGCTGAGCATTTAACGAGACCAACGTGGCGTCTACGGCTGTAAGACGCAGCGCCAGTTTCTCGTCATTCACTGATCCAAGCCGCTGACCTTCTCTAACGTGATCGCCTTCGGCCACCAACACCTCGACCAAGGTGCCGCCAATCCGTGTGCGCGCGGGCACGAGGTCGCGGGTTTCGACTTTTCCAAAGACAGCCTTCCATTCGGTCAGAGTGACCGGTTCAACCGTGTGGGACATATCAGCCACGGCGAACGTGGAAAACAGGGTCGGCAAGGCGAGGAAGGGCAGCGAGAAGATGAGCGGACGCAGCATGGCAAGTTCCTTTGATCAGGTAGGCTGAATTTCATATGCATCTTTTTGAATGTTATTCAAGCCCACAGGTCAACTATCCGTCAAAATCATAACAGTTTCTTTGATCCAGCATAAGAAAACCCGCACCGACGGGGCCGATACGGGTGATTGCGTTTTCAAAGCAAATTGGCTTAGCGCGTGGGAACCGGGGTCTCGCCGCTATAGTCGTAAAACCCACGACCCGCTTTGCGCCCAACCCATCCTGCTTCGACATATTTCACAAGCAGCGGACAGGGGCGATATTTGGTGTCCGACATGCCGTCGTGCAGCACGTTCATGATCGCCAGACAGGTATCAAGACCAATGAAATCACCCAGCTCAAGCGGACCCATCGGATGGTTGGCCCCCAGCCTCATCGACGCATCAATTGAGGCCACCGACCCGACGCCTTCGTAAAGCGCATAACAGGCTTCATTAATCATCGGGATCAGGATCCGATTGACGATAAAGCCGGGGTAATCCTCGGCACTGGCCGCGGTTTTATCCAGACGTTCGACCACACCCAGCATGGTCTGATAGGTCTCTTCCGAGGTGGCAATACCGCGAATGAGTTCCACAAGTTTCATCACCGGCACCGGGTTCATAAAGTGAAACCCCATAAAGCGCTCAGGACGGTCGGTTTTCGCCGCCAAGCGGGTGATGGACAACGACGAGGTGTTGGTGGTCAGGATTGTGTTTTCGCCCAATGACGGCGCCAATCCCGCAAAGATTTTGTCCTTGATTTCTTCGCGTTCGGTGGCGGCCTCGATCACCAGATCGGTTCCGCCCAACTCGCCCAATTCAGACGTGGTGCGGATGCGCGACAGGGCGGCATCACGGTCATTCGCGCTCATCGCGCCCTTATCAACCTGACGCGCTGTGTTTTTTTCAATTTTCGCCACCGCTGCGGCCAGCGCATCCGTGGAAATATCATTCAAAAGAACATCATAGCCAGAGGTCGCAAACACATGGGCAATCCCGTTGCCCATCTGCCCTGCCCCAATCACACCAACCGTTTTCAACGTCATATCATCATCCTGCAAAGCTATAGGCGGTCTTCACAATTGTGTAGAATTCCGCTGCATAGCGCCCTTGTTCGCGCGAACCATAACTGGAACCTTTGCGCCCGCCAAACGGAACATGGTAATCCACGCCCGCTGTGGGCAAATTAACCATGACCATGCCCGCCTGAGAGCGTTTTTTGAACTCTCGCGCGAATTTCAGCGACGAGGTACAGATGCCGGAGGACAGGCCAAATTCAGTGTCGTTGGACACAGATAGCGCCTCGTCAAAATCCGCGACTTTGATGATCGAGGCACAGGGGCCAAAGATCTCTTCGCGGCTGGAGCGCATGTCGTTGGTGGCGCCAAGGAACATGGCGGGTGCTTGATAGAAGCCTTCGGTGTCGCGGTTTAAGCGTTCGCCACCGATGACCTCAGCCCCCTCGCTGCGCGCAAGGTCGACATAGCCAAGATTTCCCTGGATTTGATTTTCTGACACCACCGGGCCGATTTGGGTCTTCGCATCCAGTGGATTGCCAATGTTCAGGGCCAGCATTTCTGTCGCCAAACGGTCCACAAACGCGTCGTGAATACCCGCCTGAACGATGATCCGGCTGGACGCGGTACAGCGTTGCCCGGTTGAAAAGAACGCGCCGTTCAGAACCGTCGGCACCGCAATATTCAGATCCGCGTCATCCATGATGACCATGGGGTTTTTGCCGCCCATTTCCATCTGCAGCTTTTTCATACCTTTGGCGGCGTGAACGGCCATCGCGCGCCCCACGGGAACCGACCCGGTGAAGGACACAGCATCAACATGCCGGTGGTCCACAATGGTTTGCCCAACCACAGATCCGCGCCCCATCACAAGGTTAAACACCCCAGCAGGCACGCCCGCCTTGTGCAGGATCTTGGCCAGAATATGCGCAGATCCCGGTGTCAGATCCGCAGGTTTAAACACCACCGTATTGCCATACGCCAAAGCCGGTGCAATTTTCCACGCGGGGATCGCAATAGGGAAGTTCCACGGCGTGATCAGCCCCACAACGCCCACCGGTTCACGCACCACATCCACGTCCACATCGGGACGAACCGACGCAATCGCGTCGCCCGCGACACGGATGGCTTCCCCTGCGAAAAAGCGAAACACCTGTGCGGCGCGGGCGGTTTCGCCAATGGCTTCCGCCAAGGTCTTGCCCTCTTCGCGCGCCAAAATCATGCCAATTTCATCTTTGCGGGCGAAAAGCTCCGCCGCCACTGCCTCAAGCAGATCAGAGCGTACTTGCGGCGAGGCCACCGCCCATTTTGGCAAGGCTGCGCGCGCCGCCGCCACCGCGTCATTCACCTGATCAACACTGGCATGCGCATAGGTGCCAATCACATCGGACAGGTCCGCGGGGTTAAGGTTCTCGGCGGCATTTTCGCCATCCATCCAGTCACCGGCAATCAGGTTCTGCTTCATCATGATCTCATGTGGTTTAGGAAAAAGAGGAGTGAGGAAAGCCAGGGGAGTGTTAAACGGCTTTCCTCAGACCGCCCCTCAAGAGGTACGAAAGGCGGTGTGTCATATTGGGTCCGCTGACGGCGCAGCAGACCCATCAGCGTTTAATAAAACGCCTGCAGCCCGGTCTGCGCGCGACCCAGGATCAGGGCGTGCACGTCGTGGGTGCCTTCATAGGTGTTCACGGTTTCAAGGTTGACCATATGGCGGATCACGCCGAAGTCCTGAGAAATCCCGTTGCCGCCGTGCATATCGCGCGCGTGACGGGCGATTTCCAACGCCTTGCCACAGTTGTTGCGCTTGATCAGGCTGACCATTTCGGGGGCGGCTTTTGCCTCGTCCATCAGACGCCCAACACGTAAGGCCGCTTGCAGGCCTAGGCTGATCTCGGTCTGCATATTCGCCAGCTTCAACTGGAAAAGTTGCATTTGCGCCAAAGGTTTACCGAATTGCTTGCGGTCCAGACCATATTGACGCGCGGCGTGCCAACAAGCCTCAGCCGCGCCCATCGCGCCCCACGCAATGCCATATCGCGCGCGGTTCAGACAGCCAAACGGACCCTTCAAACCAGACACATCCGGCAGCAAAGCATCCTCAGTGACTTCCACATCTTTCATCACAATTTCGCCGGTGATCGACGCGCGCAAAGACTGTTTTCCCTCGATTTTCGGCGCGCTCAAACCCTTGGTGCCCTTGTCCAAAACAAAGCCTTTGATCTTGCCGTCATGGGCGTCAGATTTTGCCCAGACCACAAACACATCGGCAATCGGCGCGTTGGAAATCCACATTTTCGACCCGTTCAGAACATAGCCGCCATCCACCTTTTTCGCGGTGGTTTTCATGCCACCGGGGTCCGATCCTGCGTCGGGTTCGGTCAGGCCGAAACAGCCGATAAACTCACCGGATGCCAGTTTGGGCAGGTATTTTTTCCGTTGGGTTTCCGTGCCATAGGCGTAAATCGGGTACATCACCAACGAGGATTGCACCGACATCATTGACCGGTAGCCGCTGTCCACCCGCTCCACTTCGCGCGCGACCAAACCATAGGTCACATAGCTTGATCCAATGCCGCCGTAGGCCTCGGGGATGGTGGTGCCCAACAGGCCCATTTCGCCCATCTCGCGGAAGATCTCCGGGTCGGTTTCTTCGCGTGCAAAGGCGTCCGTCACGCGCGGCTGCAATTTGTCCTCAGCATAGGCGCGCGCCGCATCGCGGATCATGCGTTCGTCTTCCAAAAGCTGGTCTTCCATCAGGAACGCGTCGTCCCAGGCAAAACCAGACAGTTCAGGGCGCGATTGGGGGGAAAGATTTTGAGCCATCGGGGCCTCCTTTTAATCGGTCAAAGCCGCAAGCGCGTGGGCAATGCGGGCGAGACCTTCGGTTAAATCCTCAGATGAATAGGCATAGGACAGGCGGAAATGGCCGGGAAGACCAAAGGCGCGGCCGGGCACCAGTGCCACAAGCGCCTCTTGCAACAGATAATCACACAGATCAGCGTCGCTTTCGATCGCTTGCCCGTCAGGGCGGCGGCGGCCGATCACGTCATGACAGGAGGGAAAGACGTAAAATGCGCCCTGCGGGGTAAGGCAGGACAGGCCCGGCATGGCATTGATGGTCTCGACGACAAAATCCCGGCGGTCGCGAAAGGCGGCGTTGCGGCTAAGCAGATGATCCTGTGGGCCGGTCAGAGCAGCCAATGCTGCGGCTTGGGAAATCGATGACGCACCCGAAGTGGATTGCCCCTGGACCGCCAGCATGGCTTTGATCAACGGCACGGGACCAATGCCCCAGCCAAGCCGCCATCCAGTCATCGCGTGGGCTTTTGACACGCCATTTACAATCAAGGTGCGCTCTGCCAGATCGGGTGCGACCGCGAGGAAGCTGGTGAAATCTTCATAAGCAATGTGCTGATAAATCTCATCCGCAAGGATCCACACATGGGGGTGGGCGCGCAACACCTCTGCCAAGGCGCGCAACTGGTCGGGCGTATACATCGCGCCCGACGGATTGCCCGGTGTGTTCAGCATCAACCAGCGGGTGCGCGGCGTGATCGCAGCATTAAGTGCCTTTGGTGTAAGCAAAAAACCAGCTTCCGCAGGGCAGGAGACAGGCGTAATTCTCGCTTCGCAAAACGCAATCATGTCGCCATAGCTGGTCCAATAGGGGGCGGGCATGATCACTTCATCGCCCGGATCAAGTGTGGCCAAAAAGGCGTTGGACAGAACCTGTTTGGCCCCGGTTGAAACGATCACCTGCGCGGGATCACAGGAGATGCCGGCCAGAGCTGCGACTTGGGCGGCAATGGTGGCGCGCAACTGGGGCGTGCCTTGTGTGGGCGGGTAAGAGGTCTCGCCATTTAGCGCCGCCTGATGGGCCGCTTCGAT
>DDMF01000097.1:48850-51813 GCA_002340515.1 Rhodobacteraceae bacterium UBA2553 | reverse complement strand
GGCGTCGGGAAATCTGGCTCGCCTGTGCCAAAGCTCAGCACCGGTTTGCCAGCGGCACGTAACGCGCGGGCCTTTTCCGAGATTTGGACGATTTCTGACAAGCGCAGATTGGCGGCGCGCGCGGCGGGCTGGAACGGGGACGCATGGGGCATCAGCGTGATCCTTTTCTTGCATTTATGGCATAATGCCCCAGTGCGCCCTGTTATGAAAAGCGATATTGGAGTATAGGAACATTCCCAGAGAGAATGATAGAGGATCAAAATGGCCGTTTCACGACGCCTTTTACCACCGCTGTCCTGCCTGACAGCCTTTGAAGCTGTGGCCCGTTTGGGGGCGGTGACAGAGGCCGCGTTGGAATTGGATCTCACCCAGTCTGCGGTCAGCCGTCAGGTGCAAAAGCTCGAAGCGCAGGTGGGCACACCGCTTTTTTCGCGGGATCGCAAGCGGTTGCAACTGACCGATCATGGCGCGCGCTATCTGCGGGATGTGCGCGCGGCGCTGGCGCAGATCTCAAACGCAACAATTGCGCTTCAGACCAACCCTGATGGCGGGGCGCTAAACCTTGCGATCCTGCCCAGCTTTGGCACCCATTGGCTCGCCCCGCGCCTGCCGGATTTTCTGCGCAACAATTCCGGGATCACCCTGAATATGTCGACGCGCACGCAAGCCTTTGATTTTGCGCAGGAAGGATTTCACGGGGCCATTCACTTCGGACAGGATGATTGGCCCGGGACGCAGGCCATGAAACTATGGGATGAACAGGCGCTGGCGGTGGTGGCCCCGGATTTGTTGCGCGGGAGTGACCCACAGGATTTACCCCGGCTGCAGCTTGAAACCCGGCCAAAAGCATGGGCCCATTGGGCGGCGGCACAGGGCTGGCAGGATCCCGGTCGCCCCGCCATGGTTGTGGATCAATTTGCCACGATGTTACGCGCCGCACAGGCGGGCCTGGGGGTGGCCCTTATGCCAAATTACCTTGTGATCCAAGAGCTTACGCGCGGCGATCTGGTGGTGCTGCCCGGTACAAAACCGGTGTCCACGGGGGCATATTATCTGGTGTGGCCCGAACTGGCAGAGGATTATCCAGCACTGTCTGCATTTCGAACATGGCTTGGAGCCAAAGCCCAGACAGACGGCGACCGCGCCCCGTAAAGGGCACGGTCCAGTGTTGCAATCAAAACAAAATCCAATCCATCCCCGTGGGGAATGAGAGGACAGATTGGGGATGTGATCAGAAAAAGCCCAATTTGTTAGGGTTATAGCTGACCAACATGTTTTTGGTTTGCTGATAGTGATCGAGCATCATTTTATGCGTCTCGCGCCCAATACCCGATTGCTTGTATCCGCCAAAGGCCGCATGCGCCGGATAGGCGTGGTAATTGTTGACCCAAACGCGGCCTGCTTCGACCCCGCGACCAAAGCGATAACACCGGTTCGCATCGCGCGACCACACACCCGCGCCCAGCCCGTACATCGTGTCATTGGCCAGCGCCAAGGCCTCTTCTTCCGTCTTGAAGGTGGTCACCGACACAACGGGGCCAAAGATTTCCTCTTGGAACACACGCATCTTATTGTGGCCCTTCAGGATCGTGGGTTGGATGTAATACCCGTTTGAAAGGTCGCCGTTGAACCGGGCAGCATCCCCGCCGACCAATACTTCTGCGCCTTCTTCGCGACCGATGTTCAGGTAAGACAGGATCTTGTCTTGCTGCTCTTTGCTGGCCTGTGCGCCCACCATGGTCGCCATGTCGCGCGGATCGCCCTGAATGATGGCTTCGACCCGTTTAATACAGCGGGCGATGAACTCCTCATAAATGTCTTCCTGGATCAGCGCGCGTGATGGGCAGGTGCAAACCTCGCCTTGGTTAAAGGCAAACAAAACAAAGCCTTCGACCGCTTTGTCCAGATAGGCGTCGTCCTCGGCCATCACGTCTGAGAAGAAGATGTTGGGGGATTTTCCGCCCAATTCCAACGTCACCGGGATCAGGTTTTCGGTGGCATATTTCATGATCATCCGACCGGTTTCGGTGGATCCGGTAAAGGCGATCTTGGCGATGCGCGGTGATTTTGCAAGTGGTGCGCCCACTTCCGCACCGTAGCCGTTCACGATGTTCAAAACACCACCGGGCAAGAGGTCGGCGATAAGTTCCGCCAGCACCATAATCGCCGCCGGGGTCTGTTCCGCCGGTTTCAGCACCACACAGTTGCCGGCCGCAAGCGCCGGGGCCAGCTTCCACGCCGCCATCAGGATCGAGAAGTTCCACGGGATGATCTGCCCCACGACGCCCAAAGGCTCGTGGAAATGATAGGCCACAGTGTCGGCGTCAATCTCGGACATATTGCCCTCTTGGCTGCGCAACACCCCTGCGAAATAGCGGAAATGATCCACCGCCAGCGGGATGTCGGCGGCCATGGTTTCACGGATCGGTTTGCCGTTGTCCCAAGTCTCCGCCGTGGCAATCAGCTCCAGGTTTTCTTCAATCCGGTCGGCGATTTTCAACAGCGTGTTGGACCGTTCAGCGGCAGAGGTTTTGCCCCATGCGACTTTCGCTGCGTGGGCGGCGTCCAGCGCCAGTTCCACATCCGCAGCGTCCGAGCGCGCCACCTCGGTCACAACCGCGCCGGTGATTGGGGTGATGTTGTCGAAATAGCGGCCATTCACCGGGGCGACAAAGCCACCACCGATAAAATTGTCATAGCGCGCTTTGAAAGGGGACGCATAGGTGCCCTCGGTTTTTGTCATCTCATTCATGGGGTTTCCTCTGTTGTCCGGGTCCTCCACCCGGTTGCAGGTAAGATGACAAAGCGCGTGCCGCACACCAGCCCCCCTGTGACCCTGGGCAAAGCACGGTGTCTCACTCCTGAGACAGTTGTGATGCGTTTTGTTAAAGGTCGTCCAGCCCCAGACGTTTCATGCGCCGGTACAGTGTTGCACGCCCCACACCCAGCTGGCGCGCGGCTTG
>DDMF01000097.1:41316-48805 GCA_002340515.1 Rhodobacteraceae bacterium UBA2553 | reverse complement strand
CAGCTGGCGCGCGGCTTGCGAAACATTGCCATCCGCACGCGCCAAGGCCCGGATCACGGCGGCACGTTCGGCTTTTTCAAATCCGGTGGGGCCGGGTGTTGCACCATCCTCACGCGTCAGAATATCGCTGGCCGGGCGCGGTTGCAGCGCACCATTGGCATCCAGGCCAAACACCCGGCGCGCCTCGCGTGTGGCCCCAACCACCAGATCGTGATCGTCAATCGCCAACAGGGTGGCGGCCTGGGTATCGTCACTTTCTGCCACCACAATGCGGGTGTTGGAAAAGGCCGCCCGGAAATGCGCCTCTTCGATGGAACGCGCGGTTTGCGCCACTTGGGCGGCGATCAACCGGTTGAACCCTTCGGTCTGATCGGCGCGGGCAGAGGACACATCCAGCGCGCCAACAATCTGCCCGTCGCAGCCATAAATCGGCGCGTCAATACAGCTCATCGCGGTGTTGCGTGCCAGAAAATGTTCGTCGCGGTGGATGATAATGCGACGTTGTTCGGTCAGGCAGGTGCCAATGCCATTGGTGCCTTCGCGTTCCTCGCTCCAATCGGCACCGGTGCACAGCCCCCAGCGTTCAAAAATCGGCGCGTCGGCTTCAGAAATGCGCTGGTCCAGCACCACCCCTTCAGCATCGGTCAAAAGCACCGCACAGCCCGATTGCCCGACCATGGAAAAGAGGTGATCCAGACGCGGGGCGGCGACGGTCATGAACCGATCAAAGCCCGCAATCCGGTGGTGTAAATCGTGGCCATCCACCCGTTCAGGGGCGCGCGCCTCGCCGGGGTCCAACCCATGTTTTGACACAGACCGCTGCCAGCGCGCCGCCAGCCGGGACCGGGCCGCGGCAGAGGATTGGGTGATCTCCATCACCTTTTCAATATGGGCGGTCGTTCGGGGCATTTTCCAGCAGCAATCATGTTGGTTTGAACAGTCCGTAAACTGTTGCAATTTTCGCTGCCCCGCGCAAGAAACTTGATAAATCCAAGTTACATGATAAATATCAATGGGTTAAGTGGTCAGGCTTGTGTCGCCTTCAGGCGTTGCTGCCCCAGACCTTCGACCTCCAGCACCATTTCGTCACCCTCCGAAAGAAACCGCTGCGGGGTCATGCCCATGCCCACGCCGGGGGGCGTTCCGGTGGAAATAATGTCGCCGGGTTCCAGCGTCATGAACTGCGACAGATAGGCAATCACATGGGCCACACCATAGACCATCGTGGCGGTGGAACCATCCTGCATCCGCACCCCGTTCAGGTCCAATGTAAGGCGCAATGCCTGCGGGTCCGGCACCTCATCGCGCGTGACCAGATAGGGGCCGATCGGGCCAAATGTGTCATGCGATTTGCCCTTGGTCCATTGCCCGGCGCGCTGGGTCTGAAAGTCTCGTTCCGAGATGTCATTGACCACACAATAGCCCGCCACATGATCCAGCGCGTCGGCCTCGGTGATGTATTTTGCGCGGCTGCCAATCACCACGCCCAGCTCCACCTCCTAGTCGGTTTTCACCGAACCGCGCGGGATTTCCACAGCGTCATTTGGCCCGCAAATAGCCGAGGTGGCCTTGGCGAAAATCACCGGCTCTGGCGGCACCTCCATGCCGGCCTCCGCCGCGTGATCGGAATAGTTCAACCCGATGCAAATGAACTTGCCCACATGCCCCACGCAGGGGCCAATGCGCTCGGGCGTCACCACCTGCAATGTCTTTGGATCAAGATCTGCAAGGATCGCCAGAGCCGCATCTGACAAAGCCGCCCCGGTGAGGTCATCCAAATGGTCCGACAGGTCGCGGATCTGCCCGGCCGCGTCCAACAGCCCCGGTTTTTCCTGCCCTTTTGGGCCGTAACGCAAAAGTTTCATATGCTCTCCTATCTCTTGCCACGACCGGCCCGTTGTCCGGGTTTTCCAGCTTTGGATCGTCCCTTGGGCTCCGCCGCCGCTTCAATCGCTGATTGGCGCGCCATGGGGTCGTCGGCGATGGCCAGTTCCACGGCCTCCAACCGGTGCACTTCGTCGCGCAAACGGGCGGCCTCTTCAAACTCAAGGTTCTCTGCCGCTTTGCGCATTTGTGCCCGAAGCCCCTCCAGATGCGCGATCAGATTGTCACCCATCAACGGCTTGTCAATGGTGGCCGTGACGCGGTTCATATCCACGTCGCCCTCATAAAGCCCGGCCAGAACATCATCGACGTTTTTCTTGATCGTCTCAGGTGTAATCCCGTGTAACATGTTGTAGGCATGTTGCTTTTCACGGCGGCGTTCTGTTTCATTCATCGCACGTTCCATCGACCCGGTGATCCGGTCGGCATACATGATCACGCGGCCTTCGGCGTTGCGCGCGGCCCGGCCAATGGTCTGCACCAATGAGGTTTCAGAGCGCAGGAACCCTTCTTTATCTGCGTCCAAAATCGCGACCAATCCGCATTCCGGGATGTCCAACCCTTCGCGCAACAGGTTGATGCCAATCAGCACATCAAACGCGCCCAAGCGCAGATCGCGCAGGATCTCAATCCGTTCCAATGTGTCGATATCCGAGTGCATATAGCGCACGCGAATGCCCTGTTCGTGCATATATTCGGTCAGATCTTCGGCCATGCGTTTGGTCAGCGTGGTGACCAATGTGCGATAGCCGCCTTTCGCCATGAGCTGCACCTCGTCGAGCAGATCATCCACCTGTGTCTCCACCGGGCGGATTTCGATCACCGGATCCAAAAGCCCGGTTGGGCGAATGACTTGTTCGGCAAACACACCGCCGGTTTGCTCCAATTCCCACGCACTGGGCGTGGCCGATACAAACACCGATTGCGGGCGCATCGCGTCCCATTCCTCAAACTTCAGCGGGCGGTTGTCCATGCAGGACGGCAGGCGAAACCCGTGTTCGGCCAGCGTGAATTTCCGTCGGTAGTCGCCTTTGAACATGCCGCCGATTTGCGGCACCGAGACATGGCTTTCATCGGCAAAGACAATGGCGTTGTCGGGGATGTATTCAAAAAGCGTGGGGGGCGGCTCGCCCGGCGCGCGGCCCGTGAGGTAACGCGAATAATTCTCGATCCCAGAACAAAAACCTGACGCTTCGATCATCTCGATGTCAAACTTGGTGCGTTGCTCAAGCCGTTGCGCTTCCAGCAATTTTCCTTCGCCTTCAAACTCCACCAACCGTTTGGCGAGCTCTTCTTTGATGTTCACCACCGCCTGTTTCAGGGTCGGTGTGGGCGTCACGTAATGCGAGTTTGCATAGACGCGGACCTTTTCAAGCACATCCGTTTTGGCCCCGGTCAGCGTGTCGAATTCTGTAATCGCCTCAAGTTCTTCGCCGAAAAACGACAGGCGCCAACCGCGATCCTCAAGGTGGCTGGGCCAGATTTCCAGACTGTCGCCGCGCACGCGAAAGCTGCCGCGATGAAAGGCATTGTCGTTGCGTTTATATTGCTGTGCGACCAGATCTTTCATGACCGAGCGCTGGTTGTATTCTTCACCCACCGCAATATCCTGCGTCATCGCGGTGTAGGTTTCAGGCGAGCCAATGCCGTAAATGCACGACACAGACGCCACGATGATCACATCATCGCGTTCCAGCAAAGACCGCGTGGCCGAGTGGCGCATCCGGTCAATCTGTTCATTGATCTGGCTTTCCTTCTCAATGAAGGTGTCCGAGCGTGCGACGTAAGCTTCGGGCTGGTAATAATCATAATAGCTGACGAAATATTCCACCGCGTTTTCCGGGAAAAACCCCTTCATCTCGCCATAGAGCTGCGCCGCCAAGGTCTTGTTGGGCGCGAGGATCAGGGCAGGGCGCTGGGTCTCTTCGATGATCTTGGCCATGGTAAAGGTCTTGCCGGTGCCGGTCGCCCCCAGCAGCACCTGATCGCGATCGCCATCGTGCAATCCGCCCACCAATTCCTTAATCGCCGTCGGCTGATCGCCCGCCGGTTTAAAGGGGGAATGCATGACAAACGGGTGCCCGCCTTCCAACTTGGGCCGCGCAACCGGGGCCTGTGTTGGATTGGTCAGTGAACTATGGGTGGTCTGAGACATCAGCGAATCCTCCGCCCCCTAAGATGACCCCTTTTTGTTCTTGTTCAAGAGCTGTGGTGCAAAGAGCCTCCCCAAATCTAGTGAGTTGAGCGGGGAGGGGGTGTTAAGGCATGTTTAACCATGTTGAGGCTGTGTAAGTGGGCCACAACTGTTAGTAGATTGCTAGATTGCGTTGGGCGTGATTGACGATATGTCAATCGCGCTTAACGAATTTTTAATGCATTGAAATTATTAACAAAAGACTAACGTAAAAGGCGAAAAAAATACGAAAAACACAACTAAAAGTGTTTTTATGGGTTGCGCAGTGAAAATTCTCATCCTAGTCTGAATGGGCAAGCAGCAGAACGGTCTGCCGGCGACAACGAAACACCCACCCCACCCCTCGCTCCCTCGTTGTTGCTGGCGGCCACTCTTGCCCCTCCTCCCACAGGAAATTCCGCAAAAGCACAGCATTCATGGTGAAAACCTTCAATTCCATCTTGAATTGGGACGGGGCATTGGTGATAAGGTTCCCAGACGTTTCAGGAGATCAGATATGCGTGCTCGCATCTATCAACCCGCTCGTAACGCCATGTCCTCGGGTCTTGGCAAAACCAAAACATGGGTTTTGGAATATGCGCCCGATGCGCCGCGTGAACTGGACCCTTTGATGGGCTGGACCGGGTCGGATGATACGCAAAGCCAAGTGCGCCTGCGCTTTGACAGCAAAGACGCGGCACTGGTGTTTGCAAAAGCCAAAGGCATCGAGGCGGTTGTGCACGAGCCCCACACCCGCAAACAAAACATCCGCGCGGGTGGGTATGGTGAGAATTTCGCCACCAACCGGCGTGGTGTCTGGACGCATTAAAGTCTCTGGCAGGTTTTTAAAGCGTTTCGAATTAAACCTCAGACAGGGATCATTCGAACGCCACCCAACATTTCAGTGTTTCGCGCGTTTCGCCAAAAACCGGTGATTCAGGTTTTTCTCGAAACGCTTTAAGATCTTGAAGGCGCCGCCCGATTGGGGGGCGTTTTTCTTTTGGGCGTTTGGTGTTGTGGAAAGGGAAGGAGCGAGGCGCTGCCTCGCGCTCCGGGATATTTTTGGAAAGAGGAAAAGGCGCGCGGTTGACGCGTTTCCAGTTCACATTGCATCGCTTGTTCGCTGCTTTTCGTTTCGCTCAAACACAAAAAGCGATGACAGATGCGTCAATGAAAACTGGAAACGTTTTAAGTGTCGATCATGAAAGCGCGCACCGCCGCTTCAAATTCGCGTGGCTTTTCGGCGTGCAGCCAGTGGCCTGCGCCGGGGATTTTCGCCTGTTTGGCGGATGGGAAAAGCGATTTGATCAACGGGCGATGTTCAGGGCGCACGTAATCTGAATTTGCGCCGGCCAGAAAAAGGGTGGGTCCGTTGAATTGACCGGTGATGTCTGGAAAGCCGACAATCTTGTCCATCTCGCGATCGAGCACATCCAGGTTCAGTCGCCATTCTTTGCCGCGCACATCCAGGGATTGCAGCAAAAAGGCGCGGACGGATTTGTCGTCGACATCGGCGGCCAATTGGGCGTCTGCCTCGGATCTTGTGGTCACCTGCGACAAATCCACCGCCCGCATTGCCGCAATCAGCGACGATTGGCTGTGGGTGTAGGCCACCGGCGCGATATCGGCGACCAGCAAGCGGCGCAGAGCCTCAGGGTGGTTCAACGCAAGGATCATCGAGGCTTTACCGCCCATCGAATGCCCAATCACATCCGCTTGCCCGCCCAAATGCGCGATCACCTCGGCCAGATCATCCGCTAGATCAAAATAGCTGTGGCTGTCTGATGTGGGGCTTGCCCCATGATTGCGCATGTCCACGGTCACCACGCGGCGATCCACAGACAGGCGTTTGGCAATCACACCCCAATTGCGCCCAGAGCCAAACAGGCCGTGGGCAATCAGGATCGGTGGGTGGTTGGCATCTTCGCCATGGGTTTGTATATCGAGCATGAGATCTCTCATACCGTGTCCTGAGCGCGGGATGAAGCCCTTTTGCGGGCGGGATGATTTGACCTGATTTCTGGGGATGATGAGATTGTGGGGATGATGGATATCGACGCAAAAACCGCGCGACTGGCGAAGTTGATGGAAGAGCGGTTGGATCTTCGCGGTGCAAATTTTGCCGCCAAGGTCCGTCGCGCCGGGCGTTTGTTGCCGCGTCATGTGCGCGAGGCAGCGGGGGTGTTGGTGCGCGCCACACCCTTGATGGATCACCCCCGATTGTCCCGTCAGGTGAACCCATCCGAGCTTGAGGCCGCGGCCGGCATTGTTGAAAAATACCTGCTTGATGTGAACCCTTGGGATCGGCGCCGCGGGATCGCGGTCAGCTGGTTGTCGGGGCTTGCGTTCAGCCTTTTGGCACTGGTTGTCGCGGTTGTGTTGGTTCTGGTCTGGCGGGGCTATCTTTAGGGGCGGGGCCGCCTAAAATGCTTTGATAGACCAAAGTCACGGTTGCAAAGCTGACGTATAACAACAGATACCAACTGCCCATTTTGGTCAAAGACGCCCAGTCGATGGATTTTGCCCCCGCATAGACCCAAGTTCCTGATCTTGTGCCAACATTTTCTGCGATCCACAGGAAAAAGCTTGAGAAAAACGCAGCCATGGGCAGGGGCATCCAATAGTATTTCCCGATGAGAAACCAGATCCTGACCCGCCAATACAAGACCACCGTCAGCGCCATCAAAACCCATCTGAAATCCCAGATCCAATGGTGGGTGAAAAAGTTCAGATAGATCGCGGTGGCAAGGGCGAAATGCATCCAGAACGGTGGAAACGGGGTGAACCGCATGTCGAAGATGCGCACCACACGGGCCATGAAACTGCCAACGCTCGCGTACATAAAGCCCGAAAACAGCGGCACCCCCATGATTTTCAACAGGCCCGGTTCGGGATAAGCCCAGCTGCCCATATGGATCTTAAAAATCTCCATCAAGGTGCCGGAAATGTGGAACAGAAGGATCACGCGGGCCTCGGCCCAGCTTTCGAGTTTGAAGTACAGAAACCCAGCTTGGAGCGTGATCGCATAGATCACCAGCGCATCATAGCGCGCCACCGACCAGTCCGGTTGCCAGATCGCTTTCGTGAGCATGATGCCGACCAGCATCAAGCCACCAAACAGCGCCGCCCAGCCCTGTTTCAGCACAAACATCACAAATTCCGCAAGGCCGTAAGGCAGGCGCGCGCGCATCCAGTGGCCAAGGGATTTTTCGGTGCTGCGGGTGGTGTGCTGGATCATGCGTCGGCCTAATTGTTTTGGGCGACACTAAGGAAGGTTGAAAAAGAAGCAAATACTTCTTTAGCCGTGTGTGCAGGTGACGTTCAGCCGGGAGAGTTCTAGTTCCGCCTCTTCCAAGGCGAAGACATCCAGCGCCGGGCGAGCGCCGCCGGGCAGGGTGCCATCCGCCAGTTTTCCGATGGCAATGACGGCGG
>DDMF01000097.1:39251-41262 GCA_002340515.1 Rhodobacteraceae bacterium UBA2553 | reverse complement strand
CCTGCCTCTGCCAGCAGGGTCCAGCTTTTGCGCATCCCAGACGCCCCCTCAACCTGTACCACCATGCCGCCACGATCGGAGCCAAACGGCTCGAGCCAGCTTGCGATCCATTGCAGCGGCTTTGCAAAGCGGACGGGGTTGGGAAAGAGGCCACGCGCGCGCAGCCATCCGGTGATTGCGAGGGAATGCTGCATCACGCCCAGCTCTAATCCAGCGCGAAATTCTACGGTCTCAGCAGCGTAATGGCTTGGAAACAGGCTCAAATCCGGTGCGCCAATGAGGGCGGCTTTGCGCTTGAGATCCGGGGCCAACGCGTAAGATTTAGGCTCAGACCAGCCGTGCAGTTCTTGCCACTTACCGTCGCGCGTCACCCGCAAAGGCGCACCGATTTGGCCCAGAATGGCTTGCATCACCGACAGCCCACGTGGCGCACGGTTGCCCGGAAGGATCGCGGTTTCGATTTTGCGAATTGCGTCCATCTCGCGGGCAAGACCTGTCACCGCTGCCGATGAAATGGCAGGTACTGACGAGACACCAGAAAGGCAGGCAACCCCTTGGGACTGCGCCAATTTCTCAAGCTCTGAAATACCAGCGGTAAAGGCGGCATCGTCAGACAGATCGAGGTAATGCACCCCGGCCTCAACCGTTTGGCGGGCCACGTGATAGGGATCCCCGTGATAATTTTGAAAGGGCCCAGCTGCATCGACCAAAACGTCGAAACTGGCCAAGACCGGGCGGAGATCCGCATCGCGATCCAGCGCAAGCGGTGTGCCACCATAGGTTTTGGTGAAAGCTTGGGCGCGGGCGAGGTTGCGGCTTGTCACCGTTACGTCACGCCCGTCTTCGATCAGCATTCGTGCCAATCGGGATCCAAAAACACCCGTCCCCCCAAGGATTAACACACGGGGGGAGGGGATTTTTTTCATGTCCGAACTTACAGGTTCGGGTACATTGGGAAGCGTGCGCACAGGGCGGCGACTTTGCCGCGTACACTTGCTTCTGCGTCGCCGTTGTTGTCCGCGCCATTGGCGGCCAGACCGTCGACAACCTCAACAATCAAATCAGCGATTTCGCGGAATTCCGCTTCACCAAAGCCGCGTGTGGTGCCCGCAGGGGTGCCCAAACGAATGCCCGAGGTGACCATCGGTTTTTCCGGGTCAAACGGGATGCCGTTTTTGTTACAGGTGATATGCGCACGGCCCAAGGCGGCGTCCACGATGTTGCCGGTCACGCCTTTGGGGCGCAGATCTACCAGCATCAGGTGGGTGTCGGTGCCGCCGGACACGATGTCCAGGCCGCCCTTCATCAACTGATCCGCCAAGGCAACTGCGTTTGCGCGCACCTGCTTTTGATAGGCTTTAAACTCGGGGCGCAATGCTTCACCGAACGCCACAGCCTTGGCCGCGATCACATGCATCAAGGGGCCACCCTGGATGCCGGGGAAGATGGCCGAGTTCACTTTCTTGGCGATTTCTTCATTGTTGGTCAGGATCATGCCGCCACGTGGACCGCGCAGGGTTTTATGCGTGGTGGTGGTGGCAACGTCGGCATATGGGAACGGCGAGGGGTGTTCACCCGCCGCCACCAGACCGGCGAAATGCGCCATGTCGACCAACAGAAACGCGCCCACAGAATCAGCGATTTCGCGGAATTTTGCAAAGTCGATCTGGCGCGGAATGGCCGACCCACCGGCGATGATCAGCTGAGGTTTATGTTCGGTCGCAAGGGCTTGGATCTGATCATAATCGATCAGGCTGTCTTGTTTGCGCACGCCGTAATGCACCGCGTTGAACCATTTTCCCGACTGGTTTGGCTTGGCGCCATGGGTCAGGTGACCGCCCGCAGACAGATCCATGCCCAAAATGGTGTCGCCGGGTTTGATCAACGCCTGAAACACACCTTGGTTGGCTTGCGAACCCGAATTGGGCTGAACATTGGCAAATTCACAGCCAAACAGCTCTTTGGCGCGGTCAATCGCCAGGTTCTCTGCCACGTCCACATATTGGCAGTC
>DDMF01000097.1:36036-39219 GCA_002340515.1 Rhodobacteraceae bacterium UBA2553 | reverse complement strand
GCCATAGTAACGGCGTCCGGGGTAACCTTCGGCGTATTTGTTGGTCAGAACCGAACCCTGCGCTTCCATCACGGCGGCCGACACGATGTTTTCGGATGCGATCAATTCGATCTCATCGCGCTGGCGGCCCAGCTCATTGGTGATCGAGCCATAAAGCTCTGGGTCGCGGGTGGCGAGGCTTTCAGTGAAGAAACCTTGGTCTTTGGTGTCGGACATGCGCGTTTTCCTTGTGAACGTGAATGTGTGAACGGTTGTTGGACATTTCCTATCGGAAACTTTCCGGGGCACAAAGGCCAGAATGCGACCTTGTGCTCAAAATACGCGCCATGTCTGGCACTTTCGCGAAACTTGTGGTTCTTTCGGAAACGAGGGACAGGAACAGGAAACCCGCCATGAGCCGGAGAATCGCTTTTCTCGCCAGTGACGCCGAGCTGGCGCAGGACGCCAACAATGAGCTGACCGCGTATTATGGCAATGTGCCTCCCGCCGAGGCTGACGTGATTGTGGCGCTTGGCGGCGACGGCTTCATGTTGCAAACCCTGCATGACACCCAAAATCTGCCTGCACCCGCTTATGGGATGAATTGCGGCACCGTTGGCTTCTTGATGAATGAATATAATCCCGATGGGCTGGTTGAACGGCTGATTGCGGCACAAGAAGAGGTGATCAACCCTTTGTCCATGACCGCTGTGGATGTGCGCGGACAGGTGCATCACGCATTGGCGATCAATGAGGTCAGCCTGCTGCGCGCCGGTCCCCAGGCCGCGAAATTGCAAATCAGTGTCGATGGGCGCGTGCGGTTGGATGAACTTGTCTGTGACGGCGCGCTTCTGTGTACCCCCGCCGGATCCACCGCCTATAACTATTCTGCGCATGGGCCGATCCTGCCGATTGGATCGGATGTTTTGGCGCTGACCGCCATGGCCGCCTTTCGCCCCCGTCGCTGGCGCGGGGCGTTGTTGCCGAAAAATGCCACGGTGCGGTTTGACGTGTTGCAACCGGAAAAACGCCCGGTGATGGCGGATGCGGACACCCGACAGGTGCAGGACGTGATTTCGGTTGAGATTAAATCTGACGGAACGGTTTCGCACCGCATTTTGTTTGACCCGGGTCATGGGCTGGAAGAGCGGTTGATCAGCGAGCAATTTGCCTGATCGCGCCTGCGAAGTATCAGGCGAAATATCCGGCGAAATATCCGGAAAAACTCACCTTTAAACACTTTAAAGTTACGGTTTTGCGGGTGCTAAAACTTTAAACTTTAGCGTTTTTGATCTTTAAAGAGTTTACAGTTTTGCCTTTGGAAACTTTAAAGTGTTTAAAGTTTTCCCGCCTTCATTTATCGGACCCCCATGCCAGTTTTTGCCCTGACCACCCTCGTCATGTTGGCTTTTGCCGCCAATTCCCTGCTTAATCGGGCGGCCCTTTTGGGGGGCGAAATGGACCCCGCGACATTTGCTTTGATCCGTGTGGCGGCCGGGGCCGTCACGCTGTTGGGCATGGTTGCGTTGCGCAATTCCTTGCGGGTGACACGTGCCAATTGGGGGGCGGTTTCGGCGCTTACCGCCTATCTTTTGGGCTTCTCATTTGCCTATTTGACCATGGATGCGGGCGTCGGCGCGTTGATCTTATTTGGCGGCGTGCAGGTCACGATGTTTGCAGGCGCCGTTTACGAGGGAGAGCCGGTTCCGCGCCGTCGATGGATCGGAATGTTCGTTTCTTTACTGGGGCTTATCATGCTTTTGTGGCCCAGTGGCGGGCTTATGATTTCGCCCCTGGGCTTTCTTTTGATGAGCATTGCTGCACTTGGTTGGGGCCTCTATTCGCTCATCGGACGGGGCGTTTCTGACCCGTTATCGGCCACGGCTTGGAACTTTACCTACGCGATCCCAATGGTGGCACTCGGCTGGGGGATTGCGCCGGGGGACGTCGCGGTCAGTCACACTGGCATTTGGCTTGCGATCTTGTCCGGCGCGGTCACCTCCGGGCTCGGATACGCCCTATGGTACAGCGTGTTACCGCGCTTGGGGGCCAGTATCGGCGCGCTTGCGCAATTGTCGGTTCCGGTGTTGGCCATCGGCCTTGGCGCTCTGTTGCTGGGCGAGGGGGTAGCGCCCAAAACACTCCTCGCTGCGCTGTTGGTTCTGGCCGGTATCTGGTTGGGAACGAAGAAAAATTTCCGACCCCACGGCAAAAGTCAGACCTGACGTAACAGCTCCAATGCCACATCTTCGCGCACGGTTTTGCGCGCCACCATCTCATCCGCGATGCGGTCAATTTCACCCCCAACAGCCCCCGCTGTGATCGCCACATTGCGCGCATGAAGCGACATGTGGCCGCGCTGGATCCCTTCGGTCGCCAAGGCGCGCAGGGCGGAGAAGTTTTGGATCAATCCCACCGATGCGATCACGCGGGCCAGACGGTCCGCGTCGGTTATCCCCATGATTTTTAACGAAGCTTGGGCCGTTGGGTGGGCGCGTGTGGCCCCGCCGACGATCCCCACGGCCATCGGCAATTCGATCTCTCCAACCAAATCTCCATCGTCGTTTCTTGAGTAGCGCGTGAGCGGATGATAGCCTTGCCCGCCCTCGCGCATTGCGGCGTAGGCGTGCGCGCCCGCCTCAATCGCGCGGGTGTCATTTCCGGTCGCCAAGGCCACCGCATCAATGCCGTTCATGATGCCTTTGTTGTGGGTCGCGGCGCGGTAGGGATCGGTTGCGGCAAAAACGTAAGCGGTCAAAATACCGTCGACTGTCTCGGCCCCGATCTCGCTTACGGGCCAGGTTGCGCGGGCGCGCACCAAGCGGCGATCTGCCAGGTTTGACAGGATGCGCAACCCGATTTTGCCGCCGGTCCAGCGGGCAACATGGGGCGACAAGGCCTCGGCCATTGTGTTCACGGTGTTGGCGCCCATCGCGTCGCGAACATCGACAATCAAGTGCAAAACCAACATGTTATCCAAAATGCGCGGGGCGATTTCAACCAGCCCACCGCCCAGTTTCACCAGCATTGGATCACAGGCGTTGCAGATTTCGCGGATCTCAGCCTCATGCGCCAGCAATGTGGTGCGCCCCAGTGACAGGTCCAGATCCGTGATCTGAATTTGCGCAATCATACAGGGGGGATCGGCCTCGGTGGTGACGCCGCCCGCCGCGCGACAGGCCCGCGCGCCGTTGCACACGGCCA
>DDMF01000097.1:30099-36012 GCA_002340515.1 Rhodobacteraceae bacterium UBA2553 | reverse complement strand
ACACGGCCGCCACAACCGAGCTTTCCTCGGTCGCCATTGGCACCAACACATCTTCACCATCGACGGTTAAATTTGTGGCCACACTGAGGGGAACAGCCATCACACCAATGACATTTTCAGCCAAATGATCGGCCAAATCCCCTTGGGCTTCTGCAAATTTGGACAGGTTTTGCGTGACCTCATCGGCCAAGCCGACTTCTCGTGCAACGCGATTCAGGCGCTCGTTGCGCGACGCCCGGTGTAGGCCGGAAAGACGAGAATTTGTCATGGCAATCCCAACATTTAATGATTTCGATGCCGCAGAGAAGCAAGCCTTGCCGCACAGGTCAAGCACACTGTTGTTTCTTAAGCACGCCAGTTTTCGCGTTTGCGGTAAAGCGTCGAGGGGGAGACCTCTAACATGCGTGCAGCCTTGGGGACAGAGCCGCCATTTGCCCGAATGGTTTCTTCGATAATGACCTGTTCAATTTCCGCCAAGGGGCGGCCGATCAGATGTTCTGTGCCATTTCCGTGGCTCATTGATAACGGCGCGGAATTGTCAGCGGCGGCTTGGGGAATGGTCATCAGTACTGGCAACATATTGTGGGTTAAAACATCGCCATTATGCTGCAGCACTGCATTCCAGATGGTGCTTTTTAGCTCATGAACATTGCCCGGCCAGTGGTGTGCGTGCAAAAGTTGTTGCGCCTCTTGAGTCAGTGAGGTGAAATCCCGATGTTCCGACGCGGCATAATCGGTTAGGAACATCTCAGCCAGCCTCACCAGATCATCCCCGCGCGCACGCAGGGGGGGTAACGTTATTGGGGCGACATGCAGTTGATAATAAAGGTCTTTTAATAGGGTGCCGTTCTCGATCAACTGCAGCGGATCATGTGAGGTGGAGCTGATGAGGCGGATATCGAGCTTTGTGGGGGTGTCATCCCCCAGCCTGAAAACCTCGCCGGATTGAACAAATCGAACAAGTTGGCTTTGCACACGAAGATCAAGGTTTGAAATCTCGTCGAAATAAAGGCTGCCACCATCTGCTAAATGCGCCATGCCCATTTTGTCGTGACTGGCACTTGGATGCGCCCCGCGCAAGTGTCCAAACATATCTGATGCCAGTGTGTCTGCGCGCAAGGCGGCGCAATCGACCACCACAAACCGGTGTTTGCTGCGTCTGGACACCTCGTGCGTTGCCCGAGCAAACAGCTCTTTTCCGGTCCCCACCTCACCGCGTAGAAAGACGGGGGCAGAGGAGGGAGCGATGCTGTCTAGCAGGCGCAAGGCTGTGGTAAATGCGATGTGGTTGCCGATCAGTTTTGCCCGCGCACCTGGGCTGTCTTGTGCGGTGACAGGCGAGATGTTGAGTGTTGTACTGGGGCGTTTATCTTCGTTGATCGGGGGGTGAATAATCTGAGGATAGGACAAAGGTGCGGAGGCCCCGATGTTCACGGTGGGGGACATTGTGGGGGCCATCGTGGGGGGCTGTGTGTGCAGATCCTCGCCGCGAACAGATGCGTCTTCTGGCGTGTCCGTTACGGGTGTCGAGGGGGTGTTTTGCCGGTGGTATGTTGGATTTGCGCTTACACTGGAGGGGCGGCAGGCTTGGACCACATCTGAAATTGTCTGACCAAGGCGCGAGGCACTGAAGGGCGTAAAGAGACAGTCAAAGGCCCCGGCATGCATGGCTTCTGCTGCATTGTTGATCTGGTCGTGGCTGGCGACGACGATCATATAGGGCGCGGAAGACATTGTTTTGCAATGATTTAAAAAGCTCATGGTTGATTTCCCTGCCAAAATGAGGGGTAGGAAAATAATCTCGGGCTGCTTTCTTTCAAGATGTGTCCGCGCCTCACTGAGCGTTGCGGCATAGGTCAGATGGCATCCCGCGTTTTCAAATGGAGCGGCGGGCAACAAGTTGGCTTGCGCTGCGTCTGCCAATACCAGAGTGTTCAAAAGAGAGAGGTCTTTTGCGGGTGTCGAATCCTGTTCGCTATCTGCTTTTAATGTATCTTTTTGTGGCACGAGAAATCAGTCAAACAGGGTTTGAGTTGTAGAACAGGGCTTCACCTAAAAGTTGATTAGAATTTTATTCTTACGGATACGCCAGCAAAAAACGCCCCTAAAGCACAGTTTAGGGGCGTTTTTAGTTAGAATTTTAAAGATTTCCTAACCTTTAGTATAACCAATCTCGGCCAGCGCGTCTGTGATCTCGTCCAGAATCGCCGGATCATCAATGGTTGCTGGCAATTTGAAGTCTTTGCCATCGGCAATCGAAACCATGGTGGCGCGCAAGATCTTACCCGACCGGGTCTTGGGTAAACGATCCACGACGATACAGAGTTTGAACGCCGCAACCGGGCCGATTTTCTCGCGCACAAGCTTCACGCATTCTGCGCTTACCTCTTCATGCGGACGATCAACGCCAGAATTCAGACAGACCATGCCCAGCGGCAATTGCCCCTTCAGCTGGTCGGTCACACCGATCACCGCGCATTCGGCCACATCAGGGTGGCTGGCCAGAACCTCTTCCATCCCGCCGGTGGACAGGCGGTGCCCTGCGACGTTGATCACATCATCCGTTCGCGCCATGATGTAAAGATACCCGTCTTCGTCCTTATACCCGGCATCGCCCGTTTCGTAGTAACCGGGGAACGCGTTGAGATAGCTTGATTTATACCGATCTTCGGCGTTCCAAAGCGTGGGCAGGGTGCCGGGGGGAAGGGGCAGCTTTATGGCAATGGCGCCCAACTCTCCGGCGGGTATCGGGTGGCCACCTTCATCAAGGATTTGCACGTCATAACCAGGCATTGGCACGGCGGGGCTGCCCAATTTGGTGGGCAGTTCTTCAATGCCCAGCGGGTTCGCGGCAATCGCATAACCGGTTTCAGTTTGCCACCAGTGGTCAATGACCGGGGTGCCCAATTGCTCTTGCGCCCAAACGATTGTGTCTGGGTCAGCGCGCTCACCGGCCAGATAGACCTGTTTCAGGCAGGAGAGATCGTATTCCTTAACAAACTCCCCCTTCGGATCCTCGCGTTTCACTGCACGAAAGGCCGTGGGGGCAGTGAAGAAACTTTTCACATTATGCTCGGAAATCACCCGCCAGAAGGTGCCCGCATCGGGGGTGCCAATCGGTTTGCCCTCAAACACGATCGTGGTGTTGCCATGCACCAGCGGGCCATAGGTGATATAGCTGTGACCAACAACCCAGCCCACGTCGGAGGCCGCCCAGAACACATCGCCGGGATCCAAATTATAGATGTTTTTCATGGTCCAGTTCAGCGCCACAAGATGCCCGCCGGTGTGGCGGATCACGCCTTTTGGCTGGCCCGTGGTGCCGGATGTGTAAAGGATATAGGCGGGGTGGTTGCCCTCAACCGGAAGGCAATCAACGGGGGCCGAGTTGGACTCCATCTCTGCCCAGTCAAAATCGCGACCGGGGATCATGTCGGCCACGCTTTCCTCGCGCTGCAAGATCACGGTGAAATCCGGTTTGTGATCAGACAGTTCGATCGCGCCGTCCAGCAGCGGTTTATAGGGCACAATGCGGCCCGGCTCGATGCCGCAGCTGCCCGCGATGATCGCTTTTGGCGTCGCATCATTGATCCGCACGGCCAGCTCGTTTGAGGCAAATCCACCAAACACAACCGAATGCACCGCGCCAATCCGTGTAACGGCGAGCATGGCGATCAAGGCTTCGGCAACCATTGGCATATAGATGATCACACGATCGCCTTTGCCCACACCCTTGGCCGCAAGCCCACCGGCGACGCGCGACACGCGGTCTTTCAGTTGGGCATAGGTGATCTTATCTTTTCGGCCGGTAATGGGGCTGTCGTAAATGATCGCAACCTGATCGGCCCGACCATTTTCCACATGGCGGTCCACGGCGTTCCAGCAGGTATTGAGCATCCCATCCGAGAACCATTCATAAAGTGGAGCGTTCTCGTCAAACAACGCTTTTGACGGGTCACGATCCCAATCGATGGCGCTGGCGGCCTCCATCCAGAATGCTTCTGGGTTCTCCTGCCAAGCTGCGTAGACGTCTTTGTATGCCATGATACATATCCTCCTAAATCCCTTGGAAAGAGTTACGCGCGGCCTTGCCTTTGGGGCAAGCGTCTTGGTTGGATACGCGGCAGTTTATCGCGCAATCTTTGCAGTTTGGCGTGAAAAGTGCTGCAAAGTTTTGCAAACTACCTGTTAATATGCGTCGTAAGTGAAAATTTTTACCAGTTTGCAAAACTGCAAATTCTTTGTTGCAAATATTTCTCAGCGATTGAGCCAACAGAATCGCGCGCTCACGCCGCATGGTTTGCCCCGGCAAACCGACGAGGCTGAAGCTATTCAAAGTGGGAGGTCTTGGCATGCAACGCGCCATCTTGTGCAGTCTTGTCTGCGCATCAACGCGTCGCCCCACCCCGACCTTTGCCCAACAGGTGTGGGGTTTCGCCGGGCCTGAGGCGGGCCAATTTCAGGCGCGCGCTGGCGTGTGCCCGTTGGATGATGCAGACACCGGGAATTTTTTCACGCTGTCCTGTGACAAAAACGGTCCCCTACAATGGGGAATTCTTGCCGCTGGTGAAGGGATGCCAGACCGTATTTCCACGCGCCACCCTTTCCTTCCACGGATCGGTGTGTGGCAGGGTTGGCGCGGAAGGGTGTCAGAAGCGCTATGCCTTTATGAACGCACAGATGGTTGAAAAGTGACGCAGGGCTGGGGGCCACACATCCGGCGGCCCCCAATTGCTCACCCGTATTTGGCCACGGGGGTGCCTGCAATGGCGGACATGTTCAAAAGACCGCGTGCGGTGATGGACGGCGTGACAATATGCGCACGGTTGCCCATCCCCATCAAGATCGGCCCAACCTCTAGCCCGTTCCCCTTAATTTTCAGGGTGTTGCGCACAGCGCTCGCGGCATCTGCACTAGTGAATACCAGCACATTGGCGGGGCCATCAAAGCGGCTGTCGGGGAAAATATTGCGCCGTACGTCTTCGTCCAAGGCGGCATCCACATGCATCTCACCCTCATAGGTAAAGTCGCGTTGCTCGCTGTCAAGAATGGCAAGGGCGGCGCGGGCGCGCTCGCCGCTGCCGCATTTATGATTGCCGAACTGAGAGTAGCTACAGATCGAAATCTTGGGGTTCACCCCGAAGCGCCGCACGTGCCGCGCGGCAGAAATGACGGTTTCGGCAATTTGCTCAGGGGTTGGCGTGGTGTGGACATGGGTGTCCGCAATAAAGAGGGGCCCGTCCTCTAGGATCATCAGCGACAACGCCCCGACCGGATGCAACGCCTTCGTGCCCAGGATCTGGGTGATGTAATTCATGTGCCAGAGATACTGCCCAAACGTGCCACAGATCAGGCTATCCGCCTCGTCACGATGCACCATAATGGCGCCAATGGCCGTGGTGTTGGTGCGCAAAATGGCCTTTGCCAGATCCGGTGTGACGCCATGACGGGCCATGATCTGGTGATAGCTGCCCCAGTAATCGCGATATCTTTTGTCCCGCTCCGGGTTCACGATGTCAAAATCACGCTCAGCCCGCAGCGCAAGCCCCGCCCGTTCGCAACGCCGCTTGATCACATCAGGCCGACCAATCAGAATCGGGCGGTCCGTGGTTTCTTCAAGCATGGCTTGGGCTGCGCGCAGCACGTTTTCGTTTTCCCCTTCGGCAAACACGATCCGCCGGGCCGAGCTGGCGGCCGCCTCAAACACGGGGCGCATGATCAACGCCGAGCGGAACACGCTTTCGTCCAGCCGGTCCTTGTAGGCCTCAAGATCCTCCAGTGGATTGGTCGCCACACCGCTTTCCATCGCGGCTTTGGCCACGGCGCTTGCCACCACGCCCATCAGGCGCGGATCAAACGGTTTTGGGATCAGATAATCAGCGCCAAAGCTAAGCTGTTCACCCTTATAGGCGG
>DDMF01000097.1:25039-30090 GCA_002340515.1 Rhodobacteraceae bacterium UBA2553 | reverse complement strand
TGGTGGCGCGGGCAAGGGCGGCAATGCCTTCGATACAGCCCAGTTGCATCGCGTCATTGATTTCGGTCGCGCCAACGTCAAGCGCGCCGCGGAAAATGAATGGAAAGCACAGTACATTATTGACCTGATTGGGAAAATCAGAACGCCCGGTCGCAATGATTGCATCAGGGGCGACGGCGCGCACTGCGTCAGGCATGATCTCTGGTGTCGGGTTGGCAAGGGCAAATACAATTGGTTTCTCAGCCATTTTGCCCACCATGTCCGGGGTCAACACACCCGGACCGGATAGACCAAGAAAGAGATCGGCATCCACAATCACATCACCCAGCGTTGCGGGTTGATCGCCCTGCGCATAGGCTGCTTTTTGCGCCGTCATGTCTTTTTCACGGCCCTCATAGACCAAGCCTTCAATGTCACAGAGCCAGACATTTTCACGTTTAACCCCCAGCTTGAGCAACATGTTCAGGCAGGCGATCCCAGCGGCCCCGCCGCCGGTTGAGACAACCTTGATTTCTGAAAAGCTTTTGCCGGTGACCTGCAACGCATTGGTCGCCGCCGCGCCCACAACAATGGCGGTGCCATGCTGGTCATCGTGAAAGACCGGGATGTTCATCCGTTCGCGGCATATTTGTTCAACGATGAAACAATCAGGGGCTTTGATATCTTCCAGATTAATCGCACCAAAGCTCGGTTCCATCGCGCAGATGATATCTGCGAGCTTTTCGGGATTGCTTTCATTCAGCTCAATGTCAAAGCAATCAATGTTGGCAAATTTCTTAAATAGAACGGCTTTGCCTTCCATTACCGGCTTTGAGGCCAGCGCGCCGATATTGCCCAATCCAAGAACCGCAGACCCGTTGGTCACAACTGCAACCAGATTGCCGCGTGCTGTGTAACGATTTGCAGTTGTTGGATCTTTTGCGATCTCAAGGCTGGCTTCGGCCACGCCAGGGGAATATGCCAAGGATAGGTCTCGGCCGTTTGCCATCGGCTTTGTGGCCCGTATTTCCAGCTTTCCGGGCTTCGGGAACTCATGATAATTCAGCGCGCGTTTGCGGGAATTGTTGGTGTCCGTCATGAGGCCTCCGTAAGTATTTGAAGTGATAGTTTAGCTTTAAACTATCTGGTGGTTTCACCTGCACTATAAGGCGAAACGCATTTCGTTCAAGATGCAATCCAATACCACAAGCGCCACTGTACGTCTTGCGTTTCTTGCATGGCGGGTTTCTTGGCGGAATGTCACCGCTAACACTGTTTCTTGTTGCATCCCCCACGCGCGGGGGTCAGATTGTATCAATTGGTCAAAATGGAGGCTTGGATGTCGTTACTCGATGCCGCAAAAGCCGTGCGCGAAAATGCTCACGCCCCTTATTCGAACTTCAAAGTTGGTGCTGCAATCCGCACCGTATCTGGCGATGTCTTTGTCGGGTGCAATGTGGAAAATGTGGCCTACCCTGAGGGCACTTGTGCTGAGGCGGGTGCGATCGCGGCGATGGCCGCATCGGGGCAGCGTGAGATTGCGGAAGCATTGGTCATTGCTGACGCGCCAATGCCAGTTACGCCTTGTGGCGGATGTCGCCAGAAATTGGCAGAATTTTCCAAAGCGGACGCCAAAATCACCATGATGACCACGGATGGCAAAAAGCTTATGATGACGATGTCCGAGCTGTTGCCCGGGGCCTTTACCAACGAACATATGGACAACACATGAAGCGCGCTTTTTTGATTGTGATGGATTCCGTCGGTTGTGGTGGTGCGCCGGACGCCGACAATTTTTTTAATGACAAGACTGTCCCTGACACCGGGGCAAACACCCTCGCGCATATCGCGCAGGCCTGTGCCGAAGGGCGTGCGGACGAGGGGCGGACTGGCCCTTTGAAAATGCCTCATCTTGATGCGTTGGGACTGGGGGCGGCGGTGCGCGCATCCTCGGGCGACGAAATGCCGGGATTCGGTGCTGTACCTGCCGGGCTTTGGGGCGCTGCGCAGGAAGTTTCTGTGGGGAAAGACACGCCCACCGGGCATTGGGAAATCGCCGGTGTGCCGGTGCCTTGGGAGTGGGGGTATTTTCCTGACACTCAACCTGCTTTTCCCGCGGATATCACGGCCGAGATTTGCCGTCTTGCAGGTGTGGATGGGGTCTTGGGCGACAAACATGCCTCAGGCACAGCGGTGCTTGAAGATCTTGGCCCGGAACACATGCGCAGCGGTTGGCCGATCGTTTATACCTCCGTCGACAGCGTGTTGCAGATTGCTGCACATGAGGAGGTATTTGGCCTCGAGCGGCTGGTGAAGCTGTGCGAAGACCTGGCGCCTGTGGTGCATAAATTGAATGTTGGGCGGGTGATTGCGCGTCCGTTTTTGGGCAATGAGGTTGACGGATTTAAGCGCACTGTGAACCGTCGTGATTTTGCAATCACACCACCGGAACCCACCTTGTGTGACTGGGTTGGGGCCGCGGGGCGCAAGGTGCATGCTATTGGAAAGATTGGTGATATCTTTGCGCATCGCGGTATTGATACGCTAAAAAAAGGGGCTGATGTTGATTTGATGGAGCATCTGATCAACAGTTTTGACAGCGCTGAAGACGGTGATCTGGTGTTTGCCAATTTTGTCGAGTTTGACTCCAAATTTGGCCACCGTCGCGACGTATCGGGATATGCCCGGGCGCTGGAATGGTTTGACAGTCAATTGCCGCGCGTGTTTGCCAAGATGCGCGACGGGGATTTGATCTTATTTACCGCAGATCACGGCAATGATCCAAGCTGGGTGGGGACCGATCATACCCGCGAACGTGTCCCTGTGATTGGGGCCGGGCTTGGCCCGCAAGAGATTGGCATTTGCGGATTTTCTGACATCGGGGCCTCGGTTGCGGCGCATCTGGGGCTGGGGCCGCGCGGCGCCGGAAGGAGTTTTCTATGAGTTTTCTAAGCTTACCAAAAGTTGAGCTTCACATGCACCACGAAGGGGCCGCGCCGCCTGCGTTCATCCGGGGGCTTGCCGCCGAAAAGAACATGGATATCTCGGGCATTTTCACCCCGGATGGGGGGTATGCTTACCGTGATTTCTGGCATTTTCTTGAGGTTTATGAGGCGGCAACCTCTGTGTTGCAAAGTCCAGAAGATTTCCGTCGCCTGACGCTGGCGATTTTGGAAGAAAGCGCCAAGCAGGGTGTTGTCTATGCGGAAAGTTTCATCTCGCCTGATTTCTGTGGGGGGCGCGATGTTGTGGCGTGGAAAGACTATCTTGCGGCAATTAAAGATGCGGCGGATGAGGCTGAGCGCACGATGGGCATCACCTTGCGCGGCATTGTCACGTGCATTCGCCACTTTGGCGGTGAAGTGGCAGTGGAAACGGCCAAATGTGCGCAGGAAACAGCGGGTGATTGGATTGTTGGGTTCGGTATGGGCGGCGATGAGAAGGCGGGCAATCAATCTGATTTTGCCTATGCTTATGACATGGCGCGCGAGGCGGGCTTGCAGCTGACCACCCATGCGGGCGAATGGAACGGGCCAGATGAAATCCGTGAAGCGTTGGACGCCTTGAAGGTGCAACGCATTGGGCATGGAGTCCGCGCCATTGAAGACAACGCACTGGTTGAGCGGATGATAGAAGAGGGCACCACGCTTGAGGTTTGCCCCGGTTCAAATGTGTTCCTCGACGTCTATGACAAGCTGGAAGACCACCCGATTGCCAAGTTGCGCGATGCGGGCGTAAAGGTCACGGTCTCGACCGATGATCCGCCGTTTTTCCGCACGACAATGACCAAAGAATACGAGGATCTGTCGCGCGTCTTTGACTGGGAAGAAAGTGATTTTTCCGATCTGAACAATGTTGCACTTGAGGCCGCGTTCTGCGATGCCGATACCAAAGCGCGCATCGCCAAAAAGCTGGAGACTGACCATGTATGACCATCTGACCGTTGTTGATCACCCTCTTGTGCAACACAAGCTGACCTTGATGCGCGAAGAGGGCACACCCACCAGCGTATTTCGCCAGCTTCTGCGCGAGATCAGCCAGCTTTTGGCCTATGAAATCACCCGCGAATTGCCGATGACGTCAAAGACCATCACCACCCCGATGCAAGAGATGGACGCGCCGACCTTGGCAGGGCGCAAGCTTGCGCTGGTGTCGATCCTGCGTGCAGGCAACGGGTTGCTCGATGGGGTGCTTGAGCTGATCCCATCTGCGCGCGTTGGGTTTGTCGGGCTTTACCGCGACGAAGAAACGCTTGAACCGGTTGAGTATTATTTCAAAGTGCCGGATCACATGGACGAACGTCTGGTGATTGCCGTGGATCCCATGCTTGCAACAGGTAACAGTTCGGTTGCGGCCATTGATATGCTGAAGAAGTCTGGTGCGAAAAACATCCGTTTTCTGTGTCTTTTGGCGGCACCCGAAGGGGTTTCGCGCATGAAAGAAGCACATCCAGATGTGCCGATTGTTACCGCGTCTTTGGACGAAAAGCTGAATGAAAAAGGCTATATTGTCCCGGGACTTGGCGATGCGGGTGACCGTATGTTCGGTACAAAATAGGACAAATCATCGATCCCCGCTGTATATGGTAAGGCGAGGATGGTTTCCTGTTTAGGATGCGCAAATGCGCTACAAACTATCCTTTTGTGACAAAAATTATACGAAGTTCCCCTCACATTGCGGATTGTCCGATGGTATTATGTCTTTACTTCAAAAAGGCCATTCGGCATTGTAAACCTCAATGTTTTGTGTGTGGGGGCACAACAGATATGTTTAAAAAATCTGTAGCCATGTTGGCTATCATCGCAGGATTATCCGCCGGAAGCGCACAGGCTTTGAGTTTGAAAAAAGGCGCGCAACCAGCCGAATATCCGCCCGCCAGTTTCACCGGCGATACATATGTCGACAGTCGGGGATGTGTTTACATTCGCGCTGGTTTCGCCGGAAATGTCACTTGGGTGCCGCGTGTGTCACGCAGCCGCAAAGTGTTGTGTGGTGCGCAGCCCACCGGTGGGGCAAGCCAAGCCCAGACCATCGCGGCACAGGCACCTACGCCAGCTGAGGTTGCGGCAGAA
>DDMF01000097.1:24793-24951 GCA_002340515.1 Rhodobacteraceae bacterium UBA2553 | reverse complement strand
CCCGTCGTCGCGGCGCCTGCACCAAAGCCTCAACCTTTGCCCAAAGCGCAATCAAATGTTCTGGCCTCTGTTCAGCCAGCCCCGGTTGCGAATGTCGCGCCCTTGCCCAAAGCCATTCAGATGTCGGCCACGCCGCGACCTGTGCGCTCTACTGGGGC
>DDMF01000097.1:23889-24787 GCA_002340515.1 Rhodobacteraceae bacterium UBA2553 | reverse complement strand
GGCCCCGCATTGCCGCCAGCGGTTGGGTTCGGCGCTGTGGCCGACGGTTTGCCGCCGCGTGCGCAACCCGCGCCACTTTGGTCTGGTCGCTACGCGGCCCAAACAAACTCCGGTGCGATGTCGGGCGTGCCCGTCACAAACCAAGCGGGGTTGGGCCGCGTGGAAACCGATGCGATCTTGGCAAATGATGGCCCCGTCACACGCACCGTTCGGGTCAATTGCCCCGCGCGATCCGGCGTCAGCCAAGTGTATTTGAACGGAACGAATTTGCCTGTGCGATGCGGCCCGCAACAGATCGCTCCGGTCAGCTATGTGGTGGCCGGTGGAAATGGCCAGCGCACCCGCGTTGTGACCATGCCGCATCCATCAAATGTGGCGGCTTATACGCCGGTGTCGGCCACTGCGTCCTACGCTCCGGTCCCTGTGATGTCGGTTACGGTAAACCAAGGGGTGGGACATGCGCCGCGTCAGTACAACGTTGTGCGCCGTCGCGATCTTGACAAATCAGTGCTCTCGCCGTCGACCGTGATTGCGCCGCAGACCTATGTGGCCTCGAATATGCCGGTGGTGGTGCCGCAGGGGTATAAGCCTGCGTGGGGCGATGACCGACTGAACCCAATGCGCGGTGTGCGCACCATCGGGGGGGATGCGCAATCGGCGCAAATCTGGACCGAAAAAGCGCCGCGACAGCTCATTGGTGTGCAACTTCCAAAGCAAAATGCCCTGACTGGGGCGAAAATATTTGGGCGTAAGGCGCCGCGCTCTGGCACGTTGAATTATGTACCGGTGCCGGTCTATGGCAGCCCTGCTGTTGGTGGTGCCGAAACCCTGTCCACGCGTGGGGCACCCATTTCGGCCACAAAATCCGTAAGCGCCCAAGCGGCCAGCCACCGCTATG
>DDMF01000097.1:15778-23878 GCA_002340515.1 Rhodobacteraceae bacterium UBA2553 | reverse complement strand
GTTCAGGTGGGGGGCTTTGCTGATCCCGCTCAGGCGCGAAACGTGATCATCAAGCTGCAGCGTATGGGGATGACCGTGTCCAGCCTGACCTCAAAATCAGGAGTTAAGACAATCATGGCAGGCCCGTTTTCGCGCCAGACCAGCCTGACGGCGGCGCTGTCGCAACTGCGTGGGGCAGGGTTTGCGAAAGCGAAATTGCGGAAATAAAGACGGATCACTGAGCTAGAAAAGCCCCATGCGCAAGCAGCGGGGCTTTTTTACGGAATGGGAATAGCTGAGGAAACGCCGAGGTTATTCGCCGCAAATTCCCTGAAGCCGCACCCAATCCCCATCGCTTAATAATGGGATGGCGGTATTGAGCGGGATCGGATCGGCCTCGATCAATGCAATGGTCTGCTCGCCCGTCAGGTCGAGCGCATATGCATATGGGGTGGAACGGATGCCCGCCTCTGCAAAGCGTGGCAAGATGGCTTCGGCTGTCAATGGGTCAGCGGTTGAAGTCAGCAGCCATTCTGCATAACGGTCGATCGCTTCATTTGGCATGTTGCCGGTCGTCAAAAGTTGCACCGTGGCGCGCAGCCCGGCGTGATGCAAAAGCCCGAGCATTGGGTCGGTTTGGATCCGGCGTTGATCTTCGGCAAGGATGAAGCCTGCCACAACATCGGGTTCCTCATAATCCTCAATCAGCGCGCGGTTCAACAGGGTGATGTGGCCGGGCAAATGGGCGGCGGCTTGCACGCCCCCGGTCAGCACAATCAAGCGCGGGGCGCGGGCGCTCAGCACCCGCCGCCCCAGCATATCCAGTGCCGAACGGGCGAGGATCCCATCGCATTGCTTGCCTGCCACGCGGTCGATGCGGTTTAAGATACGCTGGCCGATCTTCTGGCGTGTGGGGTCCGGCACCACCGCGACTGTATAATCGCGCAGCGCCCCTGGCAGCCAAAAGACGCCAAGCGCAACCAAACCGGCCAACACGCCACCGGTGATCAGGTGGCGCAGACGGCCGGGATGGCGGCGACGTTTCTCGATCACCTTTCGCACCCGTTCGATGCCGTCGATCATGGTGGAATCGTCGATTTCGAGCTCTTCAAAGACCTCTTCCGATGGGGCAAACAGCGCGGGGCGCGTGCCCGGATTGATCCGCCGAACTGCGGGCAAGGACCAATGGGTCAAGGCCATGTCAGACATGTTGGAAATGGTCAGGGCGGCGTCGCCCAGCGAGACAATGACATTCACGCGCTGCGCATCAGGCGATGCACACCAAACCCCCGGCGCTTCTAACCGGTCATATTTCTTAAGGGCCGTCATGGTCGGACGGGCTGCTCTTTGTTGCTATCGTTGCACCAAGGTTACTTTGGATTTTGTGCTTTGTCGATTGGGGTTAGCACGCTGGGCACTGTGTTTATGCGGGTGGTTTCACCCGTTTGCGCAGTTCAAACTTTTGGATTTTCCCGGTAGAGGTTTTGGGCAGCTCGCAAAATTCCACCGCCTTTGGGGTTTTGAACCCTGCCAGACGTTCACGAACAAAGGAAATCAGGTCCTTTTCAGAGATATCGACGCCGTCTTTCAATTCGACAAACGCATGTGGAACCTCGCCCCATTGTGGGTCTGGCTTGGCAACCACGGCGCAAAGACTGACGGCCGGGTGATGCATCAGCGCGCCTTCCACTTCCACTGAGCTGACGTTTTCGCCGCCGGAAATGATGATGTCCTTGGCACGATCGGTGATTTGGATATAGCCGTCGGGGGTTTGGTGGGCGATGTCGCCGGAATGGAAATACCCACCCTGAAACGCCTCGGCGGTGGCATCGGGATTTTTCAGATAACCTTTCATGACCGAGTTGCCCCGGATCATAATCTCGCCTGTGGTGACCCCATCCATGTCGACCTGTTGCATGTCATCATCCAAGACGGTGATGTCTTCCATTTGGGGGAAGGCAACCCCGGTGCGGGCCTTGATCGCGGCGCGTTCCGCCTGTGGCAGATCATCCCATTCCGGGCCGTTCCACAGGCATTCGGTGACATGACCATAGGTCTCGGTCAGCCCGTAAACCTGGGTGATATTAAAGCCAAGCGGCTCTACCGCGGCGAGGGTGGCGGCAGGGGGCGGGGCACCTGCGGTGAACACCTCGACAATGTGGTCAAAGGGTTTGCGGTCGGTGTCAGCTGCGTTCACGATCATATTGAGCACAATGGGCGCGCCCCCGAAATGGGTCACGCCTTCGTCAGCAATGGCATCATAGATCGCTTTGGCGGTCACATCGCGACAACACACAATGGTTCCGCCTAAGATGGGCATCATCCAGCTGTGGTTCCAATTGTTGCAATGAAACAGCGGCACAATGGTGAGGTACTTCGGGTATAGCCCCATGTTCCAGCTGATTGGCGTGCCCATGGTCATGAGGTACGCACCGCGATGATGATAGACCACCCCCTTGGGGCGCCCGGTGGTGCCTGAGGTGTAATTCAGCGCAAGGCTTTCCCATTCGTCTTGCGGCATGATCCATGCGAAGTCTGGATTGCCAGCGGCCACCACGTCTTCATATTCTGTATGGCGACCAGAGGCGGGGTGACCCGCGGGCGCATCCCCCACTTCAATAATCAAAGGGGCGGGGCCTTGCATAAGATCAATGGCGGCCTCGGCAAGCGGCAGGAACTGGCTGTCGACCAGCACCGCCTTGGCTTCGCCGTGATTAAAAATATAGGCCACGGTGTCAACGTCCAGCCGCACGTTGATGGTGTTCAGCACGGCACCACAGGCTGGGATGGCAAAACCGGCTTCCACATGGGGCAGGGTGTTTGGCAAAAGGGTCGCCACCACGTCACCGGGCTGAATGCCACGCGCCACAAGGGCCGAGGCCAGCTTGCTGACCCGCATGTGATATTGCGCATAGGTCAGGCGCTGGTCGCCATAGACAAGGGCCTCGCGTTTTGGAAACACCTTTGCCGCGCGCTGAAGGTGCGACAGCGGCGTCAGGGGTACAAAATTCGCAGCGGTCTTTTCAAGCCCGGTCTCATCAGCCATCCAACCCATATCACTCTCCCTGTGTGATGCTGATCTTTCGCCAGCATTCATTTTGCACTATGTCGTTTTCAAAACAGACCAGATCCCCCCCGTTCGGGTCAATGGTGCAAACGCCCAAATGAGAGTAGGAAAACGACATGGCTGCCCCTTCCGCCGCCCCTGATGTGATAAACGCGCAGGATCGCCCACTTGCCGCCGCAAGCGTGGTGATCTTTGCGATGTTTGTTCTGGGTGGGTTGGACAATGCGGTGGCGGTGATTGCGCGGGATACGGGCCTTTGGCAGTTTCACTTTGTGCGCGCCTGTATTGCGGTGTCGATCATGGTTGGGTTGGCGCGGATCGGATGGATCAATGTCGCCCCCAAACGCCATTGGGCGGTGGCTTTGCGCGGCGGGATGACCGGGCTGGCGATACTGGTGTATTTTGGTAGCCTTGCGTTTTTGACCTTGGCGCAGGCAGCGGCCGGTCTGTTTACCGCGCCGATCTGGGTGATGCTCTTATCCGCCGTGTTCCTGCGACAACGAGTGGGGCCCATGCGCATCTTGGCGGGGGCCATCGGTTTTGTCGGCGTGCTATTGGTGTTGCGCCCGTTTGAGGGTGGGGTGAACACTTTGGCGCTGTTTCCGATCATTGCTGGCTTTTTCTATGCCTGCGGTGCGATCGCCACGCGGCAGTATTGTACCGGTGAAACGGCGATGTCGATGCTGTTTTATTTTTTCCTGTCACTCGGCCTGTTTGGCCTGGTTGGCGCCACCGTGATGACCCTGTGGCCCCATGATATCCCTGCCGGAGCGGACGGATTTATCCTGCGAGGCTTTGGCCCGATGGGACATCTGTCAATGGGGCTGACGGTGTTGCAAGCTATTGGGTCAATATTTGCGGTTGGTTTGATCTTTCGCGGCTACCAATTGGGGGATGCGGCGCAGGTTGCGATTTATGAATACTCGCTTTTGGTGTTTGCCGCTGGGTGGAGTTACCTGATGTTTTCGCAAACGGTTGATCTGATGATGGCCATGGGCATGGGCTTCATTATTTTGTCGGGCATTGTGATCTCTCTGCGCTCGCGCCAAACGAGCTGACGGGGTAGAGTGGGCTATGATTATCTCTCATGGTCGCCGCTATATCTTTGTTCATGCCCCCAAAACCGGGGGCACCTCCTTGGCTTTGGCGCTAGAGGCGCGGGCGATGAAGGATGACATCATGCTGGGCGACACGCCTAAAGCTGTTAAGCGTCGGCACAGGTTGAAAGAGGTGCAATCGGCGGGGCGGTTGTGGAAACATTCGACAGTGCGTGACATTGAAGGGCTGGTGACGCCAGAACAGATGCGCGACTATTTCGTCTTCACATTGGTGCGCAATCCCTGGGATCGCATGGTCAGCTATTACCATTGGTTACGGGGGCAGGGGTTTGATCACCCGGCGGTGCAGCTGGCAAAATCTACTGATTTCGCGGGGTTTTTGCGGGCGCCGAGCACACAGCTGAGTTTTCGTGCCACGCCGATTTCGAGCTATGTAACGGATGCGCAAGGGGTTGAGCGCGCCAATTCCTTTATCCGGCTTGAACATGTCGAAGAAGATCTTGCACCCCTGGAAGCGCATCTCGGGTTTGCGTTACATCCTTTGCCACATGAAAACAGATCCGCGAGAATAGGGGATTTCCGTGAGGTTTATACGAGTGAATTGGTGGAGATTGTCGCCTCCTGTTGCGCGGATGATGTCGTACGGTTCGGATATGATTATGATTGCTAAATGCAATCATAATGTTTTAAATAAAGGACCGTCAACGTGTAGTGGCCTTCAGTTCAATTTCCGGTTTTAATGGCCCTGTAGGCACCCGATAATGTTTTCTGCTCAAGCAGACAATGCAAATAAAATAGGAACCGGCGCAACCGCGCAGATAACGACCAGCACATATGTCCAAAAACTATAAAGCCCTGAGATCCCTGCCATAAAAGCCAAGCCTCCTCCCCCGCCGATCACGGTGTTTCCCGGTGTGTTTATGGCGAGTGCAAAAAGAAGATAGCGGCTTTTCACGAGTTTTGGACCAAAGGATCGTGGAAGACGGTTGGCAAATACCTGTGGGCGTTGGTGGGCTGGGATCGTGTCCAGATCTTCCATCAACTGAGCGGCCCGGTTGAGCCCAATCCAGTGACAGCCCTGCGCAAGAACCGCCAAAGGCAAGGTGCGCGCAACCACAAAAGACAGGATCAAGGCGCCCGCCATACCTAGATAGACAATCCCAGCCACCTTTGCGCCAAAGATCATCAAAAGCGCAAAACCGATTTCGGCACCGGGTACAAAGGGAATGGCGCTTGTCAGCACATAGACGAAGAGTGTGAAGATCATGAGGGTCTGCAGTTTTGGGCCACTCACTTCAGCAAGGTAAGGAAGCGTGTGGGTTCGCAGAAGCACGCCCAGCATCCATCCCCCACCAAGCAACAAAACATAAAGGATGACTGCACGGCGTATCGCCCAGATCTTTGTGAACAACGTGCGCATTTGGATGTCCTCAGGTTTCACCCCAATCAGCTGTGTCCGCTTAGCCATCCGGCCTGATGTTGTCATAAGGTGGCATAGGCTTGAAGCAAGGCGCGGGGTGTGCCGTGAGGATCGGGCAAGTGTAAAGGAGCCACCGGCACAATGCAAAGGCTGGCCTCAGTTGTAGGGTTCTCAACGAAAAAGGCCCAGCAAAGTGCCGGGCCTTTGATCGGTTCACCGCAAAACGTGCTAGGCGGCGGCATCGGCGCTTTTGTCAAACCGCTCGTAAAACCCTTCGCCACTTTCGGCCATTTCGCGCAAAAGCGCGGGGGTGGTGAACCGGTCGCCGAATTTTTCGGTCAACTGATCACAGACTTCCGCTGCATAAGGCGCGCCCAGCATATCCAGCCAGCTGAATGGACCGCCGGACCAAGGGGCAAAGCCCCATGCAAGGATTGCGCCCACGTCGCCTTCGCGGATGTCTTCAAGCACTCCTTCTTCCAACGCCCGCACCGCCTCAAGCACCTGGCTCATCATCAAACGATGCTTCACTTCGGTCAGATCAGGTTGGTCGTCAGCCTGTGGGAACCTGTCGGCCAGACCTGCCCACAACCCCGTGCGTTTGCCTTTGGCATCATAGTCATAGAAGCCCGCATTTGCCTTGCGCCCCAAACGCCCTTCGTCCGCCATCCAGAAAATGATGTCGTCCACAGCGCTGTCGGGATATGCATCGCCCATCGCGGCCTTGGTTGCCTTGGCGATCTTTACACCCAGATCAATGGACGTCTCATCCACCAATTGCAGCGGCCCAACCGGGAAGCCCAGCAATTTCGCGGCCCCTTCGACCAGCGCGGGGCTGACACCTTCGCCAACCATCCGCATGCCTTCGTTGATGTAAGGAATGATGCAACGGTTGCAGTAGAAAAAGCGCGCGTCGTTCACAACAATCGGGGTTTTACGGATTTGGCGCACGTAATCGAGCGCTTTTGCCGTGGCCCGGTCGCCGGTCTCTTTGCCTTTGATGATCTCCACCAACATCATCTTCTCAACCGGCGAGAAAAAGTGGATGCCGATGAATTGATCAGGGCGTGCGCTGGCTTTTGCCAGTTCGGTGATCGGCAGGGTTGAGGTGTTGGTGGCATAGATGCAATCCGCCCCCACAACCGCCTCGACCTTCTTGGTCATCTCAGCTTTGACGCCCACGTCTTCAAAGACCGCTTCGATGATCAGGTCAGTACCTTTCAGGGCGTCAAGATCGGTTGTTGCGGTGATGGCGGACAGCACGGCCTCTTTCTTCTCAGGGGTGGCCTTTTTGCGCGCAATCCCTTTGTCGAGGTACGTTTCCGAATAGGATTTGCCCCGGTCGGCGGCCTCTTGGGTCTGGTCGATCAACACGACCTCCATCCCGGCCATAGCAGACACCAGCGCAATGCCGGCCCCCATCATGCCAGCACCCAGAACGCCAACCTTTTTAACCGACTGATCATTCACGTCTTTCGGACGCACAGCGCCTTTTTCAAGCGCTTGTTTGTTGATGAACAGCGACCGGATCATGGCCGAAGAGGTTGGATCCATCAGTATATTCACGAACCAACGGCATTCGACCCGCAGCGCGTCGTCAAATGGCACCAAAGCGCCTTCGTAGACGGCAGACAGCAATGCCTTGGCCGCCGGATAGACACCATTGGTTTTGCCGTGGATCATCGCACCAGCGCCGACAAAGGTCATAAAGCCCGAGGGGTGGTAAGGCGCGCCGCCGGGCATTTTATATCCCTTGGCGTCCCATGGTTTCACGATGTCGGCGTCGGTTGCGTTCAGCACCCATTCCTTGGCGCGTGCCTGAAGCTCATCTGCGGGCACAACCNNNCGTCGATCAACCCCGCCGCTTTGGCTTTGTCGGGCGAGACAGTTTTACCTTCGAGCAAGAACGGGGCCGCGTTCATCGCACCCATTTTGCGCGACAGTCGCGTGGTGCCGCCAGCGCCGGGGAAAATCCCCACAAGGATTTCGGGCAGGCCAATTTTGGCCTTTGGATTGTCGGCCGCAATGATGCGGTGACAGGCCAGCGGGATTTCTAGGCCGATGCCAAGCGCGATGCCGGGCAGGGCGGCGACAATCGGTTTGCCGCCTTTGTTGGTTTTGGGATCCATGCCCGCGCATTCGATTTTGCGAAGGGCGGCGTGCATCGACATAATGCCATCAAACAACCCCTTGGCCGGATCGTCGCCGGCATCGGATTTCATCTGCGCGATGACGTTCAGATCCATGCCGCCTGCGAAATCTTTCTTTGCGGATGTGATGATTGCGCCTTTGATCGCATCATCGGCCAGAACGGTGTCCACATGGGCGTTCAGCTCGGCAAGTGCTTCATAAGACAGCACATTCATTGATTTACCCGGAACATCCCAGGTGATGGTGGCGACGCCATCGGCGTCCACGTTTAATGTGAAATCAGCCATAATTACGTCTCCTTCTTATACGCGTTCAAGAATGGTGGCGGCGCCCATACCGGAGCCGATGCAAAGCGTGGCCAGACCGGTTTCTTTGTCCGACCGCTCCATTTCATCCAGCAAAGCGCCAAGGATCATTGCGCCAGT